>JBEKBK010000100.1:0-28216 GCA_050015435.1 Bryobacteraceae bacterium
ACACGCCTGGAACCGGAAGGTCAATCGCGACAAGATCAAGATTGACTGGCGATTCAGCCGGCAGAAAGCTCGCAAGAAGTTCGGCTACGATAAGAACTCTTTCGCGCGGTCATAGACCTAGCGTGACCGTCAGAATGCCGGCAATCGACAGACATTTCCCTAGCTACTCGGTGGCGGCCAGATACGTTGAGAAAGATATCCAAGACATCCTCGCCGACCCAAAGATGCTCAGGAACGAGCGTAAAATCCGGACGTGCATCCGCAACGTAAAGAGGTTCGCTGAAGTCGTCAAAAAGCATCACTCCTTCGCCGCATACCTGGGCGGTATCGCGAGCGTTGAGGACCTGCAGACAGGCCGAAAGAGCGCAGCGGACCTCCGTAGCCTCTGGAAAGAGCTAAAGGGACAATTTCTCGGCAGGATAACTTCGTTCCACTACCTCATGGAGGTTGGCTACGACCTCGTAAAGCCGGACCGCGTGGTCGCTCGCATCTTCTCACGGTTGCGGCTCGTCGATGGGCTGCCGAGTGCTGACCATCCAAACCCACAGAAGCTAACCGATGAGCAGCTCTGGCAAATTGTTGAGGTAGGTCGCCAAATCGCCGAAGCAACTCAGGAACCAATTGGGTACGTCGACTTGGTATTCGTCGTATACGGCCAGATGGAGGGGCAGGACCTGGACGACTTGCCGCAGGGCATCTGTCTTGATGAGAAGCCCCGGTGCAACTTGTGCGGAGTCAGCGCCTCCTGTCGATATGAACGGAAAACACTCTCTGCGCCCGTCTCGAGACTGTAGGAAGTCCGTGCCATCGGCGACTCCAGCAGCTTGACGGCCGCCTTTCGCCGGCGGTATTGCGCGCGGTCTGTGGGAGCACGCTACCCTAGTCTTTCTATGTCCGATCGCATCACAGAACTCCGCCGGCGCCATGCCAACGCCGAAGCCGGGGGCGGGGAAGAGCGCCGGGAGCGCCAGCATCGCGAAGGGAAACTCTCTGCGCGCGAGCGCATCGATCTGCTGCTCGATGAAGGCTCCTTCGAGGAGATGGACAAGCTGGTTCGCCACCGCTGCCGTGATTTCGGAATGGAAGAGCAGACGGTCGACGGCGACGGCTTCGTCACCGGCTACGGATTGATACACGGCCGTCCGGCCTACGTGTTTGCGCAGGATTTTACCGTTCTCGGCGGATCTCTTTCAGAAGCGAACGCGAAGAAAATCGTCAAGATCATGGATCTCGCGCTCAAGACAGGCACGCCGATCATCGGATTGAACGACTCGGGCGGCGCGCGCATTCAGGAAGGAGTCGCCTCGCTCGCCGGATACGCCGACATCTTTCTTCGCAACACTCTGGCCAGCGGCGTTTTGCCGCAGATCTCGGCGGTGATGGGGCCCTGCGCGGGAGGCGCGGTCTACTCTCCGGCGCTGACCGATTTCATTTTCATGGTCGATCACACGAGTCACATGTTCGTCACCGGGCCGGACGTCATCAAAACAGTGACGCATGAAGATGTGACCAAAGAGAAACTCGGCGGCGCGATGACCCACAACGCCACCAGCGGCGTCGCGCACTTTCTGGCGCATGACGACGCCGAGTGCCTGCGCATGATTCGTGAACTGCTCAGTTACCTGCCGCAGAATAATCGCGATGAATCGTCCGTTCGCGCGAACGGAGACCCAGCGGATCGCGAAGAGCCCGCGCTCGACACGCTTGTGCCGGAGGCATCCAATCTTCCGTACGACATCAAGGACGCGATCCGTCTTATTGTGGATCACGGTCAGTTCTTCGAGGTTCAGGAACACTGGGCCCGGAATATCGTAATCGGATTCGCGCGGATGGACGGGCGAAGTATCGGGGTGGTGGCGAATCAGCCCGCGTATCTGGCCGGCTGCCTGGATATTGATTCCTCCACCAAGGGCGCCCGTTTCGTCCGCTTTTGCGATGCGTTCAATATCCCGATCTTGACGTTTGAGGACGTGCCCGGTTTCCTTCCGGGAACGGCACAGGAATTTGGCGGGATCATCCGGCATGGCGCGAAGCTGCTCTACGCGTACGCCGAAGCCACCGTGCCGAAAATCACGGTGATCACGCGCAAGGCTTACGGCGGGGCGTACTGCGTTATGGGGTCAAAACATCTGCGCACGGATCTCAACCTGGCCTGGCCCACGGCCGAACTCGCGGTGATGGGCGCCGAGGGCGCGGTCAACATCGTGTATCGCCGCGAGTTGGCCGCGGCCGGATCGCCTGAGGCGCAGGAAGTGGTGCGCCGCGGCAAAATCGAGGAGTTCAGGGAACGATTCGCCACTCCGTTCATTGCGGCCGAATTGGGATTCCTCGACGACGTGATCGAGCCCAGGCAGACGCGGCTGCGCGTGATTAGGGGCTTGCGGATGCTCGAGAACAAAGTGGACACGATGCCCAAAAAGAAACACGGGAATATTCCACTGTAGTCCGCTCTTCGTTTCACTTCGGATTTTAACCCCGGAGAAAAGGCAGGCACGTGCGACACTCATTTTTCGTGCGAAATTCTGAGTTAGCCGAACCCGGGGACCAACTCACTCCAGCGGAACTCAAGCGGGCGAACCGAGCCTTGCTTAAAGAGGTGGAGTCCCGCAAGACCGCCGAAGCTTGCGCCAGATTCCGGTGGTGGTTCTCTCCACGTCCACCAGCCCGGAGGATATACGCAATTCGTACGATCTGCACGCCAACTGCTATATCCCGAAGCCGGCCGATTTGGACGCCCTGATCGAGCTGCGAAAATTGATCGAGCATTTCTGGCTCGGCACGGCGATCTTGCCCCGTTTAGCCATCGCTTGTCACTGACGGTCTTCGCCCCGGGTGCTCGCCACGAGGAACGGGCAAGCCTGCATTGATCTATAATGCCAGCTTGCATCTCACCTTCCTCGATTGGGCAGTGGTCGCGCTTTACTTCGTTTTCAATCTGGCGGTTGGCTTCTACTACAGAGCGCGAGCCGGCGCCAATGTCAACGAATTTTTTCTCTCCGGCCGCAACGCTCCGTGGTGGCTCGCCGGCACTTCCATGGTCGCCACTACTTTTGCCGCCGATACGCCTTTGGCGGTCACCGGCATGGTGGCGGTCGGCGGCATTGCGGGGAACTGGCTGTGGTGGTCCTTTGTAGCGAGCGGGATGCTCACCGTCTTCTTCTACGCGCGGCTCTGGCGGCGTTCGGGCGTGATGACCGATATCGAGTTCTCCGAAATCCGCTATGCCGGCCGCCCCGCTGCGTTCCTGCGCGGGTTCCGCGCCCTGTACCTCGGCATTCCGATCAACTGCATCATACTGGGATGGGTCAACAAAGCGATGGTCGACATCCTGATGCTGGTTCTCAGCGTGACCAAGCTTCAGGCGCTCTTTATCGTGATCGGAATGATCGCTCTGACTTCTTCCATCTCGACGTTGTCCGGGCTGTGGGGCGTTCTCGTCACCGACATGTTTCAGTTCGTCATCAAGATGGGAATGGTGATCGTGCTGGCCGTATTCGCGGTGCGCGCGGTCGGCGGAATCGATTCCATGAAAGCGAAGCTCGTGGCGATCGACGCGACGCGCGGCGGGCAGGGCTCGGTGTTGAGTTTCGTGCCGGATCTCAAGTCCGCCTGGATGCCGATGATCACGTTTTTCGTCTATATTTCTCTAAATTGGTGGGCCACCTGGTATCCCGGCGCCGAACCCGGCGGCGGAGGATATATCGCGCAGCGTATGTTCAGCGCGCGCGACGAAAAGAATTCGCTCCTGGCCACGCTGTGGTTCAACGTGGCGCACTACGCGGTGCGTCCATGGCCTTGGATATTGGTCGCGCTGACGTCGTTGATTCTTTTTCCGGGATTGAAGGATCCCGATACGGGTTACGTCCGCGTAATGATCGCCTATCTTCCTTCGTCGTTGCGCGGCCTGATGATCGCCGCCTTTGCCGCGGCTTACATGTCCACCATTGCCACCCAGCTCAACTGGGGCGCGAGTTATCTGGTCAATGACTTTTACCGGCGCTTTGTCAAACCTCACGCGAGTGACCGGCATTACGTGACGGTCTCACAGCTTTGCACCGTGCTGTTGACGATCATATCCGCGGTGGTCACCTTTTATATGGCGTCCATTTCCGGCGCGTGGAAGTTGCTCATCGTCACCGGCGCAGGGACTGGAAGCGCATTGCTACTACGATGGTATTGGTGGCGTTTGAATGCCTGGAGTGAAGTGTCCGCGATGATCTCCGCGTTTGTGGTTTCGGCAATCCTGCAACGCGGCTACGGTCTCGATACCGATAAGCCAGTGGACTTCGCCTGGACGATGATCATCACCGTCGGCATCACGACCGTGGTTTGGCTCGCCACGACGTTTCTTACGCCGCCCGAACCGAAGGACGTGCTGGTCGCGTTCTATCGGCGGACCCGTCCCTCGGGCGCGGGCTGGGGGCCAATCGCGCGCCTGGCTCCGGAAGTGAAGCCTGCCCAGGACGGTCTTTCAAACTTGCTCGACTGGATCGCTGGCTGTGTGCTGATCTACGGAATTTTGTTCGGCGTCGGCAAGCTGTTGCTTCATGAGACCGGCATCGGTTTGTTGCTGCTGGCGGGCGGATTGGTGGGCGGTGCCGTGATCTACTGGGATTTGTCGAGGAGAGGTTGGAGTGCGGTCGTCGATTAACATTTGTGCTGTTCTCGTCGCCTGTGCTGTTGCGGCTACCGCTGGCCCAGTCGAGTTCGGCATGAACGAACTCAACGCCGCTCTGGCTGCTCGCAAGCTCAAGTGGAAAGCCAAAACCGAGCTGAGCATCGATCCTCCTGAGACCTATCGAATAGAACCCTATACCGCCGGCGGCGCGCACATCACTGGCGGCGATCTGCGCGGCTTGATGTATGGGTTGCTCGAAGCAGCGGATCAGGTCCGCTCGAACGGCAGGCTGGCGCTGGCGCACGGCGTCCCCGCGACGGCCACCCGAGGCGTTCGCATTCTTGTCCACACGGCCGACCTGGAGAAGCCGTGGTACACCTCCGAAGAGTTCTGGCGTGAGTATTTCCAACTCCTGGCCAGGAACCGCTTCAACCGCTTCAATCTGATCTTCGCCACGCCGCATTCGGCGCCTCCTTATCCCTATTGGGTCGCCGTCGACGGTTTCGGAAGCGTCAAGGTGCCGGGACTCACTCCCGAACGGCGCGAACGGAACCTGCGAATGCTGCGTTTCATTTCGCAAACGGCCGCCGATTATGCGATCGACTTCACTCTCGGTCTATGGGAGCAGAATGGTGAGTCGGTCGATTCAAATGTAGAAGGCCTTACCGGGTTCAACGTGAGCCGCTACACCCACGAGGCCTTGCGCAAGCTTTTCAGCGCGTGTCCCATGATTCGCGGCGTGCAAATGCTGGCTGACCCGGAGTCCGGCCTCAGCGCAGATCAGCAAGTTTCGGTTATTCGTGATTCCGTATTTCCCGCCCTCCGCGAAGCCGGTCACCGGGTTACTCTCGATGTCTTGGGTTCGCTGCGGCAGCCGGGGCTGTTGAGGGCTGCCGAACAAGCCGGCATCGCTTTGCGTCTCTCGCGGGTATCCTGGCCTGAAGGATTCGAAATCGATCCACCGATCGAGCCTGGCCGCTGGGAGCCGGATCGGCATCAGCTCTTCTATTGGCTCTGGGGCCGGTTGGGTTACGATCCCAAGACCAAGCCGCCCAAGGGCGAGAAAATCGAGGATTACAGGGCTGCAGGCCAGGTGATTCGGCTGCTGGAGGATGCCCACTTTTCCGATCCGAATATGTACACGTGGCCTCCAGCCAATCCGGGCGTCTGGACCGAGAGTGTCAAGCGTCCGCGGCCGGATGATTGGGGGCCCGCCGCCACAATTTCGGAGTCGGTGCAGAACAGAATCGCTCGCATCGGTTCGGCGAAACAGACGCCGCTCGAGACCGCGGACCTGCTGATCGCCGAAGCCGCCAACCTTGATAAAGCCGGTGCGCTGGACTTCAAGCTGTTAGGACAACTAGCCCGTTATCACGCGTATAAGCAACGGGCGGACTATGACCTGGAAGCGTTTGATCAAGCCAGGGATGTTAGGTTCCTCGACCAGGCCGAAAAAGAGCTGGGCGGCGCCGCTGCGGTTTGGGAGTCCATGGGCGGGAACCGGGACCTTCCTGATCTCCGGGTCAGTTTGAATCTAATCGCCCAGCGCCGCAAGGATCAGGATACGAGTTCGGCGGTTCAGATCCCGGAAATCCTCAAGCTGCCAGCTCCTCCTCAATTCACCCATACTGCGGTCAAGAACTCCGTTCCCGACCAGCTGCTCACGCTGACGCTGCAGATCACCCCGGCGAAGGACGTGGCATCCGTTCGTCTGCACTATCGGACCACGAATCCAGCCTTGCCGCCCAAGACGGTGGACGCGCCCGGAGCTGCGTCCGTGAGTTTCACGATTCCGGGCCCTGATATTCCAGTGAACTGGGATCTGATCTACTACTTCGAAATTCTCACCCGCGAGAACCGCGGTTGGTTTGAACCCGACCCGTCGAGCGGCGCTGCCTATTATCTGGTAAAGATTGCGGCTCCGACTGGACCCTGACCGGGGGATCGCTTCATTCGAGCTTGAGTCCATACTCGCGCACGAGGCTATCACTTTGACTTGAGTACAGCCGTACCCAATAGACGCCCGCTTTCATGATCGTTGGCGTGCGTGCAAGGATTTCGCGACCCGATAGCGGCGCGGCGGAAGTCCAGACCGGCCGTCCGCTGGAGCTGACGATTTCAATTCGATACGAGTCCGGAGCCGGCAATTCGGTAGTGTCGATGGCGAGCCCGAGTGGGCGGCCCGCTGGAGCCCGCGTGAACCCGGCATTCTCCCCGCCGCGCATGGCCACCAGGCGAACCGGTATCGCGGGGCCCAGTGGATTCGTCCGGAAGCTGGTAAACGCCCAGAATAGGGCCATCATTGCCAGCATGACTGCGGTCCACATTGTAACGGAACCCAGACCCGACTTCTTCCCCGCCGCAGTCAGGTTGTCCCAGGCGCGAGCCGGCGGCAGACGGGGAGACGGGTCGACCGCACGTTCGGCCACGGCGAATTTCATCAACTGAATGAATTCGTCCGTCTCGCGAACGGTGTCCTGGCACGTTTCGCAGACTAGCAGATGTTCTTCCACGGATTCCAGGATCGCAGGGGGGAGGCGGTCAAAACAGTATTCTTCTAGGACTTCGACGGACGGGTGGTCTTTCAGCTCCAGCTGCATTTTCACGGCTTCTCTCCTCCGAGTGCCAAAAAAAACAATCTGTCCCAAACCCGAACTATCTATTTCCTTAGTGGGACAGACCCGCGGAAGTTCTCGCGAAAACTGCACTGATGGTCTTGTGAGCCAGTTTTTTCTTACCCAGTTCGCCAAAGCGAGCCTTGGCCCTGGACTTGAGAAGACGGAACTGGGTCTCGGTAAGTACCATTTCGCTACAGATCTGGTCCTGCTCCTCCTCTCGCAGATAGAATCGCGTCAGAATTTCACGGTCTCGCTCGGATAACTCTTGGAGCACCCGATTGATCAAGTCGGCCCGCTGCCGGAAAATGGCCTTTTCCTCCGGGTTCCCGTGAGGGTCGGCGATGCGGATGGTGGACTCCAGGTCGATTTGCTCGCGCCGGATATGCACCACACGGTCGATATGGGCGGCCACCTGACGGCGGACGATGGTGCGAACAAAGCCCATCAACCGTTGCGGATCGCGCAACTCGTCCCGGCGGATCGCCTGAACCACCACCACGAAGGTATCGTGGACCTTGTCATCGAGCCTCCTGCGGCCCGAGCTGGCGGCATAAATAGAAGCGGATTCCCTTGGAAAAAAGCTGATACAGTTCCTCCATTCCATCCGTCTCACCCGAGCGGATGCGTTCCACCAATTCAGCCCAGACTGCATAGGCTGCGGCGCTGCCCGCCGAGTCACCCGGCAGGGCTGGAGCGTCGGCCTGCGGCGTGGTCTCTTCAACGTGACCCTCGTCGCCGGACTGTGATTTTGTCAATGTGCGCCTCCGGTAACCTGATACGAGGCCCAGTAAGCCGGCGCGGCGCGCCACGTACCGGAACCAATCATCTCTACCTGACTGCGGCGCAGCGCCTCAGCGGCCGACGCGTCCCTCAGATTGCGATAAAAACTTGCGAAAATCTCCCCGTTCGAATCCTTCACCGCCCACCCCGTCGATAGAACGGAGCCGGCTCCCGCCAACAACCATGCACGGGTTAGCCCTAGCAATCCCGCCCCCGCGCGCGTTTCACCCTTTCCGGTTTCGCACCCGGTCATCACGATAAGGCTTCCGGGGACGTGCAGCGCCGCCACTTCAGACGTATTCAGGAACTCCGCCTCGGAACCGGCGCCAAGACCAAACACGATGAGCGCCTCTCCCCGCCGTCCAAAATGTGGGAGCACATGGGTCGCCAAATGGACCACGGAAGGAGCACGGTCCAGCATGGCGAGAAAGCCTTCGCGCTGAGCGTCCGCTCCCTTGAGCAGGACCGTGGTGCTCGACCCGTTGCTCCAGCTTCGAGCGCTCACGTCGACTTCTGCAGCGCTCCCCACCAACCGATTGAACTGCGTGCGCCCGTCAGCCGTTGGGGCGAAGAGCGAAAAGCCGCGATGCGCCCCGATGGCCGGCCTCCAGCGTGCGTCGGCAGTGTTATAGATTGGATCTCCGACGCCCAGAAACCATGCCTGTCTAAACAATGGCTGTCCAACCCACGGCTGCCTATCGGAGAATGGTCGTTTGGAAACGGGCCGCGTCTGCCCGGCCGCGATTACGCCGGGCACAATTTGAAGCGAATGGTCCTCAACTAAATAAGTCACTGTGCAGCCCTTCCGTTCCGTCAAAATCAATCACTTCACGTCGCAGCTGTTCCGCCGGAGGCAGCCGATGCAGAGTCAGCGTACTCCGGCCCACAGCCCAGAGATAGGATTCCGATTCCCCCAGATGGAAGCTGAGGATTAAATCCGAATCACCTAGCCCTTCTTGAAAATGTATAAGTGAACTCTGACTGCGAAAGTTCTCGCCTGTATTCGATGCAGCGACACCGCCGCTAAGTCCCGCTTTGGCTTCCATTTCGGTAACCTCTAGCGTCAGACGTTTCGCTTCTGTACTATCAGACAAATGGAGGCCTAGGTTGCGCGCTTCTTCAACACGCAGCCTCCCGAGCAAGTCCCAATATTGCGGAGCCAGTTTTTGCCGGGACGCCGCGCCCTGCGTTAGACTCTCTCGCAGACTTGCGAAGCGATTTGACTCCAGCGCCTGGAAACTTTCGCGCGCCCAACGCGAGCTGCCGGTGCGTAGCGCTTCACTCGCCGCAGTCTCGATGAAAGAATCGAAGATGTTCTTCTCCAGCGCTTCATCCGAGGCATCCTGCGTGGAGATTCCCGGCAACGTCTCCTGCCGCCAAGCTTCGGCCAAGTCGATTGCCTTCCGGAAATCGTCGAGCGCATCCTCGACGTTGCCGCGTGCTAATTTGATTCGTCCGCGCTGGTGAATGAGGCGGTATTCCGGGTAAGACGTCCCCGGTTGCTTACCCGCGCGGAGAGATAACGCGGTAAACCTCGCGGCAGTATCCAGGTCCCCCTGCGCGAGCATCAGAGCTCCGAGTTGGCCGTAGGAAAATCCACGCTCCTGCGGAACGAAAAGCACGCGCTGGCGGAAGGCTTCGTTCATCGCGTGCTCCGCATCCGCCAAGCGCCCTCGCTGAAGACGTTGCTCGCCCAGGAGGCTCCAAGCCTTGGCTTCGAGGACGCTATACCCATCTCTGCGGGCGGCGTCGATTGCGTCTTCGAGCATCGGCTCGGCGGAATCGTCGCCAGCACCTTCGTGCAATCGCGCGAGCTGCAGCATGAGCTGCGCCTGGTAATAAGGATGCGGGACGGTGGAAACCGCGGCGCGGGATTCCTCCGCCGCCTGAAGCGCTGAATCAATGTCGCCGCCCTCGAGATAAAGACTCGACAGGTTCAGCAGAACCGCGCCCAGATTCAATCGATCCCCTATCGATTGGGCGAGTCCTTTGGCCTCGAGGTAAGCAGCGAGCGCGGTCCGGTATTGAAACTGGAATCTGCGGCAAGTGGCCAAAGCGCTCAGATAGAGGATCGTCGCGTGGCGATCGCCACGCTGTTTAGCTAAAACGTAGGCCTTATCGTAGAGCGCTTCGGCGCGTGCAAAATCGCCCGCCTCGCGGTATTGCTTGGCGGCTGCCGATAGATTTTGGTCTTCCTTTGCCCCCTGCGACAAACTAGAATCATTCAATCCAGCGCGGAAGGCAGCTGACGGGCGCGAGCTGACTATCCACAGAGCGAGGACGAGGCAAAGGGACCGGGGGAGAAGGCCCATTGCAAGATTCTCTGCTTGTTCTAACTGCTTAGTGGATTCATGGTACCAGACTTTAGTACTACAAGCTAGAGGAGCATCTTAGAAAAGCGGAAGGGAGCCTCTCAGCTCCCTTTCTCCGCAGCTATGCTGCTTAATTGCCGTCGGGAGACGGCGGCCACACTACGATAGGATCACCCATGGCTGTTTCCCCTTTCTTTGGCCTCGCGCAGGCCGAATTTCGTCGACCAAGGGTATCGGGGACTTTTTGGATTCAGCGTCCTCGCGCAGCGGGCAAGTCATTCAGGACTGGGTAAATTCCGATCTCCTGAAGAGCGGCACCGGCTTTGGTTTCCTCATACTCTGGTGCGGCTTTCCGATGAGTTTTATGTGGAAACACAAACAGCGAGAGCGCCGAGCCAGCGGGGACAGTACCTCTTGTTTCGGGTAGCTCGCCAAGACTTCGCCATGGATGCATCGCGAGTGCGCGGCATCATGCCGGCTCAGGAACTGGTGCCGATCGACTCCCCGCATTCCTGGATTTGCGGCTTCGCCTCTCTGCTCGGCCGCGATTTTCCGGTCGTCGATCTACGCGGTAAGCTCGGGATCACGCGCGGTTCCCACGGGAGGCTTCCGTGCGTAGTCGTGGTGGAGGTAGCGTCGAGAAACGGGACCAGATTGCTCGGATTCGTTGCCGACCGCGTGTCGGATATCGTCACCCTGCGCGACCGCGACTTCCATAACGGCACCGTGCGGACGGGCGGACGGTCCCGCCGAGTCCTCGATCCGAACTATATCCTGAGCGAAGAAGAGCTGATCAGTCTTTGGAAGCTTATCCCTTGATTCCCTCGAACGCCTGCTCGATCTCCTGACGGGCTTCGGCCGTGACCACAGTCAGTGGCAGACGCGGCGGGCCACCGTAATAACCGTTGAGGTCCATGGCGTGCTTTAGCCCCGGAATGCCGTATTTCGTGGTTGTCAATTCCGCGGCGTGAGTGATCCGCTGCTGCCAATCCTGCGCGGCCTCGATTTCACGGGTGCGGTGCGCCTCCCATATGCAGATCGTTGCGTACGGCGCAACACATGCAAACGCGACGATCGCTCCGGCTGCACCGGCTGCGAACGAAGCCACCAGTTTCGAAGCCGCTCCCACTAGGATCTGAAAACCAGGCTTCGAATCGCGAGCCATGGACGCGACTTTGTCAACATTTCCGGAGCTATCCTTGATGCCAACGATATTCGGATGATGCGATAGCGCCGCCACTGCCGCGGACGAGATCTCGATCCCTGTAAACTGCGGGATGTTATAAATCAGAATCGGGATTTTGGACTGATCCGCCACTGCGCGGAAAAACAGCTCCTGCGTTGCGTCGCACTTCATCAAGCTTTTATAGTACGAGGGCGTGCGCACCAGCGCCGCCGCATACCCGAGATCCGCGGAGCGATTGGTCAAATCCACGGTCTCCTGCACGCTCTCCGCTCCGGTTCCGGAGATCAGGGTCTTGCCGGAGGCGCTCGACTCCGCCACCCATTTCCACAAGCGCAACTTCTCCTCCGTGCTGAGGAAGACGCTTTCGCCGGTCGATCCGCACACGACGTATCCGGACAATCCGGCGCGATTATATTTTTCAATATTGTGACGCACCTTGGTTTCATACAAGCCACCCGTATGATCGAACGGGGTGGTGATCGGAGGGAAAATACCTTGGAGTCTCATGGTAAGGGCGAGCATAAATATGCCCGCCCAAGAAAGTCGATCTTACTTCAAGAAGACCACAACCAGTGTATAGATAGCCAGGGATTCGATGAACACCAGGCCCAGAATTAAGGCCAGACGTATGTTGGCATTTGCTCCGGGATTGCGCGCGATGGCTTCCGCCGCACCCCCGGCGGCCCGGCCTTGCCCGATGCCGCAGAGGCCCGAGGCGATGCCCATGCCCACTACATAGCCGAGCGTCTTCAGGCCGCCCGAGTTATCGCCCGTACCTTGGGCGAACACCGGGCTCACGGCCAGGAGCAGCACCGCGAAAACGAGAAAAAACATTCTTGTACGCATTCTTTTTTCGATCTTCCTTTGTATTAGAGTCCGCCGAGGAGGTGGTTCCAATCCAATCCTGGGGGACTGGCGGCTCACGCTCGGCGGTTATCATGCCGGTATTAATGCTCGTGCGCTGTCGCGAAACTCACGTAAATCATCGACAGCAAGGTAAAAATGTATGCCTGCATGAAGCTCACGAAGACGTGCAGGCCCATGAAGACGGTCGGCATCACCAGATAGGTCAAGCCCAGGAACACGCCGGTGACTTGTTCGCCCGCCAGCATATTGCCAAAGAGACGGAAAGTAAGAGACAGCGGACGCGCCAGATGGCTGACGATCTCGATCGGGATCATCATCGGAGCCAGCCACCAGATGGGACCCGCGAAATGCGCGAGGTACTTGCCGAGCCCCAATTCCTTCACACCCATCGTGTTGTAGTACACGAAGGTAACCAGCGCCATGCCCAGCGGAACGGCGGGGGTCATGGTCGGCGATTCGAAACCGGGAACGATCCCGATCAGATTCATGAACAGGATGAAAATAAAAATCGTGCCGAAAAATGCGGCATATCTTTCGGCGTGATGCACGCCGGCTTCGTCCGCCGTGTTCTTGATGAACTCCCAAAACACTTCAAACAAGTGTTGCAGCTTCCCGGGATTTTCGACGGAGAGAGTCGCGCGCAGGATGGCCGTCAGCACCATCAGAATCGCGACGACCAACAGCTCCATGACGAGCCAGTTTTCCCAGGGACGCGCTGGGTTCTCGGCCGCCCGGTAGAACAGGCCTAGAATCGCGTTGTAGACGCCGGCTAGATGATCGTTAAAGAATGCGGTAATCCACAGCTCATGTTCGGGCATAGATTAATTCGTAAAGGGCTTCCAGCATGACAGCGGCAAAGGTGACCAAAAGGCCCGCCAGCACAGCCGCCGGAGTGATTTTTAGAACTTTTACTATAACATACGTCACTCCGCCGAAGATCAGATAACGAAGCGCCAGAAACACGACGGATGCTCGCAAAGAGGGCACGACCGAGCCTCCCAGAGCATTCACCACTGTTGTCAGCGCGCGGAGGTTCACAAAGGAAAGCGCGGTCCCCATGAGGAAGCCCAGAGCTACACGCGGTCCGCGGAGAATCAGCGCCACAAGGGCCCCCGCGGCTCCCGTGGCCAAGGAGAATCGGAAGATTCGCTTAACCACCCTCTCGTAGGAATCCTCGCTCATTCCTTAGTCAAGCCGCGAATGAGCTCGATGAATCCGGCGACCGTGCCGATCAGCAGAAATACGATCTTCAAATAATGGGTGGAGAAGAGGATGTCGAGGCCATAGCCGATTCCATAGCCGGCCAGAGTTGCCGCCGGCAACATCATGGCGAGTCCCGAATAGCGGGCGATCAGCGCCAAGGGATCGCTCTTCTTATCCGCCATAGGGCTTATGCCTTGGGACGCAAGAGTTCAGCCGCCAGGGAAGCCGTCTCACTCACCAGGAACCCCATCTTGGGATGCGACGGCTCGAAATCGGGTTGGATCCCGAACTCAACCAGCGTTTCGCTGGTGGTGGGACCAACCGACGCAACCACCGTTCGCGCCAGCGCCTCGCGCACCTGCGGCTCCAGCTTCAACTCCGCCGCGGTCCGCAGCAAATGGACGATCTGCACCGACGTGGTCAGCAGAATCACGTCAAATTTCCCCGCCACCAGCCGTTGTACGGCTTCCCGCAGAGGACCGCAGTCCTCCGGGAGATCCCATTGGTAGACCGGAACCGAAGTTACGGTCGCCCCACTCAAGAGCAGCCCTTCGATCAGCTCTGTGCACGACCGCCCATATTCCTGCACCGCAATCCGCCGTTCGGGACGTGATTCGATCGCAGCCAGGATCTCGCGCCAAGTGTTTGGCTCGGGCACGGTCACCGCGACCGGAACTCCCCACTCGCGCAACACCGCCAGTGGTTTTGGTCCACGGGCGACCACCGTAACTCCGCGCAGCGCGTCGGGAAAAGCGTTGGCCGGCCAGCGGGTTGCGAGCGCCTGCCCTAACAGACGCGTACCCACGCCGGTGAGCAGGATGACCATATCGAATTCGCCATGAAACAGCCGTTCGGCGAACTGGAAAGCGTGGGGATTGTCTTCCAGGGGACGTTCGCGCATCGAGGGAGCGATGAATGGCTCGCCCCGCTGGTTACGAATCAGGCGCTCCATTTCGGTCGAGCGCCGGCTCTCGAGCGAAAGCACACGCAGACCGTCGAAGGGCATCGCATCCAGCTTATCTAATCGTTAATCGTCGCGGTTGGACTATTGGGCCGCTGGCTTGGCTTCCGCGGCCAACTTGGGCTCAGTTTCCCCGCGATGGCAGGTATAACAAGACACGTGGGCCTTGCCATCCGTGAAATTGGCATTGATCGTGTCGAGCATCGTAATCATGTGCCGCGCGATCTCTTTCTTGGGATTCTCGTCGCTGGCCATGTCA
Source organism: Bryobacteraceae bacterium (assembly GCA_050015435.1). Taxonomy (GTDB): domain Bacteria; phylum Acidobacteriota; class Terriglobia; order Bryobacterales; family Bryobacteraceae; genus Palsa-187. The sequence goes on from JBEKBK010000100.1 coordinate 14,805, forward strand.
CGTCCCGCGTGGCAGAAGTTACACTGCACGCCGAGACCCGTTGAAAAGTCGGCCATCGTGGTACGGATATTCGTTCCCTCTTTGAGAACTTTCAGGTTCTTAGGTACATAAGGCTGCTTGGTCTGCTTGGCCGCATCCTGGGCCAGGCAGAGCGAGGCGACAAACAACAGGGAAACGAATATGCGCATGCGTTACATCATACAATACAAACGCTGATCGGGGCTCGTTAGATTACCGCCAGCCTCTACGGCTTCGGACCCGGCGGCTGCATGTCGAGCTTGGGATAGTACGGCTGCTCGGTCTTCTGGAATTTCTCCATCCACTTCTTGCCGGCTTCCTGCGGAGTGAAGCTCCACTCCTGGCGATGATAGTTCCAGTCGTCGGGGTTGAGTTGCTGCGCCCGCTCGAAATACCTCGCAGCCTGCTCTTTTTTGCCGGACTGCTGGAACCAGACCGCGAGACTGAACGTGGCGTCCGCTTCCATCTCGGTCGCGGAGCGGGGTTTCACCCGCCCCGCGCACTCCTCATCGGAGAGGACGTAGGAGCTTTTTTCACCCTTGGCCACCCAATCGCGCAGCGCCGAGACGTACAGCTCTCCCTCGATCGGAAGGTCCTTGCCCCCGTAGCGATCGGTCCGGGTGGTGTTCCAGGCTGGCTCAGCCGGCCGCACGAAGTGGCCAGTCTCGTCAATCCAGACACCCATGGGAACGTTTATGAATTGGAACAGGGAACTTCCCGTGTGTTTCGTGTCCACCAACGTTATGAAATCAGCCTTGGCCGCGTCGTACCACTTTCCGGCCGCCGCCTCAGCGCCGGTATCCTGCGCGGCGGCGACGATCTCGAAATTCTGGCGCAGATCGAGGCGGCATCCTCACCAGGACGCCCAGGTGAACAGCAGCACTTTCTTACCGCGAAAATCCGATAGATGAACCGTCCGGTTCCTCCGATCGGGCAGGGCGAAATCCGGAGCAATGCGCGAATTAATTAAGGAACCCTCCACGGATCGCAGGAATCTCGCCGAAGCTCCATACGCGGCTTTCCGAATCCACTACCACGGACTGGCCAAGCTTCTTGGCAAAGGCGGAGAGGTTGAAATATTCCCCGCGCTTCCAGCCTTTAGACACGGGAATGCACATGTCGGCCCGGCCGCCCTCGGGCTTGATTTGAAAATCGTTGATCCTGGGAAGGTCGGCGCTTCGTACCCACAGCGTATCGGCGGATTTCTTGGGGTCGGGCTGAATCTTGTCGAGCGTAACCGAGCGGTCGCCGTACAGCACGACGGCGGACGTTAGCGGCGCGGCCGGAGCGAGCGCCGCAGCCCCCGTCAAAAGCAGAAAGTCTCTTCGCTGCACTTCACGATTATGTCATCAATGCTTCGCGGATCAGGCCGCCAGCCACGGCTTGGGGCGACATCTGGTATGTTCCGGCGTCGATGGAAGCTTGCAAACGGCTCAATCTCGACGAATCTCCTGAGAACTGGGTGGCGAGACCGGAAACCTGAACATAATCGCCGGACTGCCGTCCGGCCGGACGAGGGGCGCTCGCGGCTGTGGTTCCGAGCTTCGTTGCGGAGGTTTGACCGGCTATCAGGGCCGCGTCGATATTGCTGTTATTGATTATCATGTTTTAGTCCTTGATCGAGTCCTCTCGTGATCATTTTTGCCAGGCCGAGCCCGCCATTATTCGCGAGGAGTTGCGCGAACTGCTGGTCCGCAAGGTCGAACATCGTTTCGGTGGACGAATCGCCCTCTTCTCCGGAGAGTCCGCTGGACATCGTTTCGCGGGCGGTCCGCAGCATCTGCCCGATCAGTAATGCCTCGAACTGCTTGGCCGCGGCGTCGCTGGTTTTGGGCTGGCTCTGCGGGGCGACTGAAAGAACAGCAGTGGCCGCTGAAGTGCCCTTGATTCCCAGCGCGCTCATATTACATCGATCTCGGCATCCAGTGCTCCGGCCGAACGCAAGCTCTGCAAAATCGAGATCACATCCCGAGCCGTCGACCCGATTGCTTGCAGCGCACGTACCAATTCCTCCACCGTCGCACCTTGATTCAGCACGATGTTCCTGGTCTTTTCTTCTTTTACGTCTACTTTTACATCGGGCGTAGCGGTCGTCGTTCCGCCGGAAAGGGGTTGCGGCTGCGAGACTTCAAGCGTAGTTTTGATTTGCACGCTCATGGCGCCTTGCATGATGGCGACCGGCGCGATTTTCACGTCCTTGCCCATGACGATCGTCCCGGTGCGCTCATTAATCACGACCTTGGCGATCCGGTCCACTTCCACGCTCAGGTTTTCCATCTCGGCCACAAATTCGACCGGTTTTGCGGCATAGGCCACCGGCATTTCCACTGCTACCACGCCCGAGCTTTCAGCCTTGGCGATCGGCGGCTTTCCCGGCGCGAAGTGCTGGTTCAGCGCTTCCACCACGCGCGCGGCGGTGGTGAAGTCGGCCTCGAGCATTTGGAGCTTGAATTTCGATGAGGGCGCCACGGATGGCGGCGCTAGTTCGACGATCGCGCCTCCCGGCGTAAGCCCCACCGTGGGATGATTGACGATTTGGGCCGCTCCGCCGCGTCCCGCGACGAATCCTCCGGTGACTACCGGGCCTTGCGCCTCGGCGTAAATCTTTCCATCCGGCCCCTTCAGGGGGGTCAACAGCAGAACCCCGCCCTGTAAGCTCTTGGAATCGCCGATCGCGGCGGCAGTAATATCGATGCGGGTACCCGGCTGCGCGAACGGAGGCAGTGTCGCGGTCACCATTACGGCTGCCATGTCTTTCACCTGCATCTGCGTCGGATCGACAGTCACTCCCATTCGTTTCAACAGGTTGGTCAGCGTCTGATTGGAGAACAGGGTCAGTTGCTTGTCGCCGGTCCCGTTTAGCCCCACCACCAGGCCGTATCCGATCAGTTGGTTGTCGCGCACGCCCTCGATTCCAACCACTTCTTTGAGGCGTGTTGCCGCCGTGGATACGCCGGCGAGGATCAGGCTGACGATGAAGATCTTTTTCATAAGTTGTGCCTTGTTGAAGTGGGGCGGACGCCCTCGTCCGCGCCGGACCCTGGTTCACTCCGTGGGGTCCGGCTCTACTAGCGCGACCAAAACGAAGGCCGACGAGGGCGTCGGCCGCAGTCTAGGGGGAGACTGCCCCACATACCGGCCCAAAACCTTAGAACGGAAGCAGACCGAGCAGCAGTCTATACAGGAAATTCGGACGCTTGATGGCGTCGCTGACCACTCCCTTTCCGTTTACGTGAATCTGGAGATTCCCTACCGAGCCCGATCCAATCGTATTTGCGGTCGTCAGGTCTTCAGGCCGCACCAGCCCATGCACGGTAATGGTCTGTTTCTCCGAGTTCACCCCAATCTCCTTGGTACCTTCCACCACCAGCGTTCCGTTGGGCCTGACATCCACGACCCGTGCGGACAACGTGGTGGAGACCGTCATGGTGCGGGTGGTCTGACCGGTGCCTGCGATCTCTTGGTCGCCACTGAGGCCGAGGAGGTTGGCCAGGGCTCCGGTAGCCGACTTTGGTCCCAGCAGCGAGGTTATGTTGCTAGTCGCCGAGGTTTTCCGGCTGGAGCTCGTGACCCCCGAGGCCACCGCCGACACATTCTCGGAGACCACGATGGTCACCACGTCATCCACCCGGCTCGCGCGCACATCCCGGCCCGAGTCCGCCAAATACCCAGTCGGGCTAAACAGCGATCCCGCGGTTGGACCGGTTTGCACCGATGTAGTTTGGCCCAACAGTGCCGCGGGGATGAGAATCCAGAAGGCGTGGTTCATACTTTTATCGATACCTTTCCTCGCGCTTCCACTCGAACCTTGAAACAGTGCCCGTTTTCCGGATTCCGCACCAGGATCGATTCGCCGGCGCGGCCGGGCGATTCCGCCAGCGCGTCGAACACCAGCCTCGCCGCGCCGCTGCTAACCTCGACGGTGACATGGTCTCCACGCTCCACTTCCCGGGGCGCCACGAGCATGGATGCGTAAAGGGGTTCGCCGAGGTGGATGATCCGCACGGGGGCGCGCCCCACGGCAAGGCCCGCCGAATCGAGGGGTTGTTTCCCGAACGGAAATCGCGGTCCTTTGCGAACCACGACCTGCGCGGTATCAATCGGCTTTCCGGCGGGAAGCACTTCCGCGGATTCGATCCAGGTTTGTTCGACGGTGACGTGAACTTTGGCCCACACCGGCACGGACCGTCCGGCGGAATACATCAGGTGTCCACGCCATAATCCGGCCGGCGTGAGCCCGGCGCGGGTAAACTCCAACGCACCGCGTGGCACACCCAACCGGCTGAAATCAAGGATTTCGATGGCTGCGCCGTCTACTGCCAGCGCAATGCGGAGGACGGGCATCAACTTCTCCACACTCAGGAGTTCCGTGGCGCGCTCGAAACACACTTCGGGAAAGGGGGTCGAAGAGACGATGTTGTTCAGCCTGGCAAGCCTCGCCAACTGCTCGCCTCGCATGAGCTGTACTGCTCCCGGTGACGGCGTCGAGGATATTCGCAGGCTCGGATCCACCGCTGCAAATAGAGGATTGGCCGCCGCCAGATCCTTGCCCGTGATGTTGTCTCCCTCCACCACCTGGCAGGCCGGGGCGTGACGCGCAAGCGCGCAGGCGGCGATGGTGACGATAAGCAGGCGTCTCATTGTGTGAGGTTGTTGACTTGCTGGTACATCTCATCCGCGGCTTTGACCACTTTTGAGTTCGCCTCGTACGCACGCTGGCTGCTGATCATGTTAATGAACTCTTCCACGATGCTTACGTTGGAGGATTCGAGGTACCCTTGCAGCAGCGTCCCGAGCCCGTCCGCCCCGCCCGGATTGCCGATGATGGGCTCGCCACTGGCATCGGTGGGGAGCATAAGGTTGTTGCCAATACTGTTCAAACCTCCGGGGTTGGCAAAGTTCGCGATCTGGATTTGTCCGGCGGTCTGCGTAGCGGTGGTCCCCGTCTGCGTGTAGCTCACGGACCCATCCGCGGCGATCGTGACCCCTTGCGCCTGGGCCGGAATCGTGATCTGCGGATCGAGTGGGTTTCCGTTTCCGTCCACGATGTTTCCGTTTGCATCAAATTGGAAGTTGCCGGCGCGGGTGTAGGCGATCTCGCCGGACGGCAGTTTGATCTGAAAAAATCCCTTGCCTTCGATCACCAGATCGAGCGTGTTGTCCGTCTCGGTGAAAGCGCCCTGCGTCTGGATGACGGTATTGGCCGCCGGCCGGGTCCCCATGCCTACCTGCAGGCCGCTCGGCACGATGGTTTGGGCGCCCGCCGCCGCGCCGGGTTGCGCGGCGCTCTGATAGAGCAGGTCCTGAAACTGGGTCCTCCGCGCCTTGAACCCGGTGGTGTTGGCGTTGGCCAGATTATTCGCAATGCTATCGATGCTCATTTGCTGCGCGTTCATGCCGCTGGCGCCGCTGTACAGTGCTCTGATCATGTGCTCTGGTTTTCTCCACTAACCGACTTTGCTACATCTTGAATGGCGCTCTGATTCATCTGGTTACCCAGAGTCATCGCCTTCTGCATCATTTCGAACTGCCGCATGACGCCGATCAGCCGCACGGCGGAATTCGCGGGTTCGACGTTAGATTGTTCAAGCTGGCCCTGGCGCAGCTCGACGTTGTCGGCTTTGGGCGCCGCTGCCGTCTTATCCAACGGCGTATAGTAGCCGTTTCGCAGCTTGCTTAAGGTGTTCGGTACATCCAGAGCGGACACTTCGATGAGACCGACACTCTGCCCTCCCTGACTCACCGTGCCGTCCTTATAGATGTCGACCGGCTGCAGCGGATCGACCGTGATCGGACGGCCCTGGTCCTGCACGTTGCGGATGGTATATCCTTCCGGAGTTTCGAGCTGGTTAGTCTTTGAAATTCGAAAGTCCCCGTTCCGCGTGTACACCGTGCCGGCGGGCGCGTTTAACGCAAACAGGCCTTTGCCCGAGAGCGCTACATTGAGTGGATTGCCGGTCGGCGTGAGCGAACCTTGCGAAAAATCCGTCCACTGACTCTGGACCAGGGGCAGCGCTTCTTCATATAGGTTGTAGAACTCGCGATCGGACTTGTATCCGGTGGTCCCCGCGTTCGCCAGGTTATTGGCCAGCATGTCGAGGGAAGCCATGCGCGTCTTCATTCCGCTGGCGGCCGCGACTAGGAGTGGGTCCACTGATTCGATCCTTGCGAATGCTGATGCAATCGATCCACCGTTATCTAAGGAGCCGTGAACCAAGCGGATACGCTCAGACGGTTTCAAAGTGAACCGCCACAAATGTGCCGTTCTGGGCTCCCTGCCAAGTTGTTGTCGAGAGCTGGGGCGCTAACTGATTGCAAGCTCTCGCCCGCGCCTTTGGACACCCAACTGCATTGTCGGAGCGCGTGAACGCCATGGGACAGATGGCCGGGAATCAGGTAGGCATCCTCGCCGCGGTGCTACTGCCAGCGCCTGCTTCGAACGCAGCTCCTGCGCCGGCCGCATTTCTGAACCTGATCAACCTTTTTGTTAGTGCTCCGGAAATCACCGTCCCGCAGACGCCGGCCGTAGACCCGATGGCAGAAACGGTAGACATATCCAGCGCTGCGACAGCAGAAGCGCAAACGCCGACGCAGTCAAATGCGTCGCTTACAACGGTGGGTCAGATGCTATGGAAAGGCGCTCGCCCGGTGGTTACGGTTCGTGCGGCGCTGCCCAAGCAAATCGCCGGGGCATTAATGCGCGCGATGCTCGGCAACAGTACACCGAACCTCACACCAACTCCTACACCAGCCATCCCGCCACAGGCAGTCGCGCCCGGCGTGATTGCTTCAAGCCCGACGCCGGTTCCCGTTGCTCCTCCGCTGACGGTGGCGAATTCACCCCAACCTGCTCAGACGATCCAGGTGGCAACGGGGGATCCGTCAAATCCGCACGTGCCCACTGGCTCTGCTCCAGGGCAAACGCAGGCGACGACACCTAATCTCGGAGCCTCGGCCACGACTGGAAACGTAGCGCCTGCTCCCGCTCCCGTGAATCCGGAGCCGCCCGTGTTCCAATCCGGCCTAGCCTTCGGTCTAAATCTCACACCCGTGAACGCACCGCTTCCCCTTCACGCGCCAGACCCGAAGACGGACACAGAAGCGGAACAGCCTAATATGCCGGCGGACAGCAAGCTTCTGGTAAAAATGCCCGCCGCCATTATCCCGCCGGATGCGACGCCCGACCCGGCGCCCCAAGTCCTCGCGTCAGCGCAATCACCGCAACCGGCCAGCGCGTCACCGTTGACAGACCGGCGGCCAGCCACACCCAAGCTCGAAATCGCCCAGGTGAAATCAAGCCAGCCGCCATCGAAGGTTCTCCAATCAAACCCCGTCCGATCGACTCAAGCGCGATCCAATCAGGAACCCTCATCGGAAACCCCGCCAGAGCCCCAGCCGGAAACAATGCCGGAATCCGGCGTGAAACCAGAACCGGCTCGGGCCGTACAGAACGTCGCACCGCAAAACGTAACCGCGCAGGCGCCAACCGAACTAGCTGCCACGCCTCAGGAACCAGAACCCGGCGTTAGCGATCCGAAAGCCGAGATCTTACAGTCCAGTTCACCTTCCAACGGTGGGATCACGAAAACCAAGCCGGCCGCGCCCGACGTCATACCAAACCATTCTGTAGCAAGCCCAGCACAAACCAGCGACATCTCAGATAAAGACACCCAGGCTGGCGCAATCGACCCGTTGGTGAAAGCCGCTCCAGAGCAGGCCAATAATCTCGGACGCACGGTCGAAATGCGGACGCCGACCGACCCGTCGAGCGCCCAGGACGCGAGCAGCCCGACGGAGACTCCATATCACGCCGCGGCGGAAGCGATCCGTAGCGCGGAACCGATTCAGCCGGTTGCGCCCGTGAAAGTCACCGGCGCGGTGCAGGAATTCACTGTTCGAATCGCTCAGCCCGACACGCCTGCCGTCGATGTACATATTCTCGAGCGGGCGGGGCAGGTGCAGGTGGCGGTTCGCACCCCGGATGCATCGATGCAATCCTCGCTCCGTGAGGATCTCGGAACGCTGGTTAATTCCCTGCAACGCGCGGGCTATCGCGCCGACACGTTTACTCCTCAGACATCAGCCGTTTTGAGGGCGGCCTCATCGGAGACGAGCTCTCAAGAGGATCGGGATCGCCAGGACTCGCACCCCGGAAATTCCGGTGGCGGGGCGGGCAACCCGTCCGATCGGCAACAACAACAGAGACAACGGGACCAGCGCTCCAAGGCCTGGTTCGAAGAACTGGAGAAACAAGTATGAGCACTTCCGTTACCGCGACTTCCGGGCTGGCGTCGGCCGCGTCCGCGGCGTCGACCCCGCCGTCCACCTCGACTGATCCGAGCAGCAGTCTGGCGAATCAGAATGTGTTTCTCCAACTGCTCGTGGCGCAACTGGAGAACCAAGATCCGGAGAATCCGTCTGACGGCACACAGTTCGTGACGCAACTCGCCCAGTTCACCACACTTCAGGAACAGACCCAAGGTACCAGCGACCTCGATTCGATTTTGGGGATCATGCAGGCCTCGTCAGCGACGCCTCAGAACAACACTACTACGGGCACCAATTCCTAACCATTCATCAACCAGGAGAATTCATAAATGCCTTCATTTGCTTCCGCACTATCCGCCCTCAACGCCGATACCACGGCCATTGATGTGGTCGGCAACAACCTCGCGAACATCAACACACCGGGCTTCAAGGACAGCACCGTTTCGTTCTATGATCTGGTGACGGAGTCCATCGGAGCCGGCCTCGGTTCCACGCAGGTTGGATTTGGCGTTGGGACGCCGGTGACCCTGGCCAACTTTTCGCAGGGTGCGATCGAGTCGACCGGAGGACCACTCGACGCCGCTATCCAGGGTGGTGGCTTCTTCGTGGTGAACGCCGCCAACGGGAACCAGGAGTACACGCGCGGCGGCAACTTTCAGGTGAACACCGACGGGGATCTGACAACGTCAACGGGGGAACTGGTGCAAGGTTGGAGTCAGGTTGACGGAGTCCTCGATACCAATCTCCCGCTCTCCAACATCATCGTGCCCGTCGGCTCGCTTACCCCGCCCCAGGTGACCACCACGACTTCGGTGGATCTGAACCTGAATGCCGCGGGCGTCGCTGGTTCATCCACTGGAACGTTTTCAACTTCCGTGCAGGTGTACGACTCGCTCGGCGAGCCTCACACCGTCACCTTCGCCTTCGCCGCAACCACCACCCCAAATCAGTGGACCTACTCCGCAAGTATTCCAGCCGGCGACACGACCAGCCCCTCGACCCCGGTCACGGGTACGCTGACCTTTGACTCGAGCGGCAACCTGATCAGTCCGGCGTCGACTGATCCGGCCCCGGTAATCAGCGCACCTGGATTGACTGACGGCGCTGCTGACTTGAATATCACGTGGAACCTGTACAACGGGACGACGCCGGACATCACCCAGTACGCTCAAGCCTCAGCGACCTCCGCAGTGGCGCAAAATGGTTCCGCCGCGGCGAATCTGGTGAGCGTAGGCCTGGCCAATGGCGGCGTGGTTCTGGCGCAATATTCGAACGGGCAGCAAATCGACGTCGGCCAGATGGCCGTGGCTTCCATCCGCAACCCGGAATCGCTCATCGCGGCCGGGGACAATAACTTTCAGGCCAGCTCGCTGACCGCGCTTCCCGCCATCGGCGTGCCCGGATCCGGCGGACGCGGCACCGTGGTGGGTGGTTCGGTCGAGTCATCGACGGTCGACATCGCGACCGAGTTCACCAACCTCATCATTTACCAGCGCAGCTATGAAGCCAATGCGCACGTCGTCACCACCATCGACCAATTGAGCCAGGACACGATCGCCTTGAAGCAATAGGGTCTGTTCCATGACCGCGCTGGAAGAGCTCGGGCACCTGAGCGACGTACCTGTCGCCCTGGAGGTCGAGCTCGATCACAAGATCATGACGCTGCGCGACATCCTGAACCTGGAAACCGGGAGCGTGATCAAAATGACGCGGTCGGCGGGTGAAAACATCCTGATCTTGATCGGCGGAACGCTGGTCGGATCCGGCGAGATCGTGGTGATCGACGATTCGATGGGTGTCAGGATTACCGACTTCAAGGAGGAGGAGTAACGCGTGGAAATGTTCCGGCAGGTGTCGTCGGTTCTCTTCGTTTTCGCGCTTCTCGGGTTTGCCCTGTGGGCGCTGCGGCGCTGGAATCATCCCGGTCGCCAGACGCCGTCACGCGGCAGATGCCTGCAATCGATCGAGCGCCTCAGTCTCTCGCCTCAACATTCGCTCCACGTGGTGGAGATTGATGGCAGCCGGTTAGTGGTGGCGACGCATCCGCAAGGCTGCACTCTGCTGAAGGAATGGAAAGCGGGGGGCGGGGTATGAAGCTGCTCATCCTATTGACCGCTGCGCCGGTATTGGCGCTGGCCGCACCCTCGGACTCGCTGCTCGGCATTTCCCTGCTCCAGAACAAGTCCGGAACAGCGCTGGGCGTTCCCATGCAGATCGTACTGGTGCTGACGCTGCTGACGCTGCTGCCGGCGATTCTGATGTCGATAACGCCGTTCTTGCGCGCCGTAGTCGTGTTGCACTTTCTGCGGCAGGCGCTCGGGACGCAGACCACGCCCTCGAACCAGGTACTGGTCGGGCTGGCGATGCTGATCGCCCTGGTGGTGATGCAGCCGGTCGGCGAACAGGTCTATCACAAGGCATGGGAGCCGCTGGACAATGGCCAGATCAACGCATCGCAGGCCTGGGATCAGGCCTCCATACCGATCCGGACTTTCCTGCTGAAATTGCGCGCGAAAAAGACATCCAGCTCTTCATGGATCTTTCGCATTCGCCCGCGCCCGCCAATCCCAGCGATGTGCCGTTGAGTGCGCTTGCTCCGGCTTATGTGCTGAGTGAGCTGAAAGCTTCGTTTCAGATCGGCGCCGTACTGTTTCTTCCGTTCCTCATCATCGACCTGACGGTGGCCTCCGTGACCCTTTCGGTCGGCATGATGCAGCTACCGCCGGTGATGGTGTCGGCGCCGTTCAAGATCCTGCTGTTCGTGTTGGTGGATGGCTGGAATCTCGTCGTCGGATCGCTGGTCAAGAGCTTCACCTAAACGCTGATGAACGCCAACAAACCAAATCTTTTCTATCTGCGTTTAACCGCGTTCATCTGCGGCAAATGGGAAATATGACTACTGCCGCCGCCGTCGATCTGATGCGCACTGCATTCATGACCACGTTCTGGATCAGTCTGCCGGTGCTGGCTGTCGCCTTCGTTGCGGGCATCATCATGAGCCTGATTCAAATCCTCACGTCCATTCAAGATTCGAGCTTTAGCGCCGTCCCCCGGCTTACCGTATTTCTCGGCGCTCTGGTGCTGGCGATGCCCTGGATGCTCAGCAAGCTGATTTCCTACACCGTCTCGCTTCTGGGTGACCTGGGACGATTTACGCACTGAATGAACCTAGGGCTGCCGCTCAGCACGATGATCGCGTTCCTGCTGGTGCTGGCGCGCGTGGGCGGCCTGATCACGTTTCTTCCTATCCCGGGGTTCCGCGGCGCCCCGGAAATCATCCGGGTCGTGCTGGTGCTGGCGATCACGATCGCTCTCTTCCCCGTTTGGCCATCCCTGCCGGATGAGGTGCCCGCTCTGGGCGAACTGGTCAAATGGGTCTTCGCCGAAGCCGGCTTCGGACTACTGATCGGAGTCGCGATTGCTTTCCTGACCGAAGGATTTCAAGTTGCTGCGCAGGTGCTCGGGATGCAGGCCGGCTACGGTTATGCCTCCACGATCGACCCTACCACGCAGGCCGATGCGGCCCTGTTGCAGGTGTTGATGAACCTGATGACGGGGGTGCTCTTCTTTACGACCGGCGCCGATCGCGCCTTGATTCGGGTGCTGGCCGCCAGCTTCGAGAAATTCCCCGCAGGTTCCTGGTTCACGTCTCCAGCGACTCTGGACGCGGTGGTCCGCTTGGGTTCCGGAATGTTCACCGTGGGGCTCCGCATGGCTCTTCCGGTGACGGCTCTGCTCCTGCTGATCGATCTAGCGCTCGCGTTGCTCGGTAGAATTCAGCAGCAAATACAACTATTGTCGCTGTCTTTCCCGGTCAAAATGCTCACGGCGCTCAGTATGCTGGCGGTGCTCTCGCCCGTGATCGCGAGGCTGTTCGAAGGTTCGGCCTCGCGAACGTTGGAGGTCCTGTGGAGCTTCGTGGCGCAAGCCCCAGGTCCCCGATAGGATCATGGCGGACAGCCAGCAAACTGAGAAACCGACTAAACAGCGGGTGGTCAAAGCCCGCCGCGAAGGTAACTTCCCGTCCAGCCGCGAGTTTGTCTCGGCCTTTCAGTTCCTGGCGTTTGTCACGCTCCTGGTCACCTTCACCGGTAGCTGGCTGGTGACTACCGGGCGAGCGATGCGCACTTTGTTGAGCCGCGCGTTCACGGTTCAAATTACGCCGACCGAGATCGTCGCTCTGACACGGAATCTGATTCTGCCGCAATTCCTGCCGCTTCTGGTGGGTGGCGGCATCCTGGTATTCGTGGTCCTGTCCGCCCAGCTCGCCACGACGCGACTGGGGATTTCGCTGTCCAAACTGGCGCCCGATATCAACCGGCTGAACTTTTTAAGAAAATTCAGTTCGGTGCCGGCGCAGAACATCCCCCTCTTTCTTCAGGCGCTGGTCCTTCTGCCCGTGATCGGGTTTGCCGTGTACTACGAAGTGAATGAAAATCTCAATTCCATTCTCGAATTGCCCTGGATGAGCGTCCGCGGCGCGATGGCACGGATCGGAGGCACGGTCGAGGTTCTGCTGTGGCGGGCGGCCGCGCTTTTCCTGCTGGTGGGCGTAAGCGACCTGGTATGGCAGAACCATCGCTATACCAAGCAGCTCATGATGAGCAAGCAGGAGGTCCGCGAAGAATCCAAGGAGCAGCAGGGCGACCCGCACATCAAGATGCGCATTCGCCGGTTGCAGCGGGACCTGGCGCGCCGCCAGATGATGAAAGAAGTCCCGAAGGCGACGGCGGTCATTGTGAATCCGACGCACTACGCGGTCGCCATCCGGTACTCGATGGAGTCCGCCGCTGCGCCGATGGTGGTGGCCAAGGGAAAGAATTACGTCGCCGCCCGCATCCGCAAGCTGGCGCTGGAGCACCAGGTCCCGATCGTGGAGAATCCGCCGCTGGCGCAGGCGCTCTACAAGTCGGCCGAGGTAGGCCAGGAAATCCCCGCCCATCTTTATCGTGCCGTTGCGGAAATCCTGGCGTATATCTATCGCATGATGAACGGACGCTTGCCCGGCTAGGTCTATGACCGCGCGAAAGAGTTCTTATCGTAGCCGAACTTCTTGCGAGCTTTCTGCCGGCTGAATCGCCAGTCAATCTTGATCTTGTCGCGATTGACCTTCCGGTTCCAGGCGT
>JBEKBK010000101.1:0-19495 GCA_050015435.1 Bryobacteraceae bacterium
CACCGCATTTCCGATCAACGAAACAGCCGAGATGGGCGGCCGCTCGAATGTATCGAACGGCGCTGGACGGGGCGTATCCCTCGCGTTCGAGGTGATGTGCAAACCCGTCGATATGTGGTCCACTAATTCCACCGCGTAAACGCCGTAACGTCTTGGGCGCGGAAAAGTACTTCTCTAGCATGGGCTCTCCTTGTGTAATCGAGGGAGATGGCCCGAACCACGGTAGCAGGAGGGTCCGCCTTTTATGGTGAGCTGCTGTGCCCCAGACCGTGTTCAAAGGCCCGCCACATCGTGGGCTGGCAGGTCACACTCTCCATAACGAATTACTCCCCATAATGCAGGTAATGGTGAGCGCACCATTACCTGCAGGAACCGCCACTGTCCGAAGTGCCAGACCAACGCGCGCAACCGGTGGTTGGCAGCCCGGCAACGGGAACTGCTGCCGGCGGGTTACTATCACTTGGTCTTCAGCGTGCCGCACACACTGGTTCCGATCATGTGGCAGAACAAGAGAGTCTTGTTCCAACTCCTGTTCGAGGCCAGCGCCGCAACACTGCTCGAAGTCGCCGCCGACCCCAAGCACCTCGGGGCGGAGATCGGCTTCCTCAGTGTTCTTCATACCTGGGGGCAAACTCTGCAGCCGCATCCCCACGTGCACTGCGTGGTGCCCGGCGGCGGACTGTCGCCGGATCACCAGCGCTGGATTCGCTCGCCGAATCACTTCTTCCTGCCCGTGAAAGTCCTGAGCAAAGTCTTTCGCGGAAAGTTCGTGGCGGGACTGCGGCGCGCCTTTCGCTGGAACAAGCTCCACTTCTTTGGAGCCTGCCGGTCGCTGGCTCACGAGAAGGCCTTCTCCGCATTCCTGCGTACGCTGTTCCGCGAAGACTGGGTGGTCTACGCGAAAAAGCCTTTCGGCGGGCCGCAACACGTGCTGCACTATCTGGCCCGCTACACCCATCGCGTCGCCATCTCCAACCATCGCCTGGTCGAGGTGACCGATACGCACGTCTCGTTCCGCTGGAAGGACTATGCGCACCACAGCAAGCGCCGCACCATGGCGCTTTCACACGACGAGTTTCTGCGGCGGTTCCTGCAGCATGTTCTCCCCAAGGGCTTCCCGCGCATCCGCTACTTCGGCTTGCTCGCCCAGTGTAGGCGCGGTGCGCTGCTTCCTCTCTGCCGCACGCTGCTGGCGGTGGAACCTCCGTCGGCTCCAACAACGTCGGCAGATCCATCCATCCCGTGGCTTTGTCCGTGCTGTCAGGGACCCATGCGCGTCATCGAACGGCTCACCGCGCAGCAACTGCGGGAGGAGGTTCAATACGTTGACAGCTCTTAACGCCCGCTCACTTTCGCATTCACGGTGGGCCTTCGGCTGCGCCTTCCTCGAAGTGTGCCTGCACCCTGAAAAACCACCTTTTTCACCACTCAGACACTCGCTTCTGAACTCGCTTGCCGTACCTTCCACCATGATCCTGCGCTCTTCTCTACGCGAGGATCCCATCGCCCGCCCGACAAAACCCATAGATAGCTGCGGCATCCCGCACGCCGCGCCAGCCGCTTCCTTCTTACGACTCTATCCGAAGCGTCCCGGCCCGCACCTCGTCATGCTGCCCGGCGTTCGTCCGCCGGGCCGCTTCCGATAGAGATCTAGCGTCACTCAGGACCTAGCCCCTTGCATCTCACCACGGAAGTCGATACATTTTTGGATCGAAGGTACAGGAGACACAGCATGCGACTGTTCCTTGGGCTCACACTGCTGGCCGAGTGCCTGTTTGTGGTCTCGGCCCGAGCTCAACGCATCACCACGGTCGATCCGCTTTCCGCCAAAGCCGGTGACACGGTCAGCGCCAAGGGCGAAGGCATCGACAAGGCCGCCGTGGATGCACTCTACTTGACGGATGGCACCAACGATTTCAAGTGCGAGATGATCGAGCAGACCGCGACCGGCATTACATTCAAGGTTCCTGCCAGTATGAAAGCGGGCCGGTGGGCATTGATGGTGCACACCACCAAGAATCAGTTGATCGAGCAGCCAGTGAAGCTCACGGTGGAATGAGCATGAAGCTCACACGCGAGGAGAAGAGCCGACTAGGCAAGCGTTTAACCGAAAGCATGGAGGTGTATCAGCTCTACCTTCGGGGATGTCCATGTGATCTTGCTGCAGAATTTCTTCGACGAACTGCGGCGGCGCGTGCCAGTGAGCAAGAGAGCAGCGAGATAATCGGGAGCTATCGCATCACCGCCAAGCGTAATGCGCGGCAAAGTGGTTTTTTGGCAGACGGAGGTAACACTCAACCCATGGGAAAATGAAACTCCCGCCCGCCGTGTTAGAACTCGTCCGCCAGCAAGACCGCATCGGCGGAAAGACGACGGCGGCGAACATGACGCGGGCCGCGCGGGTCAAGCGCTCGAAGACGGCGCACGGCGCGATGACACCGGAACAACGTCAGTTGCGGGCGCTCAAGACAATGCGCACCGGCGTTCGCGCTCGCCAGCGAAAGGGCTGGAATTGGCTATACTGTCAGGCTGAATAAAGGAGTCTATGATGGCGATGTCACGAATTTCCTGGTCCGCTCTCGCCGTTGGCGTCTCGATTCTCTCGACGACGCACTATCCGAACAGTCGCGCTCTCGCCCAGTCGTCGAACGTCCGGAGCACAACCGCAGGGAATACCATCACGGGGGAGGGATTGCCGAATCCGGCCCCCATCGTGACCCGCAACTGGGGTCAGCTCCCTGCGGGCCGCAAATGGGGCACAACGGCCGGCATTGACATCGATCCCACGGATGGGAACGTCTGGGCATACGAGCGCTGCGGCGCGGGCACGGCTGGCGGTGGTCCGGTCGACTGCGACAATACCCCACTCGATCCGATCTTCAAGTTCGACCGCAGGACCGGCGCCGTGCTTGCCAACTTCGGAAAGGGCGTGATGGTGACCCCTCACGGCATCGCCGTGGACAAGCAGGGCAACGTGTGGGTCGCCGATTTTGCGGGTAACAAGAACGGCACAAAAGGTCATCAGGTCCACAAGTTCAGCCCGAAGGGTGAGAAATTGATGAGCCTGGGCGTCGCGGGCAAACCTGGGAACGCCGACGGCCAGTTCAACCAGCCAAACGCTGTCGTCGTCGGACCCGACGGCAGCATCTACGTTGCCGATGGTCATGACGCGCAGGGCATGATCACCGCGAAAGCCGTCGCCGAAGGCATCTCCCGCGGAGCGACGTCGCGGATCAGCAAATTTTCGCCCGACGGGAAGTTCATCAAATCCTGGGGCCAGATCGGCCTCCGCCACGGAGAATTCCGAACGCCGCACGCTCTAAAGTTCGACTCGCAGGGCCGCCTCTGGGTGGCCGATCGCGGTAACCACCGCATTGAGATCTTTGACCAGAACGGGACCTACCTTGAGTCGCGCTACATGTTCAGCCGTCCAAGCGGCATCTTCATCAAAGGCGAAACTGTCTACGTGATCGATTCAGAGTCGGGACCGTATAACCACCCGAATTGGCGCGACGGCGTTCGGATTGGTCCCGTCGGCGAAGACCGGGTAACAGGATTCATCCCTCCATTCGATCGGGAGGACCGCGTATATCAGGGCACGATGGGCGAGGGCGTTGCCGTCGATGCCGATGGCAACGTGTATGCGGCCGAAGGGCCGAATTCCATTTCACAGGCTGGCGGGGCGTTCACCAAATACTCGGTGAGGCGTTAGCGTGCTGGCACGGCGTCGCCGTTACTGAAGCCTGCGAAAAATCGCACCGACAAATTGTCTCCATGGGCTTCTGTGGGAATCGGGATCTTCACATGATCAAATCAGGGTGTGACCACCGGTGGGCTCTCGGAGACCCACGCCTGCACCTCCGAGCGAATGGTCGGGTACACCTCCCGTACTTTTTGGCGGCTCGTCAACGTTACGCCAAACGGCGAATCTGAGAAGTAGGGGACGGTTAGGCCGTCACTCAGGATCTATCCATTTTCTATCACCACGGCGGTAGACCTGTTCATTACTGATGGCGCTGCACCCAGGGGACAAAGTTGGGATTGCAGGCCGCCAGCGAACCCGCGATGGACGTCAACCCATCCCATCCTTTGCAGGTGCGCCTCGGCAAACCAACGTCCCGGAAGCAGTATTGCGGGCCGCACACGGGAAGGGGATGGACCCGCCGAGGAACTACTTGACGAATCCGCGCTCACGATAATACTTCATCGCCCCAGGATGCATCGGGATCACCTTACTCATCGCGACCGTCTGGGAATCGTAGTACCAGGGCTCGAGCTGCACCTGAAACAACCGGCGATGTTCATCCAGCGCCTTCGCGACTGCATAAGCAAAGCCGTCCGGCGCATCGTCGCGAACATAGATAACATGATTGGGCCGCATCACCGTAGGAATATCTCGGTCCACGCCTCGAAAAATCGCCAGGGGCAGGATGGCGCGCTCATAACCCGGTTCCGTGGCGAGCTTCACCAATAATGGTTCTTCCATATCAAGGAATATGAGATCGTTTAACTGGCTGGCCTCGTACCATGATCGCTGCTCGGGCGTGTTGGCCAAAAGTCCAGTACCGATAAAGACATCGCCGGAGGCTCGCTTCTCGCGTGAGACTCTGGATGGCCCCGCACCCATTGGTGGCATGATTCCGCCGCCCTTGGCCTTAAGATCCTCGACCTTAATGCCGTAGTAGTCGAAGATGATATCGTTGCCCCCTACAATCCAAGTGGGCTGGGTGCGATCCTTGATCTGCCGCAAATTGGCGATTCCCGATTTCTTGCTCGCCGCGGCGAGCATATAAGTCGCGGTCCGCACCACGGCGACGACGCGGTAATTACGCCGCTGCTTGTGGTCTGCCTTGTAGGCGCCTGTGCCGTTCCAGGCATCGATCAGATTGGACTCGCTAGTGGCGCTGATGTCGGGCACTGCGTCGGGAGGAGGCTCGATGTATTCAGGAATGTCGAGCTCCGCGCCTGGAGGCATCACAGGTTTGGTCTTGTCCGCCATCTCTCGCGGCCCGAAATTCGACCAGCAGACCCAGCAGATGGTGGTTTCATACCCGTAGTGTTTCAGCGCCTCTGCGGTCACTTTTGCGAGAATGCCCCACGGGCACGCCTTGCAGGCACCCGCAAATACAGGCCGCTTGGCCGCGATGCCATAATTTTGCGCCCCTTGCCCGCTGGATGCGTGCGGCGGCGTCGCCGCCGGGCTTACGTTTTGCGATCGCGCTGGGTTGGACCCGAGCGCCCACGACAAGACCGCGATGCAAGTGATCCCTTTAGCTATCGAACGCATGCTTCCTCCTTGGATCTGCCGTTTCCCGGAACGAATTTTATCATCGAAAACAAGGCTGTGCCATTTCATTTCCGGTCTGGCCTCTTTCAACAATAGGCATCCCCAAATAAACTGAGAGCACGATGCCTCTCTTCCGTCCCGCCGTTCTCTAACATCCCACACCCGTTCGACGATGACTGGTTCATCTTCGAGCCAAGGGCTCCCTCGATACCACGCCAAACCCCAAATTGAAAAAGATAGGTGACGGATAGCCCGTTATTCAGGACTAAACGCCAATGAACTGCAGCGCGGCTCACTTCGATGGCATCGCGACCACAGGGTCAAGTGGATATAGCGGCGGATGGAAGCCGGAAAACTTACCGCCGATTACGCGTTCGCATACGCCCTGAGGTGTCGCGGTTCGAGATCCGAACCGGCGACAGTTCAGGAGCGGTCCGCCGGTGTTGTGCCGCTCATCTTGTTCCCTTTCGTCGTGCCTCTGAACCCAAACAACATATCGGGACGCGGGTGCGCGCCGATGGAGACAGTGGTCTTTGTATACTGCCCCTCAATGCGCCGAGCTGAAGACTTGCATTGAATAATCCATGTGGAAAAGTTTGCGGGCGTTTGGCAAATCGTAACCTAACAGTGCTCACCACGGACTTCGTTGGCGGAGGTTCGCTCAATTTACGTGCAACCAGATTCCAGCGGCACGGATCAACTCATTCGAGTAGAGATCACCACAGCCTGCCGGCCACATGAGGCAGGCACGCTCGACCGAGTCCTCGGACGCAGTCTGGCTGATCGCCCGGAACCACGGGGCAGGAAAGATCTCCCACGCACAACAGTTTTTGAGGGAATCATGGCTCGCTCCGAATCACGCGCGAGTCTCGTAACGCGAGCGTACGTGCGGCCCTGCGCCGCGGTCCTGTAACAGGTATTGAAAGAGCTCATCCACGAAAGCTCAAACGCGGTATAGTACTCAGATCGCAAGTTGGAGGACAACGATGACAAGATCAAGGGCAGTCGCCATTGGCGGGATAGTTGCACTCGCTGCCGGGATCACTCTTTTCCACTCACGAGCGTCGGCGATCGGGCCAGTGGGGGGAGGCGGACCCTACTCATCCCAGCCGCTGGCGCTGAGCTGGGATGACACCCAACTCGCGGTCGTCAACCCCGATGCGAACACGGTCAGCCTCTTCTCGGTTCAAGGAGATCAGAATGTTAAGATCTCCGAAATCCCGACCGGCAATGAACCGTGGGGCGTTGCATTCTCGTCAGACGGTACGCGCGTCTACGTCGCGAACCGTGTGGACGGCACGGTCACCGTAATCTCACAGGGGACGTCAGGGTATAGCTCATGGAGCAAGACGACCATTCCGGTTGGAACCGAGCCATTTGGCATCGTGGAGACTGCGTCTGGCAATTACTTGTACGTGACCAACATTGGATCGGGCACGGTTTCGGTAATCGACACCAGAGTCAACCAGGTGGTCAACACGATTTCGAATGTAGGTCCGCTGCCGCGAGGTATCGCTATTACGCACGGCAGCGGTCTCACGGACGCGAATCAGGTGGTTTACGTCACCAATTTCCTCGCGCTGCCGAATGGGAACAACCCCGATGGCTTTGATAACGCTAAGTCAGGATTCGTCACCGCTATATCCGTGGCCACCAATAGCGTGATCGGAACCATCCAGCTCAACCCGGTCGCGAACACCGGATTCGACGCCGACGGCAACGCGCTGCAACATATCGCGCCGCCCGCCAATCCGGCGACGACTGATTTCAATATTGTCACTGGAGCTTATCCGAACCAGTTGAACACCATCGCCACGAAGGGAAACTTCGCCTACGTTCCCAACACTGCTGCTTCGCCCAACGGCCCGGTCCGCTTCAACGTAAATGTGCAGAGCCTGGTGAATGTAATTAATCTCAACACGAACCAGGATGCGGGCCAGACCATCAATATGCAATCGGCTGTGAAGGCGCAAACCAATCCGAACATGCTGTTCCTTACGCAGCCATGGGCAGTCGCGTTCGAGAACAATTCGAACGTAGGGTTCGTAGTGAGCGCCGCCAGCAATGTTGTCGCGAAACTGTTGGTTAATCCGGGGACCGGCGCACCGGCCGTCGAGACGAATCCTTCCGATGCAACGAGCGTGCTCGAAATTCCTACGGGACGCAACCCGCGCGGAATCGTCATCAACAGCACCGATTCTCGCGCATACGTGATGAATTACATCTCGCGGGACGTCACGGCCATCGATCTGACTCAATCACCCGAGAAAGTTCTCGCTACCATGTCCTCCAGCGCGGTGCCGACGCCTGGAACACCTCAGGACACGATTCAGATCGGCAAGGAATTGTTCAACACCTCGGTTGGAGTGTTCGATCCTGCGACCTCTGGCGGGGCAGCTATTACGGGAAGGATGTCGAATCTCGGATGGGGATCTTGCAGCAGTTGCCACCCTGAGGGACTGAGCGACAACGTGGTGTGGATCTTCGCGAGCGGGCCGCGACGCACCGTGCCCCTGCATGCTACTTTCGCACCGGGCAACTCTGCTCAGCAGCGCGCGCTGAACTGGTCGGCGATCTTCGATCAGATTGAAGATTTCGAGGGTAACATTCGCAATGTTTCCGGCGGCCTTGGGATGTTCGTGCAAAGCGATGGCGTGACGCAGGCCACCTTGCCGGCGCAGTTCAGCGCCTCACTAGCGGGGAATCCGCAGTTGAAGGTCCGCGGCGTGGGCGGATGGAATGCCATCAAAGCTTACATTCAATCCGGCATCCGGGCGCCGATCTCGCCTGCCTCCAAGCAAGATCCGAACGTACTGACTGGCCAGCAGCTCTTCATTCAGTCGAACTGCCAGAGTTGCCACGGGACTTCCCAGTGGACGACCAGCCGCGTGACCTTTACTCCGCCGCCCAGTCCCAGCCTGATCCAAAACACCGAGATCATCGGACAGTTGAACAGCGTGGGCACCTTCAACCCGGCAGCGCTCAATGAAGTGCGCGCGACCGCAGCCGCCCCGCTGGGTGCGGATGGATTCAACCCGCCCACGCTGCTTTCGCTGTTCGCGTTTCCGCAGACCTTTTTCCACAATGGGGCGGCCGCTACGTTGGACGCAGTGCTGTCGAATGTGACTCACCGGACGGCCGGAACGGGCGGCAACGACTATCTGAGCTATGAAGGGGCGCGTACGCAGTTGATCGACTTCCTGCTTTCCATTGATGCCAATACGGCAGCGATCTCGCCTCAGGCAACTCTGCCGACTCCGGTCATTACTCAAGTGGGGAATGCCTTTGGCTTATCCCCGGTGATTGCGCCGAACACCTGGGTGGCGGTCCTCGGATCGAACCTCTCGCCAGCGGACACCCGCATCTGGCAAGCGTCAGATTTCGGGAACAATCAACTGCCGGCCCAACTGGACGGGGTCAGCGTGACGGTGAACGGAAAGAACGCTTATTTGTATTACGTCAGTCCGACGCAAATCAACATCCTGACGCCTCCGGATGCGTTGTCCGGATCGGTGCCGGTGCAGGTTACGGTTGGCGGCGTGAAGAGTAACTTAGTCACTCTCCAAGCCCAAGCGCAGTCCTTGTCTTTCTTTGAGTTCGTGTCGACGGTGAACGGTCTGCCTTACATTTATGGCCGGCACGCTAGCGACAACTCCCTGATTGGACCGACGAACCTTTATCCGGGTCTCACGACTCCCGCTAAGCCGGGCGAGATTATCTACGTAGCGGGGACCGGATTCGGAGCGACGAATGTGCCGGTGGTGAGCGGAGCGCTGTCGCAAGGGGGCACTTTGCCGACTCCATGGCCCGTGATCACGGTCGGCGGCACCGCTGTGCCGGTGAGCTTTGCCGGCTTGATTGCGGATGGCACGTATCAGTTCAACTTTACGGTCCCGGCAAACGCTCCGAATGGAGACCTCTCTATCTCGGCGTCGTATAACGGCTTGAGTACGCAGTCGGGGCTTTTGCTTACCGTCCACAATTGATTCGCCAACGAGCCCTGGTCGGAATACGGCCGGGTTGTAGGGATACACAGTGACCGCAAACGGCCAGCGTTTCCTGATCGCCACTACAGACATGTTGTCCCGGCCCTCTCTGACGGTTGTGACGAATTCACCGCTGTTGTGAAGAAATAACGCAGAAAGCCATCCGGACGAATGCGCCGAGGATTGCGCCAGAACACTCCGCCTGACAACTCCGCTTTTCATCGCTGGGCCCAATAACTCAGTGCTCTTGAAGTAGATGTCCGGATAGCGCCCGAATCGTCGGCCAACCTTCCATAATTAGATCTGATGAAAAAAGGGGAGATTATTTATGGACAACGTCACGGCTCGACAAAACGAGCTGAATCTTAGCCTTGTGGACCTTTAGCACCGGTCGCGCCTAACGTTGAGGCAGGATGTCTGATCTGAGACTCCCCGTCGGCCACCGGAGTCCGAAACCGGTTCCCGAAAGTAAAACGACTTCCTCTTAATCTTATTTCTCTCCGTCCGCAAGCAATGGATTGTCGGGTCCGGCAGCGCCAACAGCGGATCGAGGATGATCTTTGCTAGCACTGTTCCATGTTACGATTCTCTCGATGCCGACAGATCAAATCATTGCCCTCCTAATTACTGAACGAGACAAGCTGAGCCGAGCCATCGAAGCTCTTCAAGGACCGACGCGCCGGGGAAGACCAGCAAAGAGTCCGGCGGTTGTTGCCGCTCCATCCGCGGCTACTGAACTATCGGGCGGAACTGCTGCGCCGGCGAAAAGGAAGGGCCGCAGGTTCACGCGGGCTCAACGGAAAGCCTTTGGTGCGCGGATGAAAGCTTACTGGGCGGCGAAACGGAAGGCGCAAGCGAAGGATACATCCAGGGCCAGAGCCGCACAGGCGAAGAAGACAGCCAAAGCGGCATAGCGGGCACGAACGGGAAACGCTCGTATGCCATCTCTTAAGACACCGACACCGATCTTCTCCCGACCGCGGATTAACTTCGTCACCGAGGCTGGCCAACTGTAAAATTGCCGAACGCTGATACCAGTTCGCCAAGAGCGTTCGAACGAGTCCAGTGCCGCCTTACTCAAAGTACGGCAAAAACCACCCTTTCGGAAACAGTACCTCTGCAGTTCAGGAGTGTTTTGTGTTGGGATCGCCGTTCATCAATCGTTCGCTTGGTGATCCAAGACTGGCCATCAGCGCTTCGATCTCAGAAGTGATTTGGGATTCGTGAACGAACAGAAGCGAGCCGTCATCGAGAAGAAACTTGCAACCGAGTCGATGCCCGCCAGCGCCGAACTCAATTTTATAAGCCCGGCAGCGCCTGGGATCGACGGGCAGGTTCATTCGAAAGATGGTATCACCCCGTCGCGGCCGCTTCGCCTGCTGCACGGCGGATAGAGCGACTCCATGGTGGCGCGCGGGAGCCTGGTAGCCAGGATCGCCACGTGTTCGCCTCTCGGATCAATTGTTGCGGACCGGCGCAGATAGATCTTGCCTTTCCAGCCAACCGGAGTGATGAATCAAATGCTCCCGAATGGAGCCAGAAAGGAACTAATAGGACTATGATGACCGAAGAAACTAACGACAAAGCCGCCACCGTTGCGGAACAGGGCGCGCACGTGGCGCCGGAGAAGGCCTCCTCGAAGAAGACCGCCTTCCAGAAGAAGGGCGCGCCCAAAGCCAAGAAAACCGCCAAGGCGGAAAAAGCCAAGGCCCCCGCCCCGCAAAAGAAGGCCCAGGCCACCAAGAAGCCCGCGAAGACGCAGCGGCTCAAAGCCGCCGCCACGCCTCGCGCCGAAAGCAAGAGCGCGACAATTTTAGAGATGATCCGGCGCGCGAAGGGGGCCACGCTCGGTGAAATCATGAAGGCCACCGATTGGCAGGCGCACAGCGTGCGCGGCTTTGTCAGCGGGACGCTGATCAAGAAAATGGGATTGAAGGTCGAATCCTTCCTCTCGAACGAAAAGGAGCGCACGTACCGAGTCAAGTAATGTGATGCCGGTTGCCCTTAACGCCGCTGGGCCCCCCGGTGGCGTTTTCGTCAATGAGTATCCGGCTGCCAGGCGCCGAATCATCGAATTGACCAACCCGAGTGCGCACGCTGCGTAATTCACCATACAACAGCTCCGGAATGTGATTGCCCTGGGATCTGTCCGCCCCCCCTCGAGTTATAACAAGGCAGCAACCAAGGCAACAACCAGGTTCAACTTTCGTCCCACTCACTCAAGGCCGCCGACGGTATGCGGCCCTTATATTCCGGCTTCATACCTTTCCAACCGTATATCCATCCATGGATCTGGAAGGCTCGGCCCCCTTCGTGACCTTCGCCCTCGGTCGTTACAAGAATATAGATGCTATTGGGGTCGTCGCGCTCGGTGAGAACCAAGAGAGCATCGTGCCGGTTACTCGCCTTGACTTGATAGAGATCTCCCAGTCCGGTCTCCGGATCAAACGGGAGATTTAGAAACTTGGCAGCCGCAAGTTCACATTGAGCGACAAGGATGTGCTCATCCACGGTCTGAGCATCCATTCGCCCTATTGATGGGGGCACGTTCAGATTCGGTTCTCTAGACATAAATCAAATCTCTTTCTACCGATTTTTCGAGCAAGGTTGGTTGGCGTTGTAGAGTCGTGCGCTCCTGCTCCGTTAAACTCTGCTTATCAATACTCCGCAACCAACGAAAGTGTTCACCATCGGAATTCGTAAAAGTAACGATACTGGGATGCTCCAAACACCCGAAGTCCTTTCCTCGGTGAAGAACCCTTCCAACGTACCCCCTGCTCAAGAATCCGGAGCTTGGCCGACCCGCCGGAGCGCGCCACGCCTATCTCCCTCTACTTAGGAATTGCCGAAAAACGCTCGGCGTCTCTATATCAATCGGAACGGTTGACCTGCGCACCGGGCCACCTTCTCGAACGGATCTCCACGGGATTCTCGTTGTGCAGCGGCCTGGCCAGATCCAATTTTGCGTGCGCCCTTGAGTCGCTGGTGGCCTTCAATCACTTGGCCGGACGACCGCGGCCGCACTGGGATTACGAGGCTGAACTCTCGGATTTCCCGCGATGTCTTCGAGCCTCCACTCTGGACAACTGCGATACACCCTAAAGGATTCAGCCGCGTTTTTCCCGTTCCGCCTTCAGCACTGCATCAACGTAATCTTCCAATCGTTGTTGCCCTTCAGCCGCACGTTCTAGAGCTACCTCTATAGGCGTATCGTATTTCTGATATAGGATGCCCCGTGGGTTGATAACTACTTCGTTCTCTCCTCGCCCTTTGAAGTAGGCCAACATCCGATTCTTGGGAACCAGGGCCGTCAGGATCAGTCCATCCCGCCAACCAGATGGATGGGCGAAATACGCCGCAATGTCGAGGTCGTCTGTCCAAGACAGGCCAACGGCATGCCTCAATGGGTCCTCCGGATAAAACGTAATCCCCCGGTAGAGGGTCGCAGGGTCGGGCAACTTCGCCAAAGCGGCGTGTTCTTCCGGCGTCATGAGGTACTCTCGTTCGCGGCGAGGCGCCTGGAATAGGGATAGAAAGGGTAAGCCTCCGTCGCGATCCTCGTTCTCAAGCCAGTCTTCTCGGAGACGCTGCCAGTATTGCCGGTCGGCCGATATCAGATCATGCACCTTGCGCACAGTTACGGTTCACTTTGCCTTTAAAATCCGTGGCCGCAGCAGCAGCCTTCGCGTAACTCGATCCGTAACGGCGGCACCCATCGGTGGGGTTAATCTCTTGCTTATCAATACTCAGGAAGCAACGAAAGTGTGCACCGTCTCGGAAGATTCTTGATGCCGGAATCAGGGATGGCGGAGACGGGATTTACATTTCCGTATGCTGCTTGCTGACGCAGGCCCTCCCCTTCGTATGAACGCCCAGCGTCCCGGCGTGACTTCCGCTTGGAGGATCCTCAGCTCGGCCGACCAGTCCGAGAGCGCCAAACATAGGCCCTGTAGGTCGGGATTACCGGCCAGGATCTTCGCCTCAATCGCAGCGATCTCATGTCTGCACCGGGAAATCTCACACGATGGGCAACGCGCGGCCGCGACTTTGAGCTTCCTGCGTCTAATCGGGGCTGATGGCAAAAAGAGCATCACCAAAACTCAATGCTTTGCATGGGCTGCGGCTCGGCAACCATCGCCCGGGTGAGTGCGGTCACGGTCGCGGCAAGTCCATCGATGCGTTTGGCCGATTTCATTCGCTCTGGCTTGCTCGGTACGCAGTTATCCCGGTGGTCGTACTGCAACTGCAAACAGCTGGCCATCCAATTGAACACCGGATTATTTCCATGGCGGATCTTCTGATCAAGATAGGAACTCAAAAGAAACTTTGTCGGATGACTCAGGTGCGCAAAACCCTGCTGCACCTCGACAGCTTCGATCCCGTCGTCGATCAGGTTCATTGCCTCTGACCTGAAGTTGAATCGATCAAACGGGACCTCCCGGAGTTCGAACATCTCCCGGCCCCACCGAATACGTTCCAGCACAGCGCGCAAGTCAATCGCGTTGCCGGGCGTCGCCGTTATGAATCCCTGGTCGATCCAAGCCCCATATGGTACCCTGCAAACCCGCTCCAGATCTACAACCCTCTCTCGCGGCATCCAGAAGAATGGCAACAGGGTCCAGACTTCGCCGCCGTCAAACGGTGGGAAAACAAACACGACTGCGGTTAAATCAGTGCCCCAGGAAGCGTCCACGCCCGCCCAGCACGGCTGATCGAGCAGGCCCCACTGACGGATCAGTAGGTCAAAGTCATACGACGGCCACTCACGTAGATCTACTCCGCCGCCGCAAAGGTGCCACTTTGCCATTTCAATGATCGGGTCTTCCTGTGTCTTGATCGGAAGGTTCAAATGATAGCGGAGATACTTTGACCGCTCCGAGGGCTGAGCAAGTGCCTTTTCAAGTTCACCAACGATCGCCGCATCTTTCAGGAAGCCACCCAGGTCTTCATGGCTCGGATTGGCAGCGATGCGTGCCTCGCGGGACTTCCAATATTCCGGATCACTCTCGATCCGTTGAGCATCGGCCTCCCAAATCGCTACATAGTGGGAATCCGCAGGTAACGAGCCACCCAGTATCCTCTTGCTGGTTTCATATTCCCGCCACCACATCGGCGATTCGTATTCGGCTCCAGCAGTGGTGATGGCGAGATCGAGAGGTTCGCGACGAGAAATCTGACCCTTCGTTGTGACGTCATAGAGCGTTTCGGCTTTAGCCGTTTTCCAACGATGAACCTCATCCCGCAGCAGCAGGCTCGGCCGGATACCGTCTTGAACGTCGCCATCCGCGCTCAGGACACTATAGCTGCCAGCCCCGTCTCGCCGCAGAATGCGTTTCGAGCTCTCAAGCAGGCGAAAGCGCGTTCGCAAATCAGAGTTCGCGTTGACCAACCGGGCAGCAGCCTTGAAAACGATCCCAGCTTGGTCCTTCGCGGCCGCGCAACCGTAGGCCTCGGGGTTGAGTTCATCCTCCATCAATAAGTGATAAATAGGCAGGCCGCCGAACAAGAAGCTTTTCCCGTTCTGTTTCGCGACTGAGACGTAGCCATGGCGGTACCTGCGCAAGCCGCTCTCCGGCAAAACAGTGCCATACAAATCGCGCAGGACCTTTCGCTGCCAATCGAGCAGCCGATAGCCCAACGGAGGATACAGGATTTCGGAAAAGAACCGCTCGACCTTGCACGCCCGGCACTGCGGCTTACCATTTCCGCGGATCTCGCACCAGGTGTCAGCCTGGCAATAAGCGCACGTCTCTGGGCGGAAGTCAGCCACACAATTTCATCTCTAGCGAATCCATCGGGCTATCCGTAGACGCGCTGATCCGTGTTCGTGAGGATGGCGTGAGCCCAAATTCCCGGCGCTCAATGAGGACCCGCGCGGCGAGATCCCGGATAGCGTTCATCGCCAAGCGCCCACTGGTCATACTTACAAGCGCGAACAAGGCGCCGCCCGGAAGTTCTTTCCCCTCTTTCTTTGCTTTTTGTTCCAACGCCTTGGTCGTTTTCCAAAGACCGGCGTAGGCTTCAGAAAGTAGCGCCTCATCCTCGCTGAGTTGCCACAGTGCCCGTTGGTCCACACTGCGCAGGACATTAGCGGGCGCCATCTCCGTGACCAATTCGTCCCATACCAGCTTCGCCGGCCGGCTCATCGTCTTTGGCTTGACCGGGACGCCGGGAGGATACTGCGGCTCATTTTCCGGCAGCGGCCGATGTGCGCGGCATCCTTCAAGGACGCGCACGCCGGTGGGTTTGGGGCTTGGCCCCCGAAGTCCCATGTTAGGTGTTCGCCTCCTGTGTCGGTGCCACCGTGTCCTTGGTCTCGCCCTCCGTTGATATCTGGCGATTCTGCCGCGCGGATTCGAAGGTCGCACCGTCACCATCGAGTGTGGCCTTGCGGCCGGTGAATTCCTCCCACCTGCGGACGATCACGTCGCAGTACTTCGGGTCGATCTCCATGATCCGAGCCTTGCGGCCGCGGCGCTCACATCCGATCAACGTGCTGCCCGATCCACCGAAGAGGTCCACCACGATGTCCCCGGACTTGCTGCTGTTGAGCAAGGCCCGTTCGACGAGTTCCACTGGCTTGGCAGTCGGGTGCATGCGATTCGCCGCTGGCTTCTTCTCTTGCCACAAGGTGGATTGCGATTTATCCCCGTACCATGGATCCTTTTGGGCAGTCACGTGAGTGTAGAAGATTGGCTCGTGCTGGAACTTGTAGCGCCCGAAGCCCCAGGCGAAAGTGTTCTTAGCCCAGATGATCTGGCAGCGAACCTCGAAGCCCGCTGCCTCCATGGCGTTCTGAAATTCGCGCTGCCATGAAGACGAGTGACAGACGTACATCGAAGCGCCGGGTTTCACCAGACCGCGATACGACCGGAATGCGGACTCCAGAAACTGCTTGAAGTCGGAGTCGGACATTCGGTCACCGCTAATCTTCAGACGCTCCTCTGTATAACCCTCGTAATCCACGTTGTACGGCGGGTCAGTAAAGACTAGATCGGCCGTGGCGCCGGCCATCAACTTCGCGACCGCGGCTGTATCGGTTGCATCACCGACAAGTAACAGATGGTCTCCCACGATCCAAAGATCACCGTCCAACGAGACGGGTGTCTCCGGCATTTCGGGAACGGCGTCCTCATCAGTGAGCCCCTCTGCGGTCTCCTTCCCGGCGAGCAACCGAGTCAGTTCGTCGTCATCAAACCCGGTTAGACCAAGTTCGAAGTCCAGCTCCTTCAGATCCAGCAGCTCCAGGGAAAGTAACTCCTCGTCCCAGTCGGCCCAGGCAACCGACCGGTTTACCATGAGCCGGAACGCCTTCACCTGTGCAGGTGTCCACTCGTCACAAAGGATGACCGGGATTTCCGTGATGTCCAACTTCTTCGCCGCTTTCAACCGCAGGTGGCCGTCAACGACTTCGCCGTTACTGCGTGCGAGAACGGGAATCTTGAAGCCGAACTCCCGAATCGACGCACACATCCGGTCTACCGCAGCATCGTTCTTGCGGGGGTTACGCACGTAGAAAACCAGCCGGTCGATCGGCCAAATCTCAATTTCGTGCTGCATATTTAGGGACTCCAAAGCCCTCACTTAGAAAAAGTTGGAAACCTGGGATTTTTCGTGGAACACCACGGGTGGTCGCCGCGGAAGACCACGTGGTAAAAGTGACCCCCCTCCCCATGCCCCCTGCTTCGACGCCGTTTTCAATGACATAACGCGGCCGTCCACAGATCATTCCGGCCGGATCCCCACACAGGATGCGTAACAAGCGCAACCCGATCCACGTCGAGGTGTAAGTCATCCGCAGGTGACGTGGTTCAGCCGTCACCTTCTGAACGACTTGAAGTCGGAGGCCAATCCCCAGAAACAACCGGATCACATCCGGCTCTGGATCGATGACCAAGGCAACGTCGAGTATCACGGTCAATGATGGTGCGGTGATCAATGCCTTGTTCATGTTGTGATGCCCGGCCTTGAATCTTGAACCAGCGGCACAGAACCAGTGCGAAGAACCCGTGCTCCAAACCGAGCCGCGGCTAAAGGCGACCTGATGCCAAATCGCTTTCGCGCCCGGCCGCAGCAACATGCCGGGCAACGCTATTGCGTCATGATCGTGGATTTGGGAACGCCCGATATGTTCAACTGACGGCCGTGTCAACATGACTCACCTTTCGAGGATCCTTCGAACGGTGCGTCTTGGACGCCGGCCTAGCGAACTGAGCCTTCTATCGATAATTCTACAGCGCGGAAGCGGATTTGTATATAGTTCAAAGAAGAATCGCCGTAAGAAGAAGATCGGATCAGTCAAGTTTGAGCGGGGTTCCATGGTCCGTTGTTTGGCGTGACGACTGCCCTTTTGAAATCCGTGAGAACGAGGATAGCGCAACGATGCGCATCCACTCCGCCAAACATCGGCAACAAAATGACGTTCTCTTGAGCCTCGACAATATAATTAGTCCCAGAGCTCATTGATTGGAAAGCCGTATCTGTAACTCGCTGTCCGCACCGTCACCGTGCCCTTGACGCGCTGGTTGCCTATATTGTGGATGTCCGGAATATTCTGCGACCCTCTTAGCTATGTCAAAGTCAGTCCAGCCCTCGGCCTTCAGGGCACCGAAATCGAGAAATCCGCTCTTCCATCTATTGAAAGTGGAATCGTGACATGGGCATTCTCCGTCACGTCCCCCGCAGCGTCCGTGCACCTCAATAAGGTCATACGCGGTGGCGCGATCAGTCTCTGAACTCATAGTGTCCTCCGAGCTTGGATTATTAGCACTCTGGCGATTAACAAGGTTATGGACATCAAGCGGCCCGCGGCCTCAGCCATCGGCCATTCCCGCGCCGGTGCGTTACCGGCTGGTTCACTAAGCGCTTCGGCAACTTGACGTATTCGGCTGCACGAAGGCAGTTTCTCCAAGACCCATCTGTCGAAACGGATGGTTCTGAGTACTAATACCCGCGACGTGACCAAAATGTGCACGGTCGGTTCCTTGAAGAAGCGCTGATGCCGTGAGGGTGTCCCATTCAACCTATGCCGGCCGCGCAGCGTCCCGATGCATCCCTTAATATGTCAAGCCGCCGGCGTGTGGCGACAATTCGTCCCATCCTTCTGATCACTTCGGCTGCGCCCGGAGGACGCATATATGCGTCAGCGCTCTCCTCCGCGGCGTAACGACGAATCTTAATGCGGGCGCCGACGATCGATTTCGAATTGGCCGTTACCGAGTGAGACAACCTCAACGTCCAGATCCTCGTCACCCCATGCAGTCTTCGGCGGAGTCGGAATCGCGTCCAGACCCGCGGCTTCAGCGGTGCGCCCGTATATGAACGCCTGCAACTCCCGGACAGTGAAGCGTTTTCCGACGCCCTCGTGCATTGTCAAGAACTCCGAAAGTGCGGCAAGGCCGACGTCCGTTAGGCGATCCTCTTCTTCGTTTCTCATTGGGTCTTATTAGCCTCGTGTGACTTTCTTCAACTACCAAGGGCGGCCTTGGTATCTGATAGGGAAAATAATTGCCTGTTCGGCGATTGAACGTTACAGAATATGCTTCACGACTCAGAAGGGATCAGTGAAAGCTGAAGCTCAACCACTCCGTTTAGGAATGATTGTTCCTTTCCCGCTTGAATGTCACCGTTCTTGTCGGAGGCATTCGATCCAGGCGGTACGCTGCCGACCGTCCCGATAGCGGTGGCTTGAACGAGGGCCTTCGAAGCATCTGGTTGTCCTTCACATGACTCTTGCGCTTGGGCCTCCGCTCCCCACGCAACCCATCCTGGACGCGGTTGGCGCGAGAACATCTCCAGCCATGGACCGGGGGAGCAAGTCTCCACCAGTTCGAAGAACGCCGGCGGTTTCGATGAATGCTGGCCGGCCCGGTCTGCTAAAAAGTGGGTTCCAACATCATTGCGAAGAAGCGGCAGCGAGCCTTTGATACCGAATAGGACCTGCTCCGTGCTACCTCGGAAATAGTTGCCCATACCGAATGACGGCTTGACCCACGTCAATACGGTGACGTACCGGAATCCCCAGCTCTCTAGTAACGCAAACCCTTTGGGTAACGAGCGGTTTGTAATCCAGAGATAGATGTGAGCATTGGTGGCAGCGACCGCCGGAACCGTGAGCGCGGCGATTTCCTCAATCGACATGGTCGCGTAAGTCGGCCGAGCGCGACCGAGCTGGTCGGCGTCTCCCTCATCACCCCAGTCCCATGGTGGGTCGAGCACGATC
>JBEKBK010000102.1:0-19441 GCA_050015435.1 Bryobacteraceae bacterium
GGCCGTCCAAAGGAATGAGGCGAACTTCGTGGATCATTTCCTGCAGAATCGCGACGTATCCCCTGGTCTGTACAATCATGAAATTATTGTTGTAGCCGCCGGGAAGCTTGGGCGCGCCCCGCGTGATACAACGCTCCGCCAGATTGCGGTCCTCCCATGAGTCGGCCGGGTCAGGGCCGCGCCTGCGCCGATCCTCCGCCCGCGCCGCCGCTCTCTTCTGCCCTTCCGCCGTCAAAGGCGGAATTCGGCCATCCGGCGGATCCACGATCAAAGAAGTGCGAAGCAACAGCTTTCCGCGCTCCCGCCAAGCTTCGTTATAGGACCGGCCGACGTCGACTTCCGGAGGCCCGTCGCGATTATCGGTATTGAGCGCTTTGAGCATACGCTTTTCATACTCCGCCGCTTCCTGTTCCGTGAAAAATTCCTTGCCCGCAAGCTCGCGGGGACGTTCCAAAGGCGTAATCGTGGAGTTGGTCCAGGTTCCCTGGAGGTCCGGCTGGCCCTCGGGAGTCTTAGAAGCGACCCACGCTGTGCCGGTTTTCGTGGCCGGGGATGGCTTTGCGACAGGCGTGGGCGTCTGCCCCACGGCCGGAATTAGAATCATTGCCGCAACGGCTACCGCCGTAAGAAATCGATGAGTCATCCGTCACCTCCCGTCAGTGCTTCGCTCTTAGCTCTTCACTTTTTCGCGGCAGCCGCAGCGGCGGCCTTCTCATCCGCGCGCGCTCCGCCGAGGATGCCGACCATCCCGTAGTTGCCTTCGTGACACGCATACTCGTAAATGGCGCCGTCAGTCTTCGTCATCGGGACTACCGCAGTCCAGGGCTTGGTCCAAATGGTCGGGTCGTCAACCGTGAACTGATATACCAGAGTATCCGGATCCTTGCGCGTGAAGCGCTCGACCAAGCGCAGGTTCTCGTCCAAGGGTACGCGGAGACCCGCGGTCCCGGTTCCGTTATTGGTAAAGTTCACAGTCTCAACCACCAGCGTGTTGCCCTCCCAATGGCCGCGCGAATCTCCCAGCCACTGGCGTAAACTTCCGTGAGGACGCCCGTCCAGCGGGACGATGCGGGCGCTGTGGACCATCTCATTCAGCACCGCGACGGTATCGCGGGTCTGGAAGATTGCCACGTTATTGTTGTAAGCGCTGGGAAGCATCGGCGGCCCGGAATTGAATCCCAGGATGCACCGTTCCCACAGAGCGCGATCTTCCGGTCCCTCGGGTAAGCGTGCCAACCTTGCGCGATAGGTCGCCGCTCTGTCCTCTCCCTGTGGAGTCATGGGCGGCAGCTTCCCATCAGGCGGATCCACGATCAACGAGGTCTGATTCGACGCCCGGGTGCCAAAATCCCACCAGGAGTCATTATACGCGCGGCTCACATCCGCGCCGTTGCCGCCTTCCCGGTTATCTTTGTTATTGCGCTCGATCGTCTTCCGGGCAAATTCCTTCGCCTCCTGGTCTGACAAAACCGGCTTCCCGGCCAGTTCGCTAGGACGCTCGAGCGGCGTCAGCAGCGCAAAACTCCAAACGCCCTGAAGGTCCGGAGGAGCCTGGCCCGCGACAGGAAGTGCAATCGCGACCGCTACTGAACTGGTCAGCGCAAACCATCGTCCGCACATGTGACACCCCCTACTTACCTTCCTGCTTCTTGCGATACTGCCCGTACATCAGCTCTTCCACGAATTCCACGCACTTGAATTCCAGCAGTTGAGCATTGTCTTCGACATGGCGATAGAGCGGCATCCTGATCTTCCACGGCCGCGAGAACACGTTTTTATCCTCTATGGTGGCCTCATACCTGATCGTATCCGCGTTGATCGGAGTATAACGTTCGACCACGTGCAACGCGTCGCTATGGAAATCACCCGCCCGATCGAACCACGACTGGTCATTGAAGCCCGTAACGTCGATGACCAATGTATCGCCGTCCCAGTGGCCCACTGAATGGCCCATCCAGGAATCGGCGGCGATCGGCGGCGGATTTTCCATGTAGACGGTACGGCTGGCACTCGCGAATTCGTAGGCCATCAGGATCATTTTCGGCCCTTGCACAATCTGGAAGGGAAAAGGCATGTACGTGGCGCGGGGGACGCCCGGCATGTAGCACTTTATTTCCGGATCCTCCGTGAGGCGGTGTTCAAAATTTTGTTGCTTCTTGGCCAGCGCTGCTGGCAGATAAGGAATCTGGTTCCCCTCCACCACACCCGTTCCGGCGGGCTCCGCGCCTTCCGCCCCAAGCGCGATCACCTGCCCGGCCCGGGCGGCATGGGCTAGAAGATCCCAGTTCGCAGTATTGAGAGACTGCCAAATGCCGCTCAGGTCGGGTTTGCCGTCCGCCGTTCTGGGTCCCCGATAGGGCCCAGTCTGGCCCCCGGATTGAGCCTGTGCAAACGCGGCGAGTAATACGAGTGAGATGGCAGCTTTTCCCATGATTATTTTGGTCCGAATTTAGCATATAACAACGCGCTACTCGCGTAAACCGTCCGCGACGACGCGGCCAAGTGGATTTCGTCGTGGGCCGTCGCAGCCAATCTGTTAGGTACGGCGAAACCGCCTGCTGACGCGCGCGGCTCGGTTAGGCGACAGAGCCGCGACCGTGAGGGAGCCGGTCATGCTTACTCGCTGCGGCACGACGCCCGTTGGACGTGGCCCGTGGTCAGCTCGTTTTTGCGAGGGGCAGCCGGAACGCAACCAT
The DNA here is from genome assembly GCA_050015435.1 of Bryobacteraceae bacterium. Taxonomy (GTDB): domain Bacteria; phylum Acidobacteriota; class Terriglobia; order Bryobacterales; family Bryobacteraceae; genus Palsa-187. Next base: position 2,697 of record JBEKBK010000102.1, read on the forward strand.
CTCCTGCCCGTTGCGAACCAATAGAGTGTTGCCGGCCAGCACCGGGTGGTTCCAGGTCTTGCCCTCGATCGCCGGGAAACGCGCGATCTCGGTGAACTGGCCGGGTTCTGCCGCGACAAGCGCGAGTTCACCCTCTTCCGATAACACCAGCAGCAGGTCCTGGTCAGCCAGCAGGAGCAACTGGCCGTGGCCGTAGCGTCCGCCCTTCCACATGCGCTTGCCGTCCTGGAGGTCGATGCAAGCGAGGATGCTGCCGTCGAATCCGAAGGCATGGCCATCGTGAACGATGATGTCATTGAAGTAGGGCTTCAGCCCGTTGGAAGTCCACACTTCCTCGGCGGTCCATCCGCCGGATCCGCGCGCGACCGCGAGGCGCCGGGTGCCGATTCCTCCGGACATGTCGCCAGTGGTGATCAGGACGGCGCCGTCCGCAGTCACCGCCGGCTGCAAGATTGCGGCGCCTGGCCATGAGTGTTTCCAGAGCAACTTGCCGTCAGCGACCGCGACGCTGATCACGCCGGCGCCGCTCATCAGCAGGACCTGCGGTACTCCGCCAATGGTCGCCAAGTGCGGGGAACTGTAGCTGCCGCCGGCGTCTTCCGGACCCTTCCAGCGCGGGTCACCGGTAGCCAAGTCGTAAGCGGCGAGCCGGCCGGAAGCCGCCACAATGACCATGTCATCGACCACCAGCGGTGAGCCCGCGAAGCCCCAGCCCGGAAGCGTGGCGCCCGTATCTGAGGCCGCGTTGCGTGTCCACACCACAGCGCCGTTATCGGCATCGAGCGCGTTCAAGATTCCCGTCGCGCCGAACGTATAGACACGCCCGTTGTGCAACGTCGGCGTCGCGCGAGGACCGGCGCCGCCATTGGACTCGTAGAAGCGGGCCGCGTCGCGGTGAGTCCACACCGGCTTGCCAGTGGTCGCGTTGTAGCAGGCGACGACTTCGAACTCGCCGCGTTGCTCCTGAGTGTAGATGAGGCCGTCGCCGACCGCGAAGGACGACCAGCCCGGTCCGACCGGCCTGCGCCAGAGTTCGACCGGCGGCGATGAAGCCCAGTCGGTCTTGATCCGCACGCCGGTGATTGTGTCATCGCGATGAGGCCCACGAAAACCGGGCCAGTCAGGGGTCGTCAGCGCGGTGGCTCGCGGCGATGGGAGAGCCGCCGGCAGCTCCGCCCGAACAGCAGCCGGAGACGCGGGGGGCTCCTCAGGAGCATCCGGTTTTGCCGGAGCCGCTGGCAGCGCCGCCGGTTCACTGCTGGCTCGGATCAATAGCTGTTGCTCGGGAGTCTTCATCCAACGCCACGCGAGCTGCGGACGGCCCTCGCCGGTTATGCCATCCGTGCGCAAGAGCGCCCAGACCCCGCAGGCAGCCAGGATGATCGCGGCCAGTGCCGCGCGTCGAGGTCCCTCACCAAGTCGGCGGCTGACCACTCCCCAAATAACCAACGCTAGGCAGAAACACGGGACGATGAGGATTCCGAACATCATCCCCATCATTCCCCCGGCAATCGACTCGTGGAGAATCGGCCGGGTTGCGAACGCCGCGACGATCATCAGCACGATTCCGCCCCAGCGCTCCAGCAGCGGCGCCCGGCTGAAGAACGCCCACCACACCAGCACGGCCAATCCGCCACCGACGATCCCGCCAATCATTCCATAGGCCGCCGCATCCGGCGCGACGATCGGCACGACAATCCAGAGCAGCCACTGCAACATGACGGCGAGTACGCCGGGCCACAGCCGGAGCTCCTTCTGTAGGATGGTCATACTGAACGCATACGCTCCGCGCCGGCGCATTGTTCCCGCAGTGTGAAAAAATGAACACGTATGGCCTGCTGGGTGACGATTCTCCCTTTGCTCTTTGACGCGTTATCCTTTTCGCAAACGCCAACTCAAGCTAGCCTGCCGCCATGCGCCAATTCACTTTACATGGATCGTTGCAGGGGTACCCGAACCTACTCAAATGGGGATCAGTACACCGGTGATTTCCTCGAGAACCTTGAGACCGGACGGGGGACCTACACGTTTGCAAATGGCAAGTACGTTGGCGAGTTCCGCGACGGAATGTGGCTATAGAGAAGACCTGGACGCGCGAGGACCCTTATGAACGGGCATTCGAGGAAATTATAAATCGATTTGATCTCTTCTTGCGCCGCTACAATGTACAAGCTGCCACTTCGGAACATGAAGAACAACGCGGCCTGATCGTAGTAGCGGAATCTTCTTATCGAGATCGCCTTGAACTTTTGGGCCGAAAATTTAGAGGCGGAGCTACTCGATGGAGATCAATCCGCGCCCTGGCCGAAGTTCCCTTCTTTGTCCCAGCCTCAAATACAAGATTGCTCCAGCTAGCAGACTTTTGCGCTAATGCGATCTACGGCCGCTATAACGGAGGTCATACAAGAGACTTCGATATAATCGCGCCAAGGTTCGACAGGGAGGGCAGCCGGATACACGGTCTTACGCACCTTTGCCACGATAGTGAATGCCAGTGTCCGGGATGTCTTAGTCGATCCTAGCCATTCGCATCACCAAGAGGGACACAGAAATAGCGCACTACCCGCCGCACGATGTGCATGATTGGGATGCGGTCGAGATCCCGGTGCTCATTGATGCACAGTATCAGGGCCAGCCCCGCAAGCTGCTGGTGCAGGCCAACCGAAACGGATATTATTATTTGCTTGACCGCACGAATGGAAAATTTCTTCACGGCACACCTTTTGTGAAGATGCTGACCTGGTCAAGCGGCTTGACGGAGGATGGACGCCCGATGGTGATTCCCGGGCACGAGCCGACCGTGCAAGGCAATGAGGTTTGCCCGTCCACTGCCGGCGCTACCAACTGGCCGTCTCCGGCGTATAGTCCGGATACTCATTATTTCTACGTGGTCGTTACGGAAGGTTGCAGCATCAACTATAAGTCCTCTGACAAATTCCAGGAGGGCGGTGGTCTTTCAGGTTTCTCAGGTCAGGGTACTGGTTATATCGAAGGCCCCGAGGAGCAGGCGCGTTGGCAAATGTATGTGCGGGCGCTCGATCTGACCACCGGCAAAATTGCTTGGGACTACAAACAGATCGGCTCGAATCACTATGGTCCGGGGTTGCTGGCAACCGCGGGAGGCCTTCTTTTTGCAGGCGACAACCAGGGAATTCTCACGGCTCTCGATGCACGGGCCGGTAAAGCTCTATGGCACTTCAACACTGGCGACAAAATCACGGCTTCACCGATGGCGTACAGCGTTTAGGGCAATGAGTACGTTGCCCAGGTTGCCGGGCCGAACGTGATCGTGTTTGGACTTCCCGATCACAAGTAAAAGCGCCATGCTGCTCACCAGCCTCCTAGCCTTGCTGTTGGCCGCCATTCCTGCTCACGCACAAAGTAATCCGGACTTGTGGGCCACGCTGGAGTACGTGGTTGAGGCGTCAGAGTAAGGCTCGTGCGGGAGTCGTGGTCAGCTTTGGGCCTTTTAATCCGCGTTCATCGGCGTTCATCCGCGGCAGGATCGGTTCGTTCATCTGGTTCTTTGAAGTCTGGCCACTTCCCATCCAGATGCAACGCGGCTTCGTCGCTCGCGTTCAGGGCGACTTCGTCCAGGAGTTCCGCGAGACTCGGTAGCTTTCAAAATCGGCGCGCGCGGTCGGCACGTTGCGTGAAGGCGACCCTGGCGTTAATGACTTCGTCTTCGATCATGCCTTTGTAAACGATAGGTTAGCTCAGAAGAAAAGATCAATGATCGCTGGTCGTCCGGGTGGCCTTGGTGCGGAACTCATGATGCAGGATTTCAAGCGCCGCCATCCCCTCCTGGAAACGTACAATCCGGCCGCGAGCAACAAGCTTAAGAGCGCACTTGTTGTCCAACTGAGCTGGCCAACTGACGGCGACTTCGACCCGCCGGCCGGGGAGCAACAAATGTTCCGTGGTGAACAAAATACCGGAACTGGACATGTTCACGGTCTTGCCGGATGCGGACACCTCGCCTACCTTGTCGTTAAGGACACGGTATTGCACGTCGCGCACGATCGACATACGTTCGGAACTGCGCCGGTCGGACTGATCTTTTACCGCGCCCATAGTGGATTCTCCAGTCGGTTTTCAACTCAACCCAGCGAAGGCCCGGCTTCTCGGTAAGCGCAACTGCACCACGTGCCTCCCGCTACATCGACATGAACGTGGCCTTAGCGATTTGCTTTCCCTTACTGCGCGAGCCTCGCGCTGTGGGGTTAGAATGCCAGCCGCCGCGTCCGCTGCCAATAGAACAGCGGAACCAATATGGGTAGTACGGTTTTCAAAAGTTTTGAATAGGCCGGGCGGTACTCGCCCATTTCCTCAAGAGTTTAGCGGCTCTCTGTCGCACTCTCATCCGGCCGGGCAAAGACGCGATAATTGATCTATCCACGCATGCGGCAATCTCACATCGCAATCATCGGCGCACCGATGGATCTGGGCGCGGGACGTCGCGGAGTCGACATGGGTCCTTCGGCGATGCGTTTGGCGCACCTCAATGAGAAACTGGCTACGCTTGGCTACGCCGTAGAAGATCTGGGCAACGTGGTCGTGGATCAGCCTGAGACGGCTCCCGTGGGGCCCGCGAACGCGCGCTATCTCCCGCAGATCGCGCAGACCTGCACCCGTTTGGCAGAAATGGTGGAGAAGGCAGCGAGCCAAGGCCGCGTTCCCCTGGTGCTCGGCGGGGATCATTCCGTGGCCATCGGAACCGTCGCGGGGATGTCCTCTTATTACCGAAAAAAGGGACAAAAGCTGGGATTGATCTGGATCGACGCGCACGCCGATATGAACACGCCGGAATCGAGCCCGAGCGGCAACGTACATGGCATGCCTTTGGCATGTTTGATCGGCCTTGGCCCGAAGGAACTGACCAACATCGGTGGATTCTCCCCCAAGATCGAGCCGGGCAACGTGGCCATCATCGGCCTGCGCAGCGTCGATGAAGTTGAACGGCAAAGCGTCCGGGCAACCGGCGTGCACCCGTTCACAATGCGCGACATCGACGAGCGCGGCCTGCGCAGCGTGATGCGCGAGGCGATCTCGATTGCTTCCGCGGGAACGGCTGGTTTTCACCTTTCCTTCGATATGGACGCAGTGGACCCAAGCGAGGCGCCGGGGGTGGGCACGCCGGTCCGGGGCGGGATCACGTATCGTGAGGCCCATTTGGCCCTGGAAACGGTCTGCGACAGCGGGCTGATGGCGTCCATGGAGGTGGTGGAAGTGAATCCGGTGATTGATGAAGTGAACCGAACGGCTCTGCTGGCCGTCGAATTGGTAATGTCGGCGATGGGCAAAAGGATACTTTAAACGTGGCCAACAAGCTTCGCGTTGCAGTCCTGTATGGCGGAAGGACCGGAGAGCACGAGATTTCGCTTCGCTCCGCCGAATCGATCATCGCCGCCATGGACCCGGAGCGCTACGCAGTCCAGCGCATCCTGATTACCCCGGACGGGAATTGGGAGCCGCGAGCCATCTCGCCCGAACCGCGCGGCAATCCGGAGATCGACGTAGTCTTTCCGGTGTTGCACGGCACCTTCGGAGAGGACGGTACGGTTCAAGGCTTGCTCGAACTAGCCGGCCTACCCTACGTGGGAGCCGGCGTGCTTGCGTCCGCCGCATCCATGGATAAGGAAGTGATGAAGCGGTTGATGGCGGAACGCGGCTTGCCGGTGGTGGACTACCTGGTGGTCACGCGCGGCGATTATCAGCCGGAAGAGATTTGTTCGCGCTTCGGCTTCCCGTTTTTCGTGAAGCCCGCGAACCTCGGCTCTTCCGTCGGGATTTCCAAGGTGAAGAGCTGCGAGGAAGTAAGTGCGGCTCTGGCGTTGGCTGGGGAATTCGATCGAAAGATCCTGATCGAGCGCGGCATCGCCGGCCGGGAATTTGAATGCGCGGTGCTTGGGAATGACCAACCGCTGGCTGCAGTACCCTGCGAGATTCTGCCGTCGCGCGAATTCTACGATTACGAAGACAAGTACATCCTGAACCAGGCCAAGACCGTAGTACCGGCTAATCTGACGCCCGAGCAGACCGCGGAAATGCAACGGCTGGCCGTCGCCGGCTTTCAAGCCGTGGATTGTGAGGGAATGGCGCGGGTCGATTTTCTGTTGGAGTCCGCGACGCAGAAATTCTTTATCAATGAGATCAACACCATCCCCGGTTTTACTTCCATCAGCATGTATCCGAAAATGTGGGAGGCGAGTGGTATGCCGTTCGCGAGCCTTGTTGACCGGCTGATCGAGCTCGCGCTGGAGCGCCATCGCACGCGCCAGAAAACCCGTTACGCCAGGTAGTCCTTATGCTGCTTCTTCCACTCCTGCTCCTACTCGCCGCCGCGGATGATCCTTCTGAAGGACTCCCGCAGGAGCTCAAGACCATAACCAACGTCTACGCCGCCGTTGAAGAAGAAGCGGCGGACCCTGTCCCGCCTGACATCGCGATTTATCAGGGCGCGATCCCCGGCATGTTGCGGACGCTGGACCCGCACTCTATTTTTTTCGATCCGCAGCAATACGACCAATTGAAGCAGATGCAAAAGAGCGAGAGCAAGGGGTTCGGGACGATCGTCAGCGTGCTTCCCGGCCGGGTGATCGTGCTCGAAGCGCTCCCTGGCACGCCCTCGGCCAAGGCGGGGCTCGCGGCTGGAGACGAGATCCTGGCGATCAACAACATTCCGCTGGCCCGGTTGGAAATGGAGCAATTGACGCAACTGTTGACCGAGGCCCGCCAGCGTCAGGCTCTTCTCGACGTGCGCCGTCCCGGTAACGTCCGCTTGTTCCGGATGACGCTCACCCCGGAATTAGTGGATTCGCCGAGCGTGGACCGCGCGTTTCCGCTCGCCCCCGGAATCGGATACATGCGCATCAAGAGTTTCGATGCACCCACCGGAAAGCTGGTCAAGCAAACCATCGAGACGCTCGGCGGAGAAAAGCTAAAGGGGCTGGTCATCGATTTGCGTGACGACCCCGGCGGTTCGGTGGAAGCAGCGGTGGAAACGGCGTCGCTGTTCTTGCAGCCTGACCAACTCATTTTCTCGATCAAAGGGCGGACGGCGAAGACCGAAGACGTGCGTGTCGCGAAGCTTGTGCGGCCTTACACGTTCCCGGTCTCGGTATTGATCGACGGCCGGACCGCCAGCGCGTCCGAGATCGTCACGGGCGCACTACAGGACCACGACCGTGCCAGCGTTTTCGGCACGCCCAGCTACGGCAAAGGGCTGGTGCAGAACGTCTATCCGCTCTCGATGAACAGCGCGGTGGCGCTCACGATCGCGTATTACTACACGCCCAGCGGTCGCTCGATTCAAAAGCCCCTGCAGGGTGGAACGCTCGAGGCCGTCACGCATACCACTCAAGGTTCCTTCCATACCGACGCGGGCCGCGAAGTCCAAGGCGGCGGAGGAATTCAACCGGACGAAATTATTTATCCGGAGCCGATGGACCGGCTGTCGATGGTGCTCGATGCGAGCGGCTCCATCACCACGTTCGCGAGCGAGTACGTGCAATCCCATCCGGTCAAGCAGGATTTCGAGGCAACGCCCGCAGTGCTCGATCAATTGCAAGTGTTCCTTTCGGAGCGGAACATTCGTCCCGGAGTCAGCGACTGGTCCAGCCACCGGCCGTGGATTCAAAGCCGCCTGCGGCAGGAGATTCTGACTCTTGCTTACGGAGTCTCGAAGGGCGACGAAGTGGGGATGCAGCGTGATCCGGTGGTCCAGCGGGCGGTGAAGAAGCTGCTAGAGGCTCCTAAGTAACGGGCCGCAAAGCTGTCCGGGTCGCATGCGCCGAGTCGCGTCGAAGCTTGTTTTCTGCCCTCATATTCAGCACGTCTTTTCAAAATCAAAAACCAAAAGCGCGTTCTCTTTGTAGGATTCGAGGTCGGTGGCCAGCCACGCCTGATCGGGTCTAATTCTGTGGAACCGCACTGAACACACGTTCCCACCTTGGAGCGCAGCGTGGGGGATTTGCGCGTCCACGATAATCCTGAAGTTGCCTGACACGGGTGAGTCAAGGAGTGCCCTCCGTAGATACATCGCATAGGCGCAGCCGAGCCTTGCGAGTTCCGAAAGGGGCACATCCCGGGCCACAAAGTCTTCGAGATGAATTTTGCTCAGGCTGCATTCAAAGCTGGTTTCATCGTCAACGTTGTTCACTCGTGGTCGCGTTTCAGACCAAATGGATCGCTCCTGAAAGGATTGTGGTACGACGCAACCCTCAACTTCCTTGAACCCCTCCCTTAATTTCCCGACGAGCGATTCCGAAACAGGTTCAGAGTTAGGCTCGTAGAACTCAGGATCTCCCCCCAACAGTTCTAGCATTTGCTTGTTGGTGCGCCCTGCCATGCTCAAAGGGTACAGCAAGAGCCCAGGTCGGAATTGGTCTCCTCCCAACTCTCGCAAACGGTCCTTTGCGGCTAGTCCGCGCTTGCGGCCGCAGGGCAATCTCGGCCGGCGCTGCGGCCTAATAGTGCAACCGACAAGCAAGGATTCGGATCTTGTCCGGAAGCACCTGATAGACCAGCCGGTGCTCATGATCGATACGCCTTGACCAGCAACCTGACAGTTCGTGCTTTAGAGGCTCCGGCTTGCCGAGTCCGGCGAATGGCTCCCGTTGGACCTCCCGCACGAGGCGGACAATTCGTTGCGCCTGAGAGCGGTCCTGCTCAATCCACCAAGCCAAATCATCGAAGGCAGCGGCGTCAAATTCGACGCTTCTCACATCCCAAGCTTTTCGATGACAGCATCCAGTGAGAGGCCGTCCCTGCGTTGCACCGCCGCTAGAAGGCGCTGCTTCATCGTGTCGGACTTCAGGAGATACGCAGTTTCGCGCTCTGATGCAATCTCCCGCCAGAGCTCAATGGGAACGATTACAGCAGTCGGTTCCCCGGCCTCATTGGAGACGATCTGGATGCCCGTGTCCTGCACAACTTCAGTTTACCCCGAGCGTCATCTAGTCTACGCTAGCCGGGGCGACAGCGACCTCTGGCTGAGCCCGTCGCGATCGCAAGTAGTGAATCACCATCGGCATCACGCTCACCAGCACGATTCCGATCACTACCTTCTCGAAATTTTGCCGCACGATGGTCACGCCTCCGAACTCGTATCCAGCGAGCGTCATGGACAGGACCCATCCAATCCCTCCGACAACGTTGAACGAGAGAAAACGTGAATAGCGCATCCGGCCGACCCCCGCCATGAACGGCGCAAACGTTCGCACGATCGGCACGAATTTTGCGTAGATCAGCGCTTTCCCGCCATTCTTCTCATAGAACTCCCGGGTGCGCGACACGTACTCCTGCTTGAACAGCAGCGAATCAGGACGCCGGAAAATGGCTGCACCCGTGCGCCAGCCCAGGAAATACCCGCTTTGATCGCCAACCACGGATGCAATCGTGAGCAGAGCGCAAATGCTGACGATGTCCAACTGGCCTGCTCCAGCTACCACCCCTACCGTGAACAGGAGCGAGTCGCCGGGAAGGAAAAGGCCCACCAGCAGTCCGGTCTCGGCAAAGACAATCGCGCCCAACAGCGCGTAGCCGGCCGAACCCGTAATCACCTGCGAAAGCAGATGAATCAAGCGATCGGGGTCGGTCAGACTCCGCCAGACCTCCAGCAGAAAGTGGGTCATCAGCTACGGGCGGAGCGAGGCTACCGTACGCTTGATCGCGTCCGGATATTTTTTAACTTTCCCCTGCGACACCAGTTTGGAGAGGATGCTGTCCATGAACAGATCGTATTCAGCGATCGCCTTCTTCTGCTTGAGTTGAGACAAGAGGGCTTCGCGTTCCTGCGCCATCACCGCTGGGTCCGGCGCCTGCTTTGCCACAACTTTGCACACCACGTTTCGGGTTTGGATCATGATGGGCCCAAGCACTGTGCCGACCGGTTTCGTGAACGCCTCTGAAACGTAGGAAGCCGCGCCCAAGCCTTCCACTGAATCGGCTCGGGTGAACTCGGGCGGCTGGCTCAAGTCGAGTTTCATGGACTTGGCGACTTTATCGATGTCCTCACCGGCTTTCAACCGGTCAGCCGCGGCTTTCGCGCGATCATTCGCAATGGCCGTGGCTTTGTCATTGATGACGTTGTCGCGAACCTGGGCCGCGACTTCGTCGAATTCGGCCGGGCGCGCCGGTGTCCGGTCGTTCAACACCACCACCACCAACCGGTTCGCGGGTAATGCCAACACCGGCGAAACGTCGTTTTTCTTCATCCCCGCAAGCGCGCCGTCGATCTCGGGACTCGTGCCAAGGGTCGGAATAGGATCCCCCGCTTTCCCTGCGGGCACGGTCACCAGTTCGACGTTAAGCTGCTTGGCGATGTCCGCGGCGGAGCCGGGCGACTTCTCGAGCGCCGCGTGCACCTGGTCCGCGAGAGACTGCACCTTCTCGGTCACGCCGTCTTTTTTGAGGTCGGCGGCCAGACCGGCCTTCACTTCGTCGAACGGCTTCACATGCGGCGATTCCTTCTCCAACACCTGGATAATGTGGTAGCCGTATTCGGTGCTTACAATACCGCTGATTTCACTCGGCTTGAGCGAAAAGGCTTCCTTTTCGAACTCCGGTACCGTCTGGCCGCGAACAATCCACATTTCGCCGCCTTGATCTTTCGTCCCGGTGTCATCCGAATATTTCTTCACCAGGTCAGGGAAGTTGCCACCACTCTTAACCTGCTTCAGGATATCGTTCGCCTTGGCGAGAGCCTGCTTTTTATCCGCATCCGATTTGTCCGTCGTCTTGACCAGAATGTGACGGACCTTTACCCGCTCCGGCATCCGGAAGTTGTCCATGTTGGCGGAGTAGGCGGCTCGCAGTTGAGCGTCTGAAATCACCAACGAGTCTTCCACCTTCGCCTGATCCACCACCAACACCTGGAACGCGCGTTTCTCGGGAATCGTGTAATTGCCGCGGTGCGCGTCGAAATAGGCGCGAATGTCCTCGGGGGTCGGCTTCACCTCATCGTGGAATTTGGCGGGAGGGAACGCGATATAGTCGATCTTGACCTTCTCATCTTTCTTGATGAGTTCGTTATCCAGCTCCTTTGGCGAGACGATTGCCGTCGCCAGCATCATGTTCTGCACTTTACGCAGAAGCAATGACTTGCGCATGTCCTCGATTGCATCCTGCAAACTCTGGCCTTGCTGCGCGAGCACCGCTTCGAGCTGGTCCTTGGCGACGAGTGCGCCGTTTTGAAAAAATTGAGGATACGCGGACATCAGCCCGGTCAGCACTTCATCGTCGCTGACGGTGAGTCCCATACTCTGAAACTCACGCACGGCTGCGGTTTCGCGGATCATCTGATCGATGAATTGGGGCACGTAAACGTCCACCATGTCCGCCGGCAGACGGCCGGCTCGAACCAGATCTTGCACGCTCCGTTGGACCTGATCCGCGGACAGCTTCTGGCCGTCGACATTGGCCAATGTCGTGGTATCGGTGGATGAGCCTGTGGTGCTGCCATAGCCAGGAATCAGCGTGATCACCATGGAGAGCGCTACCAACATCAGCATGCCCCCGAGGATATAGCGGACAGCCTTCTGGCGGCTACGAAATAAATCAAACATAAAGGGAACTCCCGTCCAGGCGAACTTCTAGAACCTAAATTATACCGTATGACGCTTATTCAGATATCTGGGCCGGTAGTACCAATTGCTCGCGGGGCTGCTCGCCTAACCCGCATTCGCTGTGGACGGCCCGGACGGCCTGTTCCAGCCCGTCGCGATGCACCACGATCGCAATGGTGAGCTCGCTCGACCCCTGGGCGATGGCGATTATGTTGATTTGATGCTTGGAGATAGCGGTGAAGATCCGCCCTGCCAGCCCGGGAGTGCCGCGCATCCCTTCCCCCACTACGGCAATCAGCCCGACATTCGAATCCACGTGGATGGGGTTGATGTAGCCGTGCGCCAATTCGAGCGACAGGCTGTCTTCAAGGTACTCCATGACACGGTCGAGCTCTGACTGGCGGATCAGGAAGCAGAAGTTCTGGCGATAGCTGGAACTGGTGATGGCCAGGACCTCGACGTTTTCCCGCGCCAGAGCGTCCAGTGCGCGCGCCATCACCTTGGTTCCGCTCAGGGTGGAGTTGGCCGGCTCGATCGAAACCAGCGCGACATCGGCCATGGAAGTGACTGCGTGGGGCCCGCGTGCGACGTTGATCTGCGGCACGATCCTGGTGCCGGGCTTATCCAGGTCGAAGCTGTTCTTGCTCCATACCGGAATCTGGCGCTCGACCAGCGGAGCCAACGTGCGTGGATGGAGCACTTTCGCGCCGTTGTACGCCAGCTCGGCCGCTTCGCTGTAGGTGACCTCGTCCAGGACGCGCGCGTCCTTGACGAGACGCGGATCGCCGGTCATGATACCATCCACGTCGGTCCAGATCCAAAGCTCGGCTGCGTCAATTGCGGCGGCCAGAATGGAGGCCGAAAAATCCGATCCGCCGCGGCCCAACGTCGTGGGCCGATGGTCCGCCGTGGAGGCATTGAACCCTGTAACGACCGGCAGAACCCGAGAATCGAGCATTGGTTTCAACACATTAGCTACTCGTTCCCGAGTCTGAGGCATCAACGGTGTCGCGTTACCAAATACAGCGTCCGTAACGATCACCTCGGCTCCGCTGACCGCCTTTGCGCGGATTCCCTGGGTCTCGAGATATTCCGCCATCATCAACGCGGATAGCTGTTCGCCCACGGCCAGAGCTTCATCAATCGAACGCGGCGGGCACTCACCAAGCATCATCATGCCGTGGGTGATGCGCGAGAAGTCCGAGATGATGTCCTCAATTCCCGCAAGGGCTGCTTCATGACGCGCAGCCGGAAGCAAATCGCGGCAGGTGTCGAAATGACGCGTGCGCAGCAGGTTCAGGTTGGCTTCGAGGCCAGCCTCGTCACCGGCCTCGGCTTTACGCATGGAGTTGATCAGCGAGTCGGTCACCTTCGACATGGCGGACACCACGATGACCACCGGCCGCTTGGCGTGTTGTTCGGCCGAGATGCGCGCGGCCACGCGGATACGCTCGGCCGAGCCCATGCTCGTGCCGCCGAATTTCATTACCAGGATTTCGCCCATTTTGGATGTAACTGGTGAGTCCTATGCTGTTCTTAATCGAACTTTGCCCACCAAACCTTTACTATAAATGCTCTTTCCCGTTCGACGTCCTTTTCCGGATCAACTTGAGGATGGCTTCCTCCACGGCTTCCGGAGAGAGACCGGTCGAATCCAGATATTCCGCGTCCGGAGCTTGCGTGAGCGGCGCCTCCATCCGTCGCCGGTCGCGCCCGTCTCTTTCGGCGATTTCCTGCGCGATCGAGTTGATGTCGGCGCCTGTTTCCAAGGCTCGGCGCTTGGCGCGAATTTCCGGGGCCGCGTCCAGATAAACCTTCACCTGGGCATCCGGAAAGACCACCGTTCCGATGTCCCGGCCCTCCATCACTACCGATTGCAGCCTTCCTATGCGGCGCTGCTCCTCTCGCAAAGCCTTCCGCACGCCCGGCGCGATCGATACCTTGGAAGCGGCCTGCGTAACCTCCGGCTCGCGGATCGCCGCGGTGACGTCTTCGCCATTCAGCAGCACGCGGTCTCCGTCGAACTCGATTCGGGCTTCCCGCGCCAGTTGTTCCAGGCGATGGAGGTCATCGAGGTCGAACCCCGCGCGTAAGGCCCACAGCGCGACCGCCCGATACATCGCGCCCGTATCAATGTAGGTGAATCCGAGCCGCCGCGCCAGAGATCGCGCAATGGTGCTTTTTCCCGCGCCCGCGGGACCGTCAATCGCGACGATGATCTGCTTCCGCCCAGTCGTTCCGATAAACCTTCCCATCCTTCATCACGAACTTCACCCGCCCGAGCACGCTGGGGTCTTCGAGTGGATTTCCGTCCACACCGACAATGTCGGCCCAATGCCCCGGCTCGAAGGCTCCAACCTTGTTTTCCAGCCCCATCAGCGCCGCCGCTTCGAGAGTAGCCGTGCGGATCGCATCGATCGGTCTCATCCCGAATTCGACCATGATCGGAAACTGCTTCCAGTTATCGCCGTGCGGGTAGACGCCGGCATCGGTCCCGAAGGCCATGCGATCGCCTCCGATAAAGGCTTTTCTGAAGTTTTGCCGCTGCCGTTTCCCGATCTGGCGCTCCTTTTCGATAGACTCGGCCAGCATCCCGCCCTTCGACCCCTCCGAGAGAATATAGTCGTCGTTGTAAATGTCGAAAACCAGGAACGTGCCGCGTTGTTTGGCGAGCGCGATGCCTTCATCGTCGATCAGGCTGGCATGCTCGACGGAATCGACCCCCGCGCGAATTGCGTCTTTAATTGCGTCCGTTCCATGCGCGTGCGCGGCCACTTTGCGGCCCAGGCGATGAGCTTCTTCCACAATCGCCTTCATCTCTTCCAAGGTGTATTGCTCCGTGCCTGGCTGGTCGCCTTTGGAGAGCACACCCCCGGACGCGCATATTTTGACCAGATCCGCCCCATACTTGACCACTTCGCGGACTTTGCTTCGCACCGCCCATGGCCCGTCCGCGACTCCCGACTCCCGGAAGGCGAACTCTGGCGCCAGCAAGTTGTTGTCGCAGTGGCCGCCGGTGATGCCGAGCATCGGCCCTGAAACGAGCAGGTGGGGTCCCTCCACGTCGCCGTCCTTGATGGCATCCCGCAGAGCGACATCCGAGTAACCGGCCGCGCCGACATTGCGCACGGTAGTGAACCCCGCCTGCAAAGTCGTGCGAGCGTTCCTGACTCCGGTGATGGTGGATCGTGGAATCGAAACACCCAGTCCCTCATAGCCGGACTTTCGAGGATCTACCGTAAGGTGAACGTGAGCGTCAATCAGGCCGGGCAGGCACGAGCCGCGGGAAAGATCCACGTTGACCGAGCCGGGCGGAATCAACACCTTGTCAGCAGCCCCGAAGCCCAGGATGGTGGCGCCTTCGAGAACAATCACCCCATTGCTGACCATCGTTCCCTTGCGAACGTCGAGCAGCTTGCCGCAATGGACCACTGTCCCAGCAGTGAGGGCGGACACGAGAAACGGCAAAAGGACGAAGGTTCGCACCAATATGTCCCGGAATTTACCAGTATGGCACGATGCTCCTCTATGGCACGATGCTCCTCGCGTCCATCCGAGGTTACGGCGCGAGCGAGATTGCAATGCCGTTCTGGCTCGTTGCCCCCGCGATCTGCATGATCACGCCGACCAGAGGCTGAAAGTCATACGGCGAATTGGGAACGACGAGGGTAAGCTGATACACGCTGCCTGGGAATCCCGCGACTGGCCCGTAAACGGCCGCGACGGCTTCGGCAGCCGATTCGTAGATCAGCACGTTCACTGGAGACTGCGTGGTGGCGTAGCCCTGTGTGACGGACACGGGGCCCACGCCAGTGGCGTAGATCGTAATTTGATCTCCTGGCGAGGCAGGGTTGGAGGGAGTGTTCAGTGTCCCGTCTTTGTTCAGGATGTAGCCTTGCCCATAGCCGCTGCCATTCGCGGAAAAAATGCCAGGTGAAGCGGACGCTACCGGAACCTTGACCACATTCGAGGTTCCTCCGCCGGATTGCACTTGTAGGAGTGCCTGCGTACCTGACAAAGGCAATTGGACCGACGCAACGATTTGAGTCGGGCTGAGCGAAATTAACGGAACTGTCGTATCACCGATGCTCAGTTGAGAGTCGCTGCCGAACCCCGCGCCGTTCACGACAATCGTCTCGCCGGCGGAAATGGGCCCGTCCAGCAGACTCGCAGCGTTCTGGATTGAGTCAATGCGCAAGGACGGAGGGCCGGTCAGCGTCAGGCTGTTCAAAACCACGAGCCCCGGTGCGGGGAGGAGCACCTCCTGCGGATATGCCGGGGCATACTTATGAGGCACCAGTGCGGCAGGCCTATCAAATTGCGATGGTGGGGTGTATGGCGGCGCCAACACCGTTTGGTCCAGTGCACCGGTTGCGCCCCCGATGATCACGCTGCCGCCTGATCCGATCGCCAAGCCATTGACACCGAAATACAGTGTATTGCCCAGATAACTGGAAAAGAGCAGGGTTGTGAGGTCATTCGAGAGCTCACTCAGGAAGCCGGTCCCGGCAGCGGGTCCAAACGCCTCCACGAACGGAGTACGGGTAGGCAGACCATAAGGCGCCGTATAGCCGCCGGCATAAACGTTCCCCGCCGCGTCGAACGCCAGCGACTGAAACAGCAGATAGTACGGTCCCCCGAAGTACGTCGCCGAGAGAATTGTATCGAGTTGCGGATTTATTTTCGCAATAGCCGAGGGGGTTGCGTTGGTCTGGCCGGGCAAGTTCGGCAGCACCACCGTGCTCTGCTGGAACGCCTCGGAGGTGGGCCGATACGGGCTGATTGCCGCGCCCGCAAAGTACAGGTTGCCATCGGGTCCGAGAGCCATGGCCTGTATGCTCATACCCGTGGTGACCGATCCCAGCAGTTCCGATCCAGTGGGATCGATATGATGGATACTGCTCGCCTGGTTCTGTCCGCCTACGGTCGCGTTCTGGCTGCCTCCGACGTACGCACTGCCATCCGAGCCCAGGGCTACGAAGAGTCCCGCTGAATACCCTGCGTCAAGATAGGTTGAATAGACCAAGGTCGATCCAGCGGCATTGAACTTCGTGATAAAGCTAGCCAAACATATTTGAAATTTTCCGATCAGGCCACCTGAGCGAGCCTGCGGGTGGGATAGCCGAGGATAGTGGTGATGCGTGCGGTTTCCCGGTCGATGAAGACGAAGGCGTCGCC
>JBEKBK010000103.1:0-19404 GCA_050015435.1 Bryobacteraceae bacterium
TCACCTACGTCGCGTCTTGATTTCAATGGGGGTCCCCTCGAACCCGAAGCGCTCGCGCAAGCGGTTCATCAAATAGCGCTCCGCCGAGAAATGCAGTTTTCCGGCTTTATCCGTGAACACAAGAAACGTCGGTGGCCGGACGGACACCTGGGTCAGGTAATAGATCTTCATGTCGTATTCCCAATTGAGGGTCTCGACGAAACGATTCAGCTCGCCGGTTCCGACGCGCAGACTGGCCGAATCGTAGGCCTTGCGGATCAGCCCGAACAGGGCGCGCATGCCTTGATGCTCTTTGGCTGAGATGTAGGCGACCGGCGCGTAGTCCAGGAACTTCAGATGATCCTTGATTTCTTCGCTGAATTTCCGCTTGCTTTTCTCCTTGGCGGCGTCCCACTTGTTCACACAGATAACCAGTCCCCGTCCTTCTTCATGGGCGTATCCGGCGATGGTGGCGTCGAGCGCCAGGAGCCCTTCGGTCGCATCCAGCACCAGTACGGCGACGTTCGCCATGCGTAGATGCCGGCGTGCCATCATCACGCTCAGCTTCTCGGCCATCAGCTTGGTCTTGCCCTTGCGGCGAATCCCGGCCGTATCGACGAACACGTATTCGGTGCCGTTGTGGATCACGGTTTCATCCACTGAATCGCGCGTGGTGCCGGCGACGGGGGACACGATCGATCGCTCGGATCCGGCGAACGCATTCAGCAGCGTCGATTTGCCTACGTTGGGACGTCCGATGATCGCGACGTTTATTTTTCGCATCTCCGCGGCGTCGGCAGCCCCTTCGGGCTCGGGTTCAGGAAAATCCCGGGTGACGAACTCGAGCAATTCGTCGAGACCGATGTGATGCTCGGCTGAGATGGGGAACAGATCTTTAAATCCCAGCGAATGAAACTCGTGGGCCAGCACCTCGCGCTTGGAGCTATCGATCTTGTTGACGGCCAGCGCCACCGGTTTAGCGAGCTTGCGCAGCATAGCGGCCAGGTCGCGATCCGCGCCGGTAATCTCGGCGCGGCCATCGATCAGGAAAATGACGTAGGCGGCGTGCTCGATCGCCACGCGGGCCTGCTTGAGAATCTCGGACGGGATCAGATCGGCGTCGTTGGCGATGATTCCGCCGGTGTCGATCAGCTCGAAACGGCGGCCGCGATACGCGCCTTCGCCGTAAATCCGGTCGCGCGTGATTCCCGGCTCATCGCCGACAATCGACCGCCGCTGGCGCAAAATTGCATTGAACAGGGTCGACTTGCCGACATTGGGACGCCCGACAATTACTACCGAGGGAATTTCTGGCACTGTCTCGATTGTCGCCGATAACGGGATTGTCATCGGGGCATGCGACGATGTAGAGGTCCGCATGATTTCAAACACCTCCATCCGAAACGTCGCGATCATTGCTCACGTTGATCACGGTAAGACCACGCTGGTTGACGCGATGCTCCGCCAAAGCGGCATTTTTCGAGCAAACGAAGAGGTCGTCGAGCGCGTTATGGATTCGAACGATCTAGAGCGTGAGCGTGGCATCACGATTCTCGCCAAGGCCACCGGCGTCCGCTATCACGACATCAAAATCAACATCGTCGATACTCCCGGTCACAGCGATTTCGGAGGCGAAGTGGAACGGGCCTTGAAGCTGGTGGACGGCGTGATGCTGCTGGTGGACGCGAGCGAGGGCCCGCTCCCGCAGACCCGGTACGTCCTGATGAAGGCGCTGGAGGCGCGGCTGCCGCAAATCGTCGTCATCAATAAAATCGACCGCCCGGACGCGCGCATTCCGGAGGTGCTGAACGAGATCTACGATCTGTTCATCGATCTGGATGCGACCGAGGACCAGCTCGGATTTCCAGTAATCTACACCAACGCCAAGGAAGGAATCGCCAGGACCGATCCAGCCGGCGAAGAGCGCGACCTGCGCGCCTTGTTCGAGGCGATCCTGGAACATATTCCCGCGCCCGTGGGCGATCCGAACAGCGTTTTGCAACTGTTGGTGGCGAATCTCGACTACAGCGACTACCTCGGTCGCCTGGCCATCGGCCGCGTGTTCAACGGTACACTGCGGCACGGGGATGAAGTCGCCATCGCCAAGCTGGATGGAACCTTTCATAAAACCAAGATTACGAAGCTCTATTCCTTTGAGGGGTTGAAGCGCGTCGATGAAAAAGTGGGCTGGCCCGGCGACATTTTGGCGATCGCCGGCGTGGAGGGCATTACGATCGGCGAAACCGTGACTAGCGCCGAGACTCCAGAGCCGCTGGCACACATTCAGATTGACGAGCCCACCATCGGCATGACGTTCACCATCAACACCTCCCCGTTCTCAGGCCGGGAGGGAACCTACGTCACCTCCCGCAATCTACGGGATCGCCTGGATAAGGAACTGCTGACCAACGTCTCGATTCGTGTGGAGGAGGCGGGCGGACCGGATTCGTTCAAGGTGATGGGACGGGGAGAGCTCCAACTCGCGATCCTGATCGAGATGATGCGGCGCGAGGGTTACGAATTGGCCGTGGGCAAGCCTGAGATTCTGACTAAACAAATTGACGGCAAACTTTCGGAGCCCGTCGAGTTCCTGGTGATCGATTGTCCGGAAGCGTTCATCGGAGTGGTGATCGAGAAGATCGGTACCCGCAAGGGCAAAATGATCAAGATGGTCAATCACGGATCCGGACGGGTGCGCCTGGAGTTTCACGTGCCTTCCCGCGGCCTGATCGGGCTGCGCAGCGAAATGCTGACGGACACCCGCGGTACCGCAATCATGAATTCGCTGTTCCATGGGTACATCGAATGGCAGGGCGAAATCCCCACGCGGCCGACCGGCTCGCTCGTAGCGGACCGCCCCGGGAAGACCACGGGTAACGCGATCTTCAACCTTCAGGAACGCGGTGAGATGTTCGTCGGCCCCGGGACGGAAGTCTACGAAGGCATGGTCGTCGGTGAGAACGCGCGGGACGCGGACCTCAACGTGAACATCATCAAGGAAAAGAAGCTGACCAATATGCGGGCTTCCACCGCCGACGAAGCTATTCGCCTGGTCCCGCCGAAGTTGCTGAACCTCGAACAAGCCATCGAATTCATCCGCGAGGACGAATTGGTCGAAGTGACGCCAACTTCCATCCGATTACGCAAGAAGGTACTCAAGGCGAACCAGCGGTAATCTTTGCCAAATTAAAATAAGTCCTTCCATATCTTCCAGATAAGAGCGGCATCCAACACCGGGCAGTTTTTGAAATTCGCCTCGCCGTGCGATACTAACTTCAAGAAAACACATGAATCAAGTGGGCGAGGCAATAGCCCGATATCACAAATTAATCGAAAGTGAGCCGTACATCGACCTGGCCTGGGCCAAGGAGCTTCAGGACCGGCTGAAGGCGCAGCGGCTCGGCAACCGGCCCATTTCTCCGGTTTTGCGGCCGCATTTTATCACGAAACGTCAGTATGTTTCGCTGGTCAAGGCAGCGGAGTCGATGTTCTCCGCAATCGGCCGTGTGGAGGAATTGGCGCTTACGAATCCGGCGCTTCTGGCGCGCATGCAACTGTTGCCGGCCGAGCGTATGCTCGCCGCGGTCGATCCGGGTTATTCGTTTTTCAGCGTGACGGGATTGCTGGATAGTAACCTGAACGACGGCTCCTTGCGGTTTTTCTCGCATGATGCAGAGGCGCCGGCCGGGGTAGTCTATGGCGATGCGCTCTCGGACCTGTTCTACGATGCGCCGCCGGTCAAGGAGTTCCGCAAGCGCTATAAACTGACCAAGCTGGTCGCTACTAAGTACCTGTTGCAGGCGCTGCTCAGAACCTACAAGGATTTCGGCGGCAAGCAGAAGAAACCACGGATCGCAATCGTCGAGCACCGGCCCCCCTTCCAGTCGCCCGACCTCAGCGAATACGCGCTGCTCGCGGAGAACTTTGCACGCGAAGGCTTTCCCACGGACATCCTCTCGCCGGACCAGCTCGATTACCGGAACGGCGTGTTGCGGCACGGCGATAACCAGGTCGACATCGTTTATCGGCGGATCAAATTGCAGGAGTTTCTCGTTCGCTTCGACCTTTCGCACCCGCTAATGCGCGCCTATAAAGAGCACGCAGTCTGCATGGTGAACAGTTTCCGGTCGGAGATGGGAGCGAAGCGGGCGATGTTCGACCTGCTAACGGACGAATCAGTGACCGCCGGCTTCCCGGCCACCGAGCGCAAGGCCATCAAGGAATTTATTCCCTGGACTCGACTGGTCCAGGCCGCGAAGACGACGTTTCACGGGCACACCGTGGACTTGCCGGACTTCGTGATGAAGCACCGCGCGAAGCTGGTGCTGAAGCCTAACGACCGAGACGCGGACCTAAGCTCTTTCCGCGGCGTGGACACGGACGATATCGGTTGGGAAAAGGCGTTGCGGCAAGCCATGCGTTCGCCGTATGTGGTGCAGGAACTGGCCGAGCCCGCCCGCGCAGTCTTTCCGCTGATGCAATACGGCAGCCTGATCATGAAGGAAATGCAGGTGGATGTGCATCCGCACTCATTCCTGGGCAAAGTGCACGGCTGCTCGAGCTGGCTGAGCGTGGCTGGTTCGAATAGCTTTTCGACGCTCACCGGTCTGGCGCCGACGTTTCTGCTCGAAGGGAAGTAAAAAAAGGGGACAGACGCAATTTCGCAGCCTTTGCGAAATTGCGTCTGTCCCCTTTTTCTAAAGGCTGGCTACCCGGCGCTGAACCAGCAGGTAATAGAGACCGAGCACCGATAGCACGGAGCCTGCGCACGCGATGGTGATCGGAGCAGTGAACTGCGGGATCAGCCGACCTACCACCAGGCTTCCGACCGGCATGCCCCCCCGGAACGCCATGTTGTACACGCTCATCACCCGCCCGCGCATGCTGTCCGCAGTTATGGTCTGCACCAGGGTTTGAATCATTGCGAACACCGACATCAGGGTCGCACCCGAACAGAAGATCAAGACGTAGCTGAGCGGCAGTGACTTCGAGAGCGAGAAGGCCGCGATCAGAATGCCCAATAAAATCAGCGACAGCAGCGTTGCCCGTCCACGCCTTTTCAGATGATTTGAAGATGCGATGGCGAGCGCTCCGAAGATGGACCCTGCTCCGGAACACACCAGGAGCCTCGTGTAGGTGGTCGCATCGCCGTGAAAAACCTCCTTCGCAAAGACGGGAAGGAAGGTGAGCAGGGAGAATCCGAAGAGCGTCATGCAGAAGGCGAGAACGATCAACGAGTTCAAACCTGCTTTACTCCGAATGAAGCCGATGCCTTGCTGAATGCTGGTGAGGATCGGTTCGTGGGACTTCGCCGGCACAAAGTTAACGCGAATGATGTACAGCGAAATGATCACCGCGATGAAGGAAATTCCGTTGAGTCCAAAACACCACGTGGCATTGAGCTGCTTCAGCGTGATCCCGGCCAGCGTAGGGCCGATCACGCGCGCCAGGTTGAACTGGATGGAATTGAGGGCGATTGCATTACCCATGTCTTCCGGTCCCACTAGGGTCGGTATGAGCGCCGAGTAGGCTGGGCCGCCGAGGCTTTGCGCCGTGCCCACGATGAAGGAAAGGCAGAGGATATGCCAGACGTGCACCACCTGAAAGTAAACCAGACCCGCCAGGACGAACGCGCAAGTCATTTGGATGTATTGCGAGATCAGCAGCATTTGACGACGGCTTCGCCGGTCCGCGATGACCCCGCCGACTAATGAGAAGAGGACGATGGGTGCCTGGCCGAGGAAGGCATCCAGCCCCAAATAGAATGGGTCGTCACCCGAGAGCGTATACACCAGCCAGCTTTGGGCAACGATCTGCATCCAGCCTCCGATGCTCGAGGTGCATGCCCCCAACCACATCAGACGGAAATCACGATAGGAGAATGCCTTGAAGGTTCGGCTGAGCAAGGGTGGCCTGATTCACTACGTGGTCAATAAACCTCAAAACAGAAGACGTGATTCGAATCGTTTGGTGAGAGAGAATACTCGCCGTTTTCAAGGGTCTCGCTGGCTTCAATCCGGTACAAGCCCCCATCCAGCCGGGTAACGGTGAGACGCAAAGGCCGCGGCCCCCCTCGGATGCGCCGCTGCGCCGTGGTCACCTCGCGATGTCCGCTCTTGACGTCCAGCCGGTACAACTCGAGCCGGTCCGGTTGAATTTTGGCGGATTGGATCAAAAAGATCGGCTCCGCCAGAGGCGTTCGGGCTGGCGACGCCGTGCCGGCAATCGTGTACGTCGATTCGTTTTTCTTGGATTCCTGCTTCGCTTCGGCCACCTCGGTCGGGATCAGATTGTCCGCATGCACCAGATACACCATATCGGGCTCGGGCGGACGAGGGCCAGTGTATTTCTGAGCCCACGTCAAGCTCGAAACAACAAGCAAGAGCAGAACACACCACGGACGCATGCAACTTCATTTTACGGCACTTGCCTGCCTCCGTGCACCTCGAGTCCTGGATCGGCAGGCGTACTGCATCCCACTTAGTTTTATAGAACCCTCAGTACGCCTGGTGCCTATCTCGAAGCCGACCCAGGATGAACAATCGGGTTGACGGAGACGGAATGAACATACTGAAATCTTTCATAATCACCTCGATGCTGGCCACCGCGCCGGCGGCTTGGTCCACCACGCTCTACTACAACTTCGATAGTCCTACGGGCCAGTTGAGCACTTCGCAGCAATACTTTAGCGACGGAGTTCTCATTACAGCCTACGGATACGACTTGGGGAAACCGGACGACCTCTACGGCAAGAATAGCGGTGGAGACGAGTTCGGACTCGGCCTGATGGGCGAATCCGATCACGAGATTCAAGACAATAGCTTCATCCAGCTCAATATGGCGAATGTTTGGGCGCTGAATCCTACTTCGGTCCAGATGTCCATCGGCAGCGTTCAAAATGGTGAAGGCTATACCATCTTCGGCTCCAACACTCTAGGCGTGCTCGGAACCAGCCTCGAAACCGGAACCCTTGATGCGCCAGCCAGCTTCACGCTCGTTTCCAACGCCAAGAACTATGAATACATCGGCGTGGAGGCGACCATGTGCGGAGATGTTCTGCTGAGCACGGTTTCAGCGAACGTATCGGGTGTGCCTGAGCCCGGCAGTTTCGCACTGATGGGCGTGGGCTTGATTGGGATGGCGGCCTTCGTAAGCAAGCTCCGAAAGTAACGATCGTTCCCGCGGGGTACACTGATGGGCATGCGAGTGCCCCCTCTCTTGCTCCTTTTCACTTTGTCGCTTTTCGCGGAAAGCGTGGCCGGCTTACGCTGGGTAGCACCAGCGGGTTGGAAGAACGAAGGCACGCGGCCGATGCGCGCCGCGACCTACACCATTGCGCCGGTTTCCGGCGATCACGACGCGTCCGAATGCGCCGTTTATTTTTTCGGAGCCGGACAGGGCGGTAGCGTCCAAGCGAACCTGGACCGTTGGAAGGATCAAGTTCACGCGCCCGGCGGGAAACGGGCCGAAGCGCAAATCCAGAAACGTAATATCCATGGCTTGTCCGTCACCACCATCGATAGTTCCGGTGACTACTCGGGTATGGGAGGGCCGATGGGCGGCGCGCCGGTGGCGAAGGGCTATCGTCTGATCGGGGCGATAGTCGAAGGCCCCGGCGGAAATGTTTTTATCAAGTTCGCCGGGCCGTCAAAGACGGTCGCGCAGAATCAAGCAAAGTTCGAGCAGATGCTCGCATCGTTCGATAAAGCGCCCTAGTATCGTTTGCGCTATTGGCGACGCGATTTCGCGTCGGGTGACCGCAGGCTGCCGACACCTAAGAGCAAGAATCCCGCGGCGATGAACACGCGCAGGACGATGGACCATCGCGGGGCTCCGGCCAACAGGTTGCGTGCCGCCAGCGCACCGAATCCGAGGCCGATGCAAACGTACCACCATCCGAGCAGGCGTCCAGACTTCACGTAAATAATTATTACAGGCCCTGCGAGCCTTGTTTTCTTTCCGTTGGGCTTCTCAGGAACACGCGCAAAACGGAGCGCGGCGCGAAATAGTTCCTGGCCCATCTGGTGGTGCGCGCCGCACCTTTGCGCTTCTAAGGTCTCCTCAAGAAAAATTCACCGATACTTCTTTGCCGCACTCGTGTTTCTTCCGTTGTAGGTAACGAGGTAGTACATGAAGAAGTTTCAATATCTTCTTACAGTCGCTGGGTGTTTGATGTTTCACCCTGCGTTCGGCCAAACGACAACTTCCACGCCATTAATCACCGACACGGCCGCTGCTCGACTTTTGGATCAGGCGACGTGGGGATCGACTCCCGTATCTATCGCGCAAGTTCAGCAGATGGGGATCGATGCTTGGATCAACGCTCAATTTGCACTGAATACTTCCGATCTCCCGGACCAACCCATCCTCAACTCGGCCGGGATGTCGAATAACAACTTGGCCCCAGTGCAGGCCGCATTCTTTCAGAATGCTGTCACCGAACAGGATCAACTGCGCCAGCGTGTGGCGTTTGCGCTGAGCGAAATCTGGGTAGTGTCGGCGGAATCGGGCGTTCCCCAGGCGTATGCGTATCCTCCCTATTGGCGGATCTTTCGCGACAACGCCTTCGGCAACTATCGCGACATCATCAAAGCCGTTACACTCAGCCCGGCCATGGGGCGCTATCTGAACATGGCGAACAATAACAAAGCCAACCCGGCAAAAGACACTTCGGCAAACGAGAATTATGCTCGTGAGCTGATGCAGCTTTTCACGCTCGGTCTGACCCAACTCAACGCCAACGGCACGCCGGTACTTGCCAACGGCATTCCGGTGCCAACGTACGATCAATCGGTCGTGACCAACATGGCGAAATTACTTACCGGTTGGACCTATCCGACTGCGCCTGGCGCGACACCCAAGACCAACAACCCGGCGTACTACTTCGGCCCGATGTTTGCGGTGGAGAGCGAACACGATACCACCGCGAAGACGATCTTCGGAAACATCAATGTTCCGGCCGGTCAAACCGCGGAGCAGGACCTGGAATCCTTACTGGATGCTTTGATGCAGCAGACCACTATGGCGCCGTTTGTGTCTACTCAGTTGATTCAGCACCTGGTGACCAGCAACCCGAGTTCCGCGTATGTAGGGCGCGTCGCCAATGTTTTCCTCGATAACGGGAGCGGCGTCCGCGGAGACATGCAGGCCGTAATCCAGGCGATTCTCACGGATCCGGAGGCGCGCGCAGGCGACATCCCAGGCGGGGAATCGGTTAACTTCGGCCACCTTCGTGAGCCCGTGCTCTTCATGGCCAATATCCTGCGCGGCTTGAACGCGACGCTGACCGCTAAAAGCGCGATTTACAACGATACGAATCAGCTTGGACAGAATCTGTTCTACGCCCCCAGCGTGTTCAGTTATTTCTCGCCGCTATCACGCACGGGGAAAGGGTTATTCGGTCCCGAATTTCAGATTTATTCCACACAGACGTCCGCGGACCGGGCCAATATCGTGAACGCTGCAATCTACGGAAAAATCGACGCCGGGACCACGCTCAATCTCTCAACCTTTGCGCAATATGGTGGAAACACGAGCGAATTGATCGATTACGTCAGCTACGTTTTTCTGCATCACAATATGTCCACGGTTCTTCAACAGCAGGCGACCGATGCAGCGAATGCAGCCGCGGCGGGGACAGCGAGGGTTCAGGCCGCGCTCTATGTGGTCCTGACCTCAAACGAATATCAAGTCATTCAGTAAAAGGAAAATCATATGTTTACACGTCTCTCGAAATCTTCGCGACGAAGCTTTATTCGTATCGGCGCTGCCACCGTAGGATCGCTCGCGCTGCGTCCTTTTGGCGCGCTGCCTTTGCTCGCCCAGGCTAGCGCTCCCGACTACCGGGCTCTGGTGTGCGTTTTCTTGTTCGGTGGCAACGATTCCAACAACACCATCATTCCAATGGATGACGCGAGCTACCAGGCGTATACGTCGATCCGCGCCAGCCTCGCGCTGACCACCGCGGAGTTGACGCCGACCGTGTACAGTACCTCCAACGCTCCGTACGCCTTCCACGGGAAGCTGCCGGAACTCGCTAGCCTGTTCTCGAGCAAGGAACTGGCGGTGGTGGCCAACGTGGGGTCGCTGGTGCAACCGCTTACGCGGGCGCAATATCAAGCCGCGGCGTTGCCCCTTCCTAATAATCTTTTTTCACACTCTGATCAGCAACTCCAGTGGCAGACCTCCATCGCGCAAGGGAACGGATCAACGGGGTGGGCTGGCCGCGCCGCCGATTACATCGAGTCCCAGAACATCAATTCCTCCAAATTCCCGGTCTTTTTCTCGGTGGCGGGAAATAGCTTGCTGGGAACCGGCGCACAAACGCAACCCGTGGCCCTGTCGCCAGGCCAATCGCTTTCCTTGTCCGGTTTCAATTCCTCGCCGGCGTCGCAGGCGCGGTTGAGCGCACTCACCAATTTGCTCACGCTCGATAGCGGCGTTTCCCTGGTTCAGGCCGCCAATAACACGCTGGCGAACAGCATTAGCGATGCCTCAGCGCTGGGGGCAGCGCTGGCCAAAGCCACCCCGCTGAAGACCCAATTTCCTAAGACGTCCCTGGGAGAGCAATTGCAGCAGGTAGCCCAGATTATACAGGTCCAGGGCGATCTTGGAATGCGCCGTCAAATCTTCTTCTGTTCGCTCGGAGGGTTTGATACCCACACGAACGAGCTCGAGACCCATAACACTCTGTATCCCGAGCTTAGTCCCGCCCTAGCCGCCTTCTACGACGCCACGCAGGAACTCGGCATGGCGCAAAACGTGACTACCTTTACCGAGTCCGATTTCAGCCGGACCTTCCAGCCCACCACTGGCGACGGCAGCGACCATGCCTGGGGAAGCCATCATCTGGTCATGGGTGGCGCGGTTCAGGGAGGTCAAATCTTCGGTGCGTTCCCCACTTTTGAATTGGGCGGTCCAAACGACACGGATGTGCGGGGACGTTGGATTCCTACCACCTCAATCGATCAGTACGGAGCGACACTTTCGTCCTGGTTCGGGATTCCCAGCAGCGCACTGCCCACGGTGTTTCCAAACTTAGCCAATTTCAGTGCGCAGAATCTGGGCTTTCTCGGTTAGGGGCTCGCCAAAAACGGACAGCCAGTAGCAAAATCGGACAGGGTTTCTGTCGCTACCCTCATCCACCGAGCCATTGACCTGCGGCTTAAGGCAGGTCAATGACTGGAAGTGGAATTGCACACGCGATGAGGTAGCCTTACACAAGCATGTTCCGAATTTTCTTTGTTCTAGCGTCCTTCGCATGGACCTCCACGCTCTTCGCCCAGGGGTCCGAAGTATCGATCGAGTCCCCTCCGCCGCCCCGATTCATCGGGCCGATTCTTCGTCCATTCCACATCGACCGAAGAGTCGTCGCGCCGGCCACCTTGACCAATTCGTCGCGGCTCGAATCGCTGGTCCGCGGCGGCAATCTGTATCTCTCCGTTCAAGACGTGATTGCTTTGGTGCTCGAGAACAATCTGGACATCGCGATTCAACGCTATGGTCCCTTCCTTGCGGGCGAGGTTCAGCGGCGCGCCGAAGGTGGCGGCATCCTGCGAAGCGTCGATTCGCCGGTGCTCCCTGGACCGGTGAGCGTGAGCCTCACCGGTGTCAGCACGGCGTCGAGTGGTCTGGCCGGAGGCGCGGGCGTCGGTTCCATCGGCACGGTAGTGACCCAGGCCGGTCCCACACCACCCAACCTCGATCCCAACATAACTGCGTACGCGAACTTTGGTCACTACACAAGTCCGCAGACGAATACTCTATTGAACGAGACAACGGCGCTCACTAATGATTTCCGGCAATACCAGGTTCAGTATTCGCAGCAGTTTATTACCGGCAGCAATGTGGCAGTCACCTATTTCACCAACCGCAGTTCATATAACAGCCCGGTCAACATTCTGAATCCCTCCCGCACCGGATATCTTGACTTAACCATCACTCAACCGTTACTGCAGGGATTGAGCAGAGCCGTGAACAACCGGGACATTCGAGTGGCGAGGAACAACACCAAGGTCACGGACCTTCAAGTGAAGCGGCAGGTGATCACCACCATTTCCGCTGCGCTGAACCTGTATTGGGACCTGGTGAGTTTCATTGACGATGTCCGCATCAAGGAGCAAGCCCTGGCAACCGCCCAAAAGCTGCACGAGGACAATCAAAATGAGGTCCGGCTGGGAAACATGCCGGCCATCGAGATCACTCGAGCGGCCGCGGAGGTTTCCGCAAGACAGGAAGATTTACTGATTTCTCAAACCAACGTCGCCCAGCAGGAAACGGTTCTGAAGAATGCGTTGAGTCGCGAAGGTGCTGCCACTGCGGGGCTGGACGATATCCACATCGTGCCGCTCGATCGCATTGAAGTCCCCAAGACGGACGATCTGAGACCGACCGCGGATCTGATTCGAGACGCGCTGTCGCAGCGGCCCGAGATCGCGCAGAGCAAGGTAAATCTGGATAGTCAGCAGATCATGCTCAAGGGGACGAGGAATTCTCTATTACCGAGTTTGGGAGCTTTCGCCGAGTTCACCAACAACGGGCTGTCTGGTCCAGTCAATCCCACTTATAACGGGTGTTGTGGTCCAACGGATCCCTATTTCGTGGGCGGAACCGGGACCTTCCTGAGCCAGTTGTTTCAGCGTAACTTTCCGAATTACTCGGCCGGAATCTCGCTGAATATTCCTCTGCGAAACAGAATCGCGCAGGCCGATTATGTGATGGACCAGCTTCAAACGCGCCAGACTGAGCTACAGCTTCAGCGCGCGACCAACCAGGTGCGTACCGACGTGAAGGTGGCCGTGATCGGACTGCAACAAGCTCGTGCCCGCTATGAAACTGCCGTTGCGACCCGGCAGCTTGCCGAACAGAGCCTGGAAGCCGAGCAGAATAAGTTCCGCTTCGGCGTTTCCGACGTCAGCCTGGTGATTCAAGCCCAGAAGGATCTCTCCACCGACCAGAGCGCGGAAATACAAGCGATGGCCAATTACACGCACGCCAAAGTCGCCTTTGACCAGGCAATTGGACAAACCTTGGAAGTAAACCACATTCGCATGGAGGAAGCGGTTTCGGGACATGTTGCGAGGGCCTCGGTTCTACCCAGTTCCGTTCCGCAAAATTAGCAGGATACTCAAAATGGCTAACAAAAACCTTTTGAGCCGCAGATTAACGCAGATGAACGCGGATAAGCACCTTTCTTTAATCGGCGTTCATCTGTGTTTATCTGTGGCTTTAGTATTTGCGTTTTCGAATGCCTGCTATTCGCAGGACCAGCCGATCACGGTGCAACGGCCGCTGGCCCCAATCTTCGTGCGGCCCTACGAATCGCCCACCGTGCCTCCTGCGCGAGCCGCGAATTCGGGTCGCCTTCATCGCCTGATTCGCGCGAATCGGCTGTACCTAACCGTACAGGATGCGATCGCGCTGGCTATCGAGAACAATCTCGATCTGGACGTCGCCCGCTATGACCCGCTGATCGCTGAATGGGCAGTGGAGCGTCAGTCGGGTGGGGGTCCGTTGCGAGGCGCGCCGAACGTCAGCAGCCAGATCGGCGCGGTGGCGAGCGGGCAGGGCGTGGCCGGAAGCATCGCGAGCGCGGGCCTCTCCAGTTCATCTAATAACGGGCAAAGTGGAGGCACAGGCAACGCGGTCATTCAGCAGATTGGGCCCGTCACTCCGAACTTGGATCCGGTGATTCAGAATTCGACCGTGTTTTCCCACACCACCTACCCGCAATCTAACCAGGTGCTCAGTCAGACCGCCGCCCTGGTGGACGTGACGCACAACTACAGCACTACGATGCAGCAGGGTTTGCTGACGGGAGGAACTTACTACGTTCGGGAAAATGAGACATACCTCAGGGAAAACACCCCGACGGATTATGTCAATCCGTCCGTTGCGCCCAGGCTCTATATCAACCTTCAGCACAACTTGCTGCAAGGCTTCGGAACAGAGGTGAACAGCCGGTATATCCGGGTCGCGAAGAAGAACGCGATCGCCGCGCGGGAAACATTCCGCTCTCAGTTGCTCGACTTGGTCGCGAATGTGCTTAATCTCTATTGGGACCTGGCTACTGCGAATGAGGCCCTGAAAGCACGGGATCGCGCGCTCGAAGTCGCGGAAAAATTCCGGGCGGACACCGCGAATGAGATCCGGCTCGGCGCGTTGGCCGGGGTGGAGTTGCCTCGCGCCGAGGCCGAGCTCGCAAGCCGGCGGCAGGATCTGGTGCTCGCCCGGCAAGCTGTGCTCCAGCAGGCGAGTTTGCTGAAGGAAGTGTTGAGCCGTACCGAGGATCCGCTGCTCGAATCCGCGGAGATCGTGACGCTCGATTCCATTCGGGTTCCCGCCCAGGACGATCTTCCCCCTCTACGGGAACTGGTGGCCCGGGCGATGGCTAAACGACCAGACGTTGCCGTATCGAAAATCCGGGATGAGACGGCTGGGATCTCCGCGCTCGGAACCGCCAACAGTCTGTTGCCGACCGCGATCGGCCTGGTCACGGCATACGACGCCGGTGCAGCCGGCACGCCGCAATTAGTGCAGGGCGTGGGTCCCGACAAGGCGTTCATAGGGGGCTTCGGCACGGCGTTCGGACAGGTGCTCCGTCGCGATTTTCCGAGTGAGCGCGCCCTCCTGTATCTTCAGATCCCACTCAATAATCGCCAGGCCCAAGGCGATTACGGAATCGAGCAGTTGCAACTCCGGCAATCGGCCCTGAGCGGGCAGAGAGACCTGAACGAGATCGTGGTCAAAATCTCGAATCAGATGATTGCGCTTCGCCAGGCCCGTTCGCGGTATTCCGCGGCAGTGAATACGCGAACGCTCCAGGAACAGTTGCTTGAGGCGGAGCAGAACCGGTTTGCCTTGGGAACGTCCACCATCAGCGATTTAGTCATCGCACAACGGGCGCTGGTGGCGGCGCAAACCTCACAGGTGACCGCGCTATCGAACTACGCTCGAGCGAGGGTTTCGCTGGATCAGGAGCTGGGCGAAACGCTGGAGGTCAACCATATTTCGGTGGACGAAGGCCTGGCTGGTCGCGTATCGCGGGATTCACAAATCCCCGGCGCGCGTTAAATGTGCTACCTATAGAGTGCACGACAGGAGCTTAATGCAAGAATCTTACGGACACAAAATTTCCGCCATCCACGCGAACCCAAAGACCCAGTGTGACCATTGCCGTCAGCCGGCTCTCTGGGAGACTGATTACAAATTTTTCGGCGAGAACGCCGCCAGGGGCTCGAATCCTGAGCAAGTTTGCGATGCGCATGCCAAGGAATTCGCGGCGAAGTGGCCATCCGCGCCGTTTCCCTTCAATTCAAATTAGTACCGGCCCTTATCCTCAGATCGGGTCCGCTAGAGCGGGCTCGATACTGTCTCGAAAGTCCTTCAGTCGCTGCTCTACCTCTTCCATATGCCGCGTTGCTTCGGCGACTTCCGGACTGTCCTGCGCATAGAGCACTCGTGCTTCGCTCCAGATTTGCAGAGCCGCCCGGTATTCGTCGCGAAGCGCCGAATGGGCGGCGGTCGGACTAGCGATCGCGTTCATCACTTATTGGATGTGCCTCAAATCAGTAAAGTTGCATGAGCACGTTTTAACCTTTAGGCAACGATTCCGGCCTGATAGATATCATGGAGCCGAAGCAGCCCAAGGCAATGCCTAGTGGCGGGGTCGACCACGGGCAGCACTGAAATCTGAGAGGACCGATTCTCCATGACCCGTAATGCCTCGTGCAGCGCGGCGTCGGGATGAATGGTTACTGGTTGTCTGGTCATGACATCTTCGGCACATAGCCCTCGAATGTCGTCGTGAATTTGAAGAGCCCGGCGCAAATCTCCATCGGTAACCAAACCGACTAGTTCCTGATCCGGAGACACAACGCACGCGGCTCCCATCGGACGCTGGGTCATGGCGATGATCACCTGCTTGACCGGATCCTCGGGACCCGCCCAGGCTACCTGGTCCCGGGTTTTCATAACCTCCCGAACACACAAACGGAGATTCCGTCCGAGCTGACCGGCGGGATGATTGCGCGCGAAATCCTCCGGCATGAACTTACGGGCGAGCATAAGGGCAATCGCCAACGCATCGGCCAAAGCCAGCGCTACGCTGGTACTGGCGCTGGGCGTCAAGTTATGCGGGTCCGCCTCAGCTTGAACCGAAGCGTCCAGGACAACGTCCACCATCTTTGACAGGGGCGATTTCAGGTTGCCGAGAATCCCGATCAACGGCGACTGCCGTTCACGCAGAACCGGCACAAGCTGTAAAAGCTCCGACGTGGTGCCGCTTTTCGAAATGAAAATGGTGGGATCGCCGGGAGAATAAACCCCCAGGTCACCATGCGCGGCTTCCACGGGATGCAGAAAAATGGCGGGCGTGCCGGTGCTGGAAAGCGTGGCCACCAGCTTCTCACCCACGCGGCCGGATTTGCCGATCCCGGTCACGACCACCTTCCCGCCCTGCTTGAGAATGAGCTCGACGGCTCGCAGAAACTGCTGATCCAGGCGTTGCGCGGCGGCCAGTACGGCCTTCGCCTCAGTCTCCATTACTTCGCGGCCAACGCCTAGGGTGTCCAGCAACCAAAACTCCGGTAAGGCTCAGCTTAACATCCCGCGCGTTCCCAGTTCCGTTTTACGCCAGGCTCGTGTTTTCCCCCGAGGATGTTAGAACCGGAGAGCTATTGCTGGACCGCCGGAGCCACGTTATCATGCCTTTTCCATTGTCCTGACCGAGCTGTACCCATGCCAAACCACGCCCGGTTGTACATAACTTGGGTTATCGCCGCGGGGTCGATGCTGTTGGTCGCGGCCTTCGCACATTGGGGATGCGCGGACCATTTTCGTTTTGCGGCGTATCTATCGCTCGCTCTGGTCGCGGCGACGCTTAAAATCCGCCTTCCAGGCATGACCGTAACCTATTCGCTGACGTACCTCTTTGTCTTAATCGGAATCGCGGATCTGACGTTCGCTGAGACTGTGATGATCGCATCTTCGTCGATGATCGTGCAATCGCTCTGGCGGCCCGCGGAACCGACGACACGTGCTCAGGTTGCGTTTAACGCTGCCGCCGCCGTGATTAGCGTTGCCGCATCATTTCTCGTGGCGCATGCCGTTGGGTCCCTGGGTTTCGGACGGCTCCTGCCTTTGCAGGTCGCTCTGGCGGCCGGCGCCTACTATGCGATCAATACTCTGTTGGTATCGGTGATCGTGGCGTTTCTTGACCGGAAGCTCGTTCTGGAAGTTTGGTCAAAGTGGTTCGAGTGGTGCTTCCGGTATTACCTCGCCGGGGTGGCGATTGCCGGCGTGATCATTGCCTGCAATCATTACCTCGGGTGGGCGTACCCACTTTTACTGCTGCCGGTTATGTACGCAGAGTACTTCGGCTTCCGAATCGCGATTCTAAGTCAATCCCGTAAGAGCCTAGCCAGCGGCCCGGCGGGACAACCGTAGTCTCGCAGGAATGATCGTATACATTAGCCGGGGCCGGAATAGCCAGAAGGTCCAGGGCCTGGGGTCCGTTGCTTTCGTGCGCAGAACGCGTCAGAATAACAGTGGGTCTGAGCAACCCCACCCTCTGGCGCAAGCCTGAGGATAGGCCCCGCGCTAGCTAACGCTATGCGCGGGGTTCTAAAATGATCTTCCGGGAACTCCGGCTTACTGCTGATTCACTCCCGCCAGACCGCCCAGCATACAAGACTTGCACACGCCGAAGCCGCTCCCCTCCTGTTGAAGAAAAGAGCAACTCCTGGTGAGCCGCAAGATCTCGGACGGGCTCAACGCAGAAGCCTGGTAAAGGACACTCACCACTCCGTAGGTGGCTGCGCCGCCATCCGGCTCGATCGTGGTTCCCCAAGCGCGCATGCCCGCCGCCAGATTCGCCACTGCCGGTCCGCCCAGTGTTAGCGTATAGATCCCGGCGGGGTTGCAGATCGTTGGATTCCCACCCGCGTCAGCCGCGGGAAAAGAAGAGACCAGCTTGATGATGGCCGAGGACGGCACGGCTGGAGTAAGGGTATTGCTGACTAAGTCTGCCTTAACCGAAAGCGAATTCAGCCCATCGGGGGTCACCAGACACGCGCAGCACGCAATCTCCTCTTCAGTCGCATCAAAGGTAAAGACGTTCACGCAGATGTTCCCGGCCGCGGCGGCGCCGTTGACCCCGTCGTTAGATAGGTTCAGAACGGAGTCACCGACGTTCAGGTTCGCCGCGTAACCAATTTGATACGCGTCGGTTACATTCGGATTGACGGCAGGGTACAGAAAGGGCGCTTGCCCCAGGGCGAGCGCGGAACAGACCAGCGTCGCGAGCATGAGTGATGTACAAGATTGCATCCGGCAGGAATCTCCGTACGGAAGATAACACTGCTTGACGCTCAGTACAATTCTCTAAATGGCATAGTGCAAAAGCATTAGGCCAAATAGGAGAAATCACTCAATCTCCAGGCCGTTCCGGCCCATCAGGGCAGCAAAACCGAGCGATGCATCCAAAGGATGTTATCCCAGCTCAACGGCTTTTCCGTACCATCGAAAAGTTTCGCGAAGCTGCCACCGGATCCCTTAAACGAGAACTCTTTCACCCGATCGGGAGGATTCGTCGTCACGTTCCGCAGGATGTCCAAAACCTGCTCCTGCCGCGAGATTTGAAAGAAGCCCGGGTTCTTCGCCGAGTAGAACTTCGTGTCGGAGGGATTGCCTTTGTTGGCCACTCCCTTTTCATACTTGATGTGCATTTCCAGATGTTCGCCGGTGGCTGCGCCGAACACCCAATCCTGCGAGTCAAGGATCGGACCGGAACCGCTCGACGAGGTAGATCGCTGCATCGTGTGCGTGGTCGCCAGCAGATAATTCCCAAATGGACCGGGCGCATCGGCCGGATCGTCGGTCAGCCCGCCGATGATGAGCTGAACGTTCGCTCCCGAGGGATCTTTCACGGGAGCGGCAAGATAAACGAGACGGCTCGAACCCTTACCCACCGGCTTGCCATCCGGGCCGTTTACGGTGACGCGGTCAATGAAGATCGCGCGCAGATTCGCATCCTTTGCAGCACCCTGACTGGCCACGTTCGGCGTCCAGCCCGGCGGCAGGTATGCCGCGAGGGCCGCTTCTGGAACGTGCAAATCCAATTGGAACCTGGTTTCCAGGCTGGTTTCCACCAGGTTTTCGGCGTGGGCGATCACAGCGCCGAAGAAGATTAAGACAGTCGCGCTAGATCTCATAAGAACATCTCTTGTCCAATCGCCATGGGCGGGATTGAACGTTGACAGGATGGGTCTGTGCTTCATAACTCGTTCCCTCGCGTTGTACAGAATACCAGGACCGCCGTGCCTATACTGAAGGTTAACTATGAGAATCGATTTGGCGTTCGGCAAGAATAAGCTCGCGGCCGACCTGCCGTCCGGAGTCCGGTACCGTGTGCTGGAGGCGCGGTCG
>JBEKBK010000104.1:0-19596 GCA_050015435.1 Bryobacteraceae bacterium
CTCCACCAGATAGAGCCGGCCAAGCAGACAATGTTCGCTCGCCCTCTCCGGAGCGAGTTCCAGGGCGTGTTTGAAGGCAGACGCCGCTTCTGCCTGCCGCCCGGCGTAGTACATAACAATCCCGAGCTGGTGATAGCTGGCGGGGTTCAGCGGGTCGATTTCGACAGCCCGATTATAGAGTGCAATCGCCTCGTCCAGATGGCCCAGATTCATTGCCAGCGAGGCCGCGCCTCGGATCACGTTGTCGTTGCTCGGGTCCAACTCCCGCGCCCGCTTAAAGGAGACGCCCGCACCAGCCCAGTCCCTGTCGTGGGTCAACTGAAGGTATCCCATCGCCGCATGGGCCGCTGCCAGGTCTGCATCGAGCCCCAGCGCCCGATCTACCTCCTCCCTCGCCTTGCGGTAGGTTTCCGCCGCCGGTACGTAGGCCCCGCTTGCTTGGATCGTGTGCGAAAACGACAACTCCGCCCATGCCGGTGCATAACCTGGGTCCAGCTTGACCGCTTGCTCGAAGTAACCTACAGCCTTCCCCAAGTTCTCTTCGTTGCGCCTCCCAATGAGATACCGGCCCTGCAGGTAGGCGTTATAGGCATCGGCATCCTTGCTCTTTGGGGATGGCGTTGCTCTGGGATCTCCTAGCAGCTTTAATTTAAGGTTCCCCGTCACTGCCCGTGCAACTTCCTCTTGCACTGCGAAGAAGTCGGTCAACTCGCGGTCGTAGTCCGCCGACCATATTTGAAAGCAGTCCGCCGTCTTGATCAACTGAGTCGATATCCTCGCCCGGTTCCCCTGCCTGCGCACGCTCCCTTCGAGAATATTCGCGACGTTCAGCTTCTGTCCTATGACGTGACAGTCCTCGGGCTGGACGCCGAACAGGAACGAAGACGTTCTTGCCGCCACTCTCAGCCCCTGGATTTTCGACAGCGTGTCCAGCAGTTCCTCGGCCAGACCCTCGGAGAAATACGCCTGATTCTGCTCGGGACTTAGGTCCTTGAAAGCCAGCACCGCGATCGACGATTGATCCTGCGCGGGATGAGGACCAAATCCAGTTCGTCCGAGCCACCAGGCACCACCGGCAGCAGCCACGGCAAGTGCCACAACCCCGGCCGCCAGAGATTTGGACTTTCGCCCCGGAGCCGCTACAGGCGCCAGCTTCTTAGGCCGTTCCCGATTGCCCACCTCGGCCGTGGATAGAGTGCAGAGGTGGATCTTGACGCCGTGTTTCACGGTGCATTCGCCGAGGTCGGTCAAGTACGGTGACCATTGGTTTAGTTGCAGCAGCACGTCGGCCGTGCTCTTCGACACGAGGATGTGTCCTGCATCCCCGCAATCCATTACGCGTTGCGCCATGTTGATGCCGCCGCCGGCCAGGTTGGCGTTGGCGTTCACGTCGGCCATGCGATAGACCGGGCCGCTGTGGATCCCCATGCGCAACATCAGGTGCGGCTTGTCTTTCAATGCCGCGGCCACCTCCAAAGCGCATTGCGCCGGCGCCGTCGGATCCCGAAAAAAAGCCAGCGCCATGCCGTCACCAGTAGGCAAGGTGACGATGTCGCCATTCGCCTCCGACGCACGAAACTGCGGCGACTCTTGCACGATCTGCTGCAATTGCCCGAGGTACTCCTTCTGCTGATCCATCGATAGCAGGGAGTAGCCCACCAGGTCGGTAAACAACACGTGGGCGATCTCGACGGTGCCCGGGACGGTCGTCGTCCGGCGGGCGGGTTCTGCCCCGGTCAAAGCACGCCACAGCTCTTCGCTGAACTCGCGCACCTCGGCTTGGCGGAATTCAGGTTTAAAGGACAGCGCCTTGAGAATCGAGCGCTCGGCCGCCTCCGGCAAATCCGGCCGCAACTCCCGCGGCGGCACCGGCCGCGATTGGTCTTCCGCAACCAGTCGCGCCATTGAATCCGGGGAGAACGGCTTCTTCCCGGTCAGAATCTCGTAGGCGACCACACCCAGCGCAAATGTATCGCTGGCCGCACCAGGATTTCCGGCAAACTGTTCGGGGGCCATGTAGGTCAAGCTGCCCGCTACCTTGGTCTTCTCGCCGCTGAATTGCGAGTTCTGAATCCCGGCGATGCCGAAATCGATCAGCCGGATATGATCCTCGCCGCCCTGGCGTTGCAACATGATGTTTTCGGGCTTCAAATCGCGGTGCCAGACTCCCTTTTCGTGAGCCGCGGCGAGCGCCTGTCCCACCTGCCGGATCAGACCCGCAGCTCGCACAAAGTTCATGCCGCCCGGCTCGATCACGCTGCGCAACGTCGAGCCCTCGATGTATTGCATGACCAGGAACTGATTGCCCTCCGGGGTCGTTCCTGTGTCGAGCACGCCCACCACTCCCGGATGGTCGATCCGCGCCAGGGCTTCCATTTCCTGCTGAAATTTCTGCCGGATCCAGGCGTCCTGCTTAGTCTCTTCAAGAAGCACCTTGATGACGACGGGCTTCGCTAAGAGCTGGCGGTCCCGTGCCAGGTACACCACGCTCATTCCGCCGCGGCCGAGTTCCCGCACCACCTCATAGCGGTTTTTGAGAATCAACGTGGCTTCGTTCATCGCGTCTGATGGACGCACGTTGAAAGCCTGGGCGGCTGCCATCGCTGCCGCCTCGATGACGGGATGCTCGAGCAGCGAACTGGCTTCCTGATCGGACGCCAGTAGGGATTCCACCTCCTTTAGCAGCTCCTCGTCGTTCCCGCAGCGTTCGTGAACGTAGTTCGCGCGCGTCTCCGGATCGCATTCCACCGCGCCATCGAAGATCGATTTCGCCTGCTTCCAGCGGTCCGCCGTCATGCTGACTTCCCGGTCTGGAGTTCCCGGTGAAGCCAGGCTTTCGCCGATCTCCATTCGCGTTTAATTGTAATCGCGGAGACGCCCATGACTTCCGCGGTCTCCTCCACACTGAGGCCGCCGAAGAAGCGCAACTCGATCAGCCGGCCTTGCCGAGGGTCAATCTGGGCTAATCGTTCGAGGACCTCATCGATCGCAACCGCATTTTCGAGTGTGTCGCCTGAAATCAGGGCCGCTTCGTCGATGTCAATTTTTCGCGCGCCGGCGCCGCCTCGCTTCCCGGCGCTGCGCCGCCTGGCATAGTCCACCAAAATCTGGCGCATGGTGTGCGCGGCTATCGCGAAAAAGTGGGCACGATTCTGCCACTGCCCGGATTCTCCGCCGGTGAGGCGCATATAAGCCTCGTGCACCAGCGCGGTCGACTGTAGAGTATGATCGGGCCGCTCGCGCTGCATGTAAGCGCCGGCCACACGGCGTAGCTCCTGGTAGACGAGCGGAGCCAGCTGGTTCGCTGCATCCTGGTTGCCCTCGCGGAGTTGGGCTAGCAAGAGCGTCACTTCGCCACCAGGCCCAGACATGAACCTTCCTATCTATTGAAGTGAGTATATCCTACGCCTTGGCCGAGCAAAGAGAGTACCTCGTAGCGACTAATTTTGTCACCGATAGCAAGCGGCATGAGTATGAATAAGTCTATCGCGGCAGGTCAGAAAACGGGGTCAACTCCGAATGACGGCGCAACCTTCCATTACTTTTTTCAAGTTCCGCGTTTGGCGTAGAGCCGAGGTTCTGTAAGAAGTAACGGTTTGAACGGCCGCCTGATCATTGAACTACGGCGTTCTGCATGGCCCAAAGAGCAGCGGCAGCTCGCGTCGATACGGCGATCTTGTTGTAGATGTGTTGGATATGGTGATCGGCAGTCTTCGGCGAGATGTAGAGCCGGTCGGCGATCTCCTGCGTCGTAAGTCCCCTCGCCGCGAGGCGCAGCACATCGACTTCGCGACGCGAGAGCCCGCCCGGATTTTGCGCCCAGCTTAGCGTAGGCGCTTCTGGCGCGCCGTGACCGGCAGCCACGAGCACGGCTTGGGTCGCGCGAGGCTCGAGCCTGCCCTGTGCGGCGAGCTGGCGCAGTTCGGCTGCCGCGTCCTCGCCGGCGAAAGGCGCACGGTCGGGCCGCCCGGTGGTCATCCCCACGTAGATTTCCGTGGCGGCCAGCAGGCACGCTCCGGGATCGGCGGTATCGGCGCGCACCCGCTTGTGGTAGCCGGACCCGTCACACTTCTCATGGTGCGCGGACGCGACCGGGTTCAGTGCCGCCAGGGCCGCCGAGCGGCGCAGCATCTGCTCGGTCAGCATCGGGTGAAGCTCGACACGATCGAACTCCGCGCGAGTCAGCGGGCCAGGCTTGTCCCAAATGGAGTTCGGCACGCCGGTCGTGCCGAAGTCGTGCACCAGAGCGGCCCGGCGGAGTGTGGTGACGGCTTCCTCGGTGAGCCCAAGCACCTGGGCGGCGTCGGCGCTCAACTGCGCGCATCGCCGATTGTGTCCCGCCATGAACGGTGATTTCAAGTCGATGAAGTCCGCCGCCACGGTGAGGGCGTTGTCGAGGACTTGGCCGTCCAGCATACGTCGTGGCTCCGGCTCGAGGCCGAGCACGGCATCCCATGGCTCCATCTTGTCGAGTCTGTCGAACCAACTGGCTCCGTGTGCCACGAACACATCGGTGAGTGCCGGGTCGTAGGTCTGGTCGCGACGCTCGCGGGCGGCGTCGATCGCCTTGGCCGGCGAGAACAGGCGGCCAATCGCCTCCATGTCGTGACTGAGGTGCACGACCCGCATGGCCAGCGGGATCGCCTCGCCACGCGCATGGGTGGGAAAGCCGTTGCCGTTCCACCGCTCGAACGTGAAGCGCAACGCTTCGCGAACCTCGGCACCGAAGTCGAGCCGTTGCACCAGCATGTCGGCCACTTCGCATCCTGACGCGAAGTTGTGGACCGCCCACTGGTGGGCTGTCTGCTGGATCATCTTCACAATCCGCTCATGCTCTTCGTGGGCGCGGCCGGCAGTGGCGAAGGCCACCACGTCGCGCATGACCTCGGCGGGATTGGCCGCGTCGTGTACCAGCGTCTGGGCGCGGATGGCGATCTCGTCGCCGAAGATGGTGGCCACTTCGTGGGCGTGGCCGGTGCACCCAACATACCGGAGCAGCGCGACCCAATAGACGGTGTCGCGCACCTCCTTCTCGAACCCGGCCGCGTCGCAAATCCACGTCGCGAGCAGGCACGATCGAAGTTGCGACTCCAGCGGCTGGCCGAACGCGTTGTCCTGCGCGAGGGCCAGAGTGGCTACGAATTCACCAAGACGAAGCGGCTGAGTAAAAATAGGGAACTCTCCCGATGTGGGAACCCGCACGATAGCGTACTTTCATCCTACACCGATCACCGGTGACACAAGGAGAAAATCGATGAAAGAATCAGCTGCTGTTAATGGAGCCATCAAGGTGGGCGTAATCGCGGACCAGACGGGTCCGCTCTCGTTCATGGGGATTGCCAATGCAAACGTCGCCAGGATGGTCATTGGCGACATCAATGCAAAGGGCGGCTTATTGGGGCGAAAGATAGAACTGTACCTGGAGGACGGCGCAACCACAGATAGCGTGGCGGAAGCCAAAGCTACCAAGCTCGTCCAGCAAGATCACGTCGATGTGATCTTGGGTGGCATTTATAGCTCCACCAGGCTGGCGATCAAGGCGGCTGCCGTCGCGAAGGGCAAGACGCTTTACATCTACCCGGAGCAATACGAGGGACAGGAATGTGACCCGCTCGTCTTCTGTACCGGCCCCGGGCCAGCGCAGCAGGTGGAACCTCTCATTCCCTGGGTGATGCAACAAACCGGGGCGAAGAAATTCTATTTGCCGTCAGCGGACTATGTTTGGCCGCACGTGATGAATAAGAAGGTCCGTGAAGTTGTCACGGCCAACGGTGGCGCGATCGTCGGAGAGGAGTATTTCCCTCTCGATCACGCGGACTATCGGCAGACCGTCGACAAGATCGCTTCCAGTGGCGCGGAGGTGGTGTTCAATGCAATCGTTCCTCCTGGGCTCACACCATTCCTCGATCAGCTTTACAACTCCGGCTTCTCG
This sequence comes from Bryobacteraceae bacterium, assembly GCA_050015435.1. Lineage (GTDB taxonomy): Bacteria > Acidobacteriota > Terriglobia > Bryobacterales > Bryobacteraceae > Palsa-187. The sequence continues at coordinate 5,933 of JBEKBK010000104.1, forward strand.
AAACGAGGCGGACACCTGGTCTGCACGTACTTCGACGAGAACTTCTTGAACTTAGTACCAGCCGCACACGTGGAGGGTCTGTACAGTTGCCTCGACTACTACCAGAACGTCAGCGATCCATTCAGCACGGAACTGATCAATCAGTACGACAAGCTCTATCCAGGCAATGCCAAGTTCACTGCTGGCAGTGCGTGCTCAGGCCTATACCGAGGTCTGAGGCTTTGGGAGGCTGCCGTGAAAGAGGCAGGCTCTCTAGAGCAGAAACACGTTATCAAAGCACTCGACCACGCGAAGATCGCCGAGGGGCCAGGTGGTCCGGCTGAAATGGTCCCGGGTCAGCATCACGTTCGCATGAACATGTACATTGCCCAAGCAAACAACGGCAATTTCAAGATTGTCAAGAGCCTGGGGGGCATTGATCCAAAGGAGAGCAGCGTCCTGACCGCAGTGGGAAGTTGAGTGCGACGGTCCATTGTCATCTTACGCAACTGCCTGCGGGGTGACCGGCTGGGAAAACTTACTCCCGGCCGGTTCAATCGTCTGCCTCCCCGGCACAGGACTCCAGTCGGAGATCCATAGCGTTCATTGCTGGTCAAAAGAACTCCAAGTATTCCTTTGATTCGGCGTGGTTTAACTCAGGACAAGGTGTGTGCCTCCTGAGTGGACGGCTTTATACCGTCCACTACTTTTCCCAGTTCGCGTTTGGGGAAGGGTCGAGGCTCCGCCGAAAAGTCTTCCGACGCAACGGGTTTTGTCGCCACTATAAAAAGGGCCCGTAGCCGTCCATCGAGTTGGTCTCGGCAGGAATGCCAATGGCGGATGAAATTGCACACCTACGGACTGCCGCGCGATTCATGCCCGGGTGGTCCATGAGAAGGAAAGTGTGCGCACGATCTGGCGACTGCGGGCTACTTAATTCTTCGTCATCGTCAGACCGGTGACCATAACATCTGTGTTGTGTGCGAAGCGCAGACCATACGTCCCGTCAGTTGATTTCAGTTTTCCGTTGGTTACCAGCAGCGCCTTGTCATAGCTGGCCACCACCGTCCCGTTGATGGAGCATTCCACCTTGCTGCCCTTCACCGACAGCGCGACATCTTGACTGACGGGCTGACCTTGTCCCGCAGCCTTGTGAACGGCGTCATTGGCGTCGCCGAGAAAGCCATTCATTTTGAACGGCGCCGGTCCGAATCCGCGCACGATGAACTTGCCGTTTCCATAGGCCGCACAGTAGAAGTCGGTCTGGGCCGGCGTTCCCATGTCATTGCCGCCGATGAACACCCCGTAGGGGTGCGGATGCGTGTTGAGGTTCATGTATTTCGGCTCAAGGAATGTAGCCTTCACCGTGTAGTCCCCGGAGGCGTTTGCGCCGTTCATCCAGTAAGTCGCGGCGGGACCCGTGGTGGCATGGAGGGAGTCACCTTCCTGCGACAGCTTCGCATCTTTGATGCTCATGCCCGCTTTTTCTTCAGCGGCGTCCACATCGCCGTTCCATCCCGCGATTTTGACGCCGCCGTCACTCACAGCGCGCGAGCCATCCGCGGTGCGGCTCCCGGCAAAGCCGACGAAGGGGCCTCTCACGTAGAACAGTACGGCGATCAACGCCACAACCGCGACCAACAAACCGAGAACGATCAGGATGATCTTTTTTATCATTTGTGCTGACTCCAAAATGTCCGCGTCAGGAGATGATTCTTCACGCAGTATAATCCGTTTTGGCCTCCGCCGCGGCCGTGGCTTGGTTGGACCAAACGCTGTCAGACAACAGGCGAACGAAACTAAATGCCCTCTCGCGTGGTTTTGTCGGGTTCGTCCCTCCGACTTAACCGTTTGAATCCCTGCAGATTTGCCTTGATGTTTCTCCGAGCAGGGCGATGAATATCGGCAACGCAAATTATTGGCGGCAGAGGAGAAACTAACATGGCAACGTTCACAATCGACTCTGACAACCACATCACGGCGCTCGCCGGGCGTCCCGCCCGCACCGACCAATCACAATGAAGGCAGGCGTCCCGGCAAGCAACGATGAAAACGCAGCAACAGAAGGTGGTGGCGCTGGCCTGTGGTCCGCCGCCAGGGCAGGCGCGGTGGACGGTGCGCGTATTGGCCGCCGAAGCCAAGAAGCGCAAGATCGTCACCGGCGTCGGCCGGGAAGCCATTCGAATCGCATTGCAACACCACGACCTCAAGCCGTGGCGGGAAAAAAATGTGGTGCGTGGCTGAAGTGAATGAGGCTTACTTAGAGCGGATGGAAGATGTTCTGGAAATCTACGAAAGGCCCTATTATCCGCAGGAGCCGGGGGTCTTGATGAAAAGCCCGTCGTTCTGCACCGAGACTTGCGCCCCGCAACCTTTGCCCAGCAGCGGCAAACCGCCAAACGCGACTATGAATACGAACGCTGCGGAACCGCGAATGTCTTCTGCGCAGTGGAACCGCTCGCTGGACGCCACTTGACTTGGCCCACACCGAACCGTTCTGGCAAACAATTCGCCAAGATGCTTCAGCGCATCGACAAGGCGTATCCCAGCGCACGAACGATTCATTTGGTTTTAGACAACCTGAGCACCCATGCGCGCGGTTCCCTTGAGTGTCATCTCGGCCCCCACCAAGCGGATGAGCTGTGGAATCGATTCTCGATCCACAACACGCCCAAACTTGCGAGTTGGCTCAATCAGGCGGAGATCGAAATCAGCATCTTGGCCCGCCAATGCCTGGGCTCCCGGCGCCTTGAATCGCTGCCCGTCTTGCGGGCTGAATGCAGCGCTTGGAATCGCACCGTGAACCGCCAGCGCCTCAAAATCAACTGGACCTTCTCCCGGCTCGACGCCGCCAATGTCTTCAACAGCAGCTCCAACTATTTAAGCGGTCACGGCACTAGCGCGGCTCGAGCCTTCCGGCACGGGGACGGATGTAGTGAAAACGGACCAGATAGACATTGTCGCCAGGACCATGTTTCGCCACCTTGAGGAGATCGATCACACCGAGAAACCCGGACTCAATCGCCAACGCATGAGTGATGTCTTGAATCGAGATCTGCTCGATGGAATCCACCTCGATTTTACCTTCCCCTATCTGGTAACGGCCACCCACCTTGACATGCGGGCGTTTCCAGATTCGAACGCTACAGGTGATCGACCCGTTACGTACACCTTCGCGAAGCCGCTTTATGAAAACCATTGGAAAAACGTTAGCGGTTGATCGTAACAAGAGAGCATAAAACCCAGCAAGTTGCGTCGTGTTGGCGGAGAGTTGCCGGTCCGCAAAAATCAGATTCCGTGCACCCCTCCGCGATTTCGTCGACCCGCTGAGACTGAAAAGTTATCGGAGATCTCGGCAACGTCTGCCCACCGTTTCCGTCACTTCGGCCGCGTTCTTCGCGGTTTATCCAAGTTCATTCGATCGGAAACGGGACGATCAGGGGTTCAGCCACCGCGCACGGCAGCAGGTTGAGCGCTGCCAGCAAGATTCTTTTCTGGAGGTCGGCGTTGTTGGGCTCGCCCAAGGGATATCCAAGCGGCTTGTCCACAGCCAGGACACGAGGCGGCTCGACGCGTTTGGTTATGTCCAACAGCAGCGATATCGATACAGTCGCGATACCAGTCTTCTCAATAATGCTTTGCAGCAATCCCGCAGCCTGATGACAGAAGGGGCACACCGGCGCCAGAAGTGCGGCGTCGATGCCATCTTCCTTCAGCTTTCGGGCGATCTCCGGACCGCTTTCCGAGATGAGCCGTGCCGGAGCGATCAGCGATCCCATGATGCTGAATTGGCGCGGCGCCGCCTCGCCCACAACGCCTGCTTCAACCAACTCTCGTAATCTGTCGAGCGGCAGGGCCAGGTTCCGGTCCGCCTCAATCCCGGAGTGATCAAATGCATCGCTACTCTGCCCGATCTCAAGCGTTTCCACCGAGGTTCCCCACGGGATCTCGCGAAATGAGCAGTCGTCGTGCCGGAAAGATTGATCAAACGGTTTCTGGCCGGGGAGGTAGAAACCAGCCGTCGTGATGAGTGCGATGCGAGCTTCCTGCAGCGGTTTTTTCAGCCTTGTTCCTGGCCTCCAGTCAACGCGCCGGAAGGGATAGCCCTGAATCAAGAGCCGGTACTTCAGCTTCAGATCCGATAGCTGGGCCATTTCACGCTCGTCCCACTACCAGGGCGTATCCAAGCCTTCGCGCCCGCACGGCTTCCGAGGCCGCGGTTGCCAGTACCTTCGCCTTGGCGAAGTCGATGCCCTCCAGATCGAGCTTCTTCAACTTGCACATCAACTCTGCTCCGAGAAGCTTCGCCTGAATGTTCCGCACGAGTTCGGCAAGCGCCTCGTCATGAGTCTCGACTTCAATATTTCCGATGCCGGCGGCTTCGAGGTAACCGACGTATTCCTCAACAGGCCGAGCATCGGCAATGCAGGCTACCCAAGCCAGAAGTCCCTGGAGTTCCTCGGGCAATCGGGCCAAGCGCGTCAGATCGCTCAATCCCACTCTCTCGCCGGGGCGCAAGACTCGCGCAAACTCCTGGGCCGCCAGGTGCTTGTCGGGGAAAGTGCAAAACGCGCATTCGCATAGGACCGCGTCGAAGCTCGCATTCGGGAAGCTGAGTTTCTCCGCGTCGCCCTGCCGGAATCGGACCAGATGGCCGAGGCCGGCCTCATTGGCTCGCGCCGCCGCTTGCTTAACGTTTTCCAGTCCAAAATCAACTCCCACGACTTCGGATCCAAAGCGCTGAGCCAGGAAAATGGCGGTTTCCCCCTTGCCGCTCGCGACATCCAGGACGCTCATTCCCGGACTAAGCGCAAGCTTCTCTCCCAAGCGTTCGGTCAAGCGCAAGCCGCCGGGATGGAATGAATCCCCCAGCAGCATCCTGGCAAAGTCGCTCTCATATAACGTGGCGCAGCACGCTTTGATGTCGTCGCTCATTTCCCTGGGCCGAGTGTTACTAAGGGATCAGCCGCGTCCACACCGAAGGCAAAGGTGACAGGCTGAACTTCATACCTGGTCCCCGCCCGCCGAGCCGCCACACGGTCGCGTTCCTGGGCCATGAGCTGAGCGCGGGCCTGCTCGCGATAACCGACCGTGTTGTACGCACAGAACGGAATCTGTTTCCCTCCGGGCAGCAGGAATTCCTTGCAGCACTTCATGAGGTTCTTCTGGCTGAAAGTCCACGGATCCATGAAGTCTTGCAGCATGATCATGAAGATGAAGTTCGAAAGCCCCTTCATGTCCAGGCCGCCGTCCGGCAGACCACACGCCGAACACGAGAACGAAAACTCCCTGGCTACTTTCTCCGAACCCAGCACCGCGGACGACGACCATAGACCCTCCAGCGCGCGCCGGATTTCGGCTCCCAGATCTGGCATCACTCGATTCGAGATGTAGTCGAGGTAATCCTCGACATTCAGAATGCGAGGGAGCGGCGTGACGTTCTTGTCCCCATCTATGTAGGCGTACGTCACCGAATTGCAGGTCGGAAAGCAGCACGGCACCGGAATGAAGTCAGAGGTCCGGAACATGCCTTCGGTCTGCTCTTCAATGCGCTTGATGATGTCGGGATTGGTCATCCGCTGCATGGGGTCATGGCGCTCGTGCCGGCCTGCGTGAAAAGCGGCTTGAAAATTTATCCCCTTCACGGCGGGATGATCCACACCGAAGCGGACGATCTTTCCGATCTCATGCTCGTTGACGCCGCGTTCGATGGCTGGCACCAGGATCACGGTGCAATCGATTTCCGCCAGCCGATCCAGTGCGCGCAGTTTCTTTGGAAGAATGTCCGGCTCGCCCCGGATGATGCGACACGTTTCGCTGTCGAAACCATCGAACTGGAAATAGATGTTCGGGCGTACTTCGGCTAACTCCGCCAGGAAGCGGTCATCGGCCGCGATCCGCTTTCCGTTCGTGTTGAGCATCACGTTGGGAATGCCCCGCTGCTGTGCCGCTTTCATCATCGGGATGATCTGTGAGTGGATCGAGGGCTCGCCTCCCGAGAACTGCACCACCTGCGGATTTCCTTCCGCCTTGACGTAGTGATCCAGAATGTCTTCGACTTCTTCGAGCGTCAGGCTGAATCCCGGACCGGCCTCGGCAAAGCACAGCGGGCAGGCCATATCGCAGGCGCTGTTGACTTCGATAATGCCAAGACAGGCATGCTGCTGATGATCCGGGCAAAGTCCGCAATCATGAGGGCAACCAAGATCCACCTCTGAGGCGAACTCAAGCGGGATCGTGCCCGGTTTGTTGAACCGGGATGAATTGGTATAAAGCTGGGCATCGCCGTAAACCAAGCCCTCGAACATTCCATGGTCCGGACAGCGCTTCCGCATGTAGACCTTGTTGTCCCGGATCAAAATGTGCCCATCGATCACGCGGCGGCAATCCGGGCAGATGCTTCGCGTCAATTCGTAAAACACGTAGTTTGCATCTTGCTTGGGATCAGATGCCGTCGAGTGGGTCAGGCTGGGATTTGCCATAGATCTTTGCCAAATATCAAGGAAGCGTTCACCGAATGAGTCTGAAATCACGATACCACCCGATTCTGCGGGCGTAGCAAGTGAAGTCTGGCTTACGATGGATGTGGATGCGTTTCACCGACCGTAACATTCTCCTGGCGATCTCTGGCCTAAGCGCGGCGGCAATGTTGTACGTTGGAGCTTACCAAGTGCGCGCGGTCGAACATCTGAGCTGTCCTGTTTTCGGACATGGTTGCGAGGCTGTGGCCGATGCGCCTTTCGCCAGACCATTTGGTATTCCGGACGGGTTTATCGGAGCAGGCCTCTATGCGCTGCTGATTGGAGTGGCGCTGCTGAATCCCCAAGTCGCCTGGGTGAAGTACTCCGTACGCGGGGTAGCGGTGTTGGCAGGCGTGGCAAATATACTGGGTGTGATCGATATGGCGCGGTTCGGCGCCTACTGTTTCTACTGCCTGTTGACGACGGCACTCACGCCTTTTTTGCTCTGGAAGGCGTTCCTTCTTTAGGGATTGCGGGCGGCAATCACCCGGCTATAAACGAAAATCTCCACTCAAACAGATCCAGCTGCGCGGGCCAGCGAAAAAAAGATACGGATGCCCGGCCACGGGGAGTTGGAGCGCGCCGGTCTAGCCAACGGTGAAGCGGTCGAGATGAAGCTGAGTCTCGTTGCCAGACGATTCGCCCAATCTCGCACAATGGCTCGGTGGGCTTCACGCGGTGCGATGAATCAACTTGCCGTCAGGCCAATTGCAGGGAAGCCAGGAGCATGTCCTTCAAGTCCCGACGCTGCACCTTGCCGGTGAGCCCTTTGGGGAGCGACGGCAGAAAGAGGATGCGCTCGGGGATCTTATAATCTGCGATGCGGGCGCGGACGAAGTCCCGGAGTTCCGGTTCGGTGGCGGAAAGACCGTCGCGCAGGGCGACGAAGGCGATCACTTTCTCTCCATACACCGGGTCGGGCATACCGATGACGCCAGCTTCCAGAACCGCCGGATGATGATACAGAGACTCTTCTACTTCCTGCGGAGAGAAGTTGGAGCCGCCCCGGACGATGATCTGCTTGACGCGTCCTTCGAACCAATAGAAGCCGTCGGCATCGCGCCTGACGAGGTCGCCCGTGCGCAGCCAGCCGTCGTGGAACGTGGCTGCGGTGGCATCCGGATTGTTCCAATAGCCGACACAGTGCGCGGGGCTTTGCACTTGTAGTTCGCCAACTTGCCCGACGCCGATAACATTGCCCCCGGCATCGGCAACGCGCGTGTCAATGATATCCAACGCGAGGCCCATCGAGCCGGCGCGCGGCGCGCCTTCCCGGATGCAGGTGACCGGCACAGTCTCCGTCATACTGAACAGTTCGCGAACGCGGAATCCAAAAAACTGTTGAAAGCGTTCCTGCAAGGTGACCGGCACGGTGTCACCGCCCGCGAGGCAGAGACGCATGGAACTAACGTCGCGGGACCGGTTGGCCTGCTCTTCAACCATAAAGCGCAGCATGGCGGGGAGAATCAGCATCGCGGTGCATCGCCACTGTTCGATGAGGTCAACCGCTTTGGCCGCGTCAAACGTAGGAAGCAGCACAACCGTACAACCACAGCGTATTCCGGGCAGCAGCGCGCAGGTGAGAGCGGCAATGTGAACCGTTTGCGTGACCGCGAGCGGCACGTGCGTCTCGTCGAAGCCGAGGGAAGCCATCCGTTCTGTCGAGCCGGTGAGCGAGATATGAGTGTGCATCACTCCCTTGGGCCGCGCTGTAGTACCGGAGGTGTAAAGAACGGCCGCGATGCGATCCGGCGTCACCTCGGGCAAGGCGGTATTGTCCGCGGCCATTTCTAACGCTGGGAGGTTGGTATGAATGGCGAGCAGGTCGGGGCACTCGCCGCGTATCTCTTCGCTGAGCGGCGCGAGTTCCGGCTGGCTGAAACAGAGCTTGGCTTTGGAGTGAGCGAGAATGTACGCAATCTCGGGAGCCTTGAGCCGGTTGTTGACAGGCACGGCGATGAGTCCGGCTTTGAAGCAGGCGAAATAGAGGCTCACCGTTTCGGCCGAATTCGACCAATGGATGGCGACTCGATCGCCCGGCTGCAGGCCGTGCCGACAAAGCCAGCGCGAGAGAGCATCCGTGGATTTATCGAGAGTTTCGTAGGAGACAATTTGTTCGCCGCAGATGATAGCAGGCTTGCGCGGATTCCTGGCCGCGGAAAGATGGAGCATTTCGCCCAGAGTCATAGGCCCTAGTGTAAGAGTCGGATCGCGCGTCACCGACGATCTGCGGCGACTCCAATAGCTAAAGATTCAACTCCACGCTGATAAAAAGCGGGTCGCTTTTTTACTTGCCGATCATCAAGATTGTGAATGAACCTGGCACGGGTGTACCCTGCCCCCCACGGCCGCCGCCAGGTGGGGGCGGCGGCGCCGGGGCACGCTCCTGCGACATCGTGAAGAGGCGCCCCGTCTTGCTGTCGAACGTTATGGTTCGAGCGCCATTCATCGTTTGAAGGTTCTGCTCCACCTCGAAGCTCGACGGGTTGTTCTCCTTGACGATGGTCATCGTGCCATTGCCATGCGTGCTGAACGCTTCCATCGTTGAAGGGTTGAAAGCCGCGCCGTCGGAGCCACCCGCAAGCGGCAAGTTCGCCAGGATTTTGCCGTCGGTGGCGCTCAGAATGACCATCATTGGTTGCGCGGGCTGCGCCGGCGGATTCCCAGATCGGCTGCACGCCGCGAAGAGCACGTGGTTCTTCACATCCAGCGCGAGTCCATTACATCCGCCCTTGTCGACGAACGAATAGTGCCCGGTGGCCTTCATCGTCTTGACGTCAACGGCCGTAACGCTGCCTACCGCGTCCTGCATGACGACATAGAGCATGCCCTTGCCGTCAGCCACGCCTTGCTCGGGCACCCCGCCCAGATCGATTGTGCCGAGCACGGCGCCATCCTTCGAATCGATGACGGTCGCGTCTTTCGTCGGGTGACTGAAGACGTAGACTCTCTGGTTGAAGGCATCGAAGAGGATGCCATCCGGCCGCGCGGCGCCCACATCAATGGTCTTGATCAGGGTCATCGTCTTGGTGTCGAACATCGACACTTTCGGATGGTCGCTTGTGAAACCGTGGCCGGATTTCGGATCGACTGCGGTGCCATTCCCTCCGACGCCAGTAATCTCACCGACCGGCTCCAGCGTGTCGAGATTGAAGATCGTCAACCGTGCCGGGACGGCGGCCACTGCGGGCGTCGTGTCCGTGGCCGCCACCTCGCGCGTTGCGCCTCGCGGAATATACAGACGGCGTCCCGCCGCATCGGCATAGATGTAGTCCCAGCCACCTTCTCCGCCGACCCTAGCCGTTTTCAGCACCTTGTAAGGGCCGGCTGATTGAGCCACCCCAATCGGCGCGAACGTCGCGATGGACACCGCAAGCACTAAGCAAACTCGTCGCATGAGAGTTCTTCCGAAACGAGTATAGCCTAGGCAAGGCTTAATCGATGGCGATTCGCTAGGAGTAACTACGGTGCTGAAGATGCGCCCGGAACCACCTCTCGTCGCTTCGCCGCAAACGACCTTTAACGCCGGGCTTCAGATCCGGTAATATCGAAGCTTAGGCTCGGGAGGACCAAGGCCATGAAACTGGGAGTGCTATTGCTGTGGACACTGGGGGTTGTTTCCGGCAGTGTGTGGGCGCAGGAAGCGGGTTATCCGATCACGGTGGTCCCACCGGGAAAAGGGCCGTACCAATTTCCTCAGGGGTACCAAACGCCCTGGGCCAAGATCGAGATGCTGGTTACGGAGAAGCTGGCGCCGAATCTCTATTCTCTGCACGGTTCGGCGGGTCTTGACCCGGCGCATCCCGATGCTGCGGGTGGCAGGGTCGCAGTGCTCTTCGGCTCCGACGGTGTGCTGATGGTGGATACCGAGGACCCACAACTGGCGTCCAAGACACTCGACACAATCCGGACATTCACCAGTGCTCCCATTAAAATCGTGGTCAATTCGCATGTTCACCCCGACCATACCGGCGGCAATGCGTTCTTCGCGAAACAGGGGGCGGTGATCTTTTCGCAGGAGAATCTGCGTGACGAAATGGTAAGCCCGCCGGGCCGGGGCAACGCCGGCGCACGCGATTCCGCCGGCGTTCCTACTGCTACATATCGGTACGGCTCACCAGGGGTTCCTGCCGTCACGATCCATATGAACGGCGAAACGGTGGACTTTATCCCGATGATGCCGTCTCACACGGCGGGTGACACGATCGTGCGCTTCAACAAGGCCAACGTGATCTACATCGAGGATTTCTATCGCAACTTTGGCTATCCGTTTGCGGACCAAGCCAACGGAGGTTCGATCAAGGGCATGATCGAGGCGGTCGACCTCATTCAAGAGCTTGCGGGCCCCAAGACCACGCTCATCCCAGGTCACGGAACGCTGGTCAGTAAGAAGGATCTGCTGGGCTACCGTGCCATGCTCGTCGACATCCTGGCCAAGGTGCAAAAGCTCCGCGAACAGGGTAAGTCGCTGGATGAGGTTCTGGCCGCGAACCTGACTGCACCCTATGACAAGACCACGCTGGGCGACACGCAGCAGAGCAAGGACCGGTTCATCACCGAGGCGTACGACGAAGTGAAGGACTTCCCGCCGGTTGTAAATGGGGAACGGAAAATGCCGAGTCACACGGGGCCTGCGAGGTAAGGCCGCTGGTGCTAATCGTAAGACTACAGTTCTTGACTCACTCTCGCATCATTTTCCTTCTCGTTTTGGCGATCGGCGGCGAGTGCCTCGGTGCGGGTCCGGAAGCAGTCCGGTTTCCGCAGAACCCCCTGATAACGACGGAAAGCTCCAGATCGCTGGGCGACGACATCAATGGACCTTCAGTTATCCGGTTCCGGCTTGGATCCAGCATCCGATGGGCCGTTATTATCTCTATTTCGCGCACCACCGGGGCGACCACATTCGTATGGCGTACGCCGATCACCTTTCCGGTCCATGGAAAATCTACGACCGCGGGGTGCTGGATGTACGCGATACGGAATTTTACCGGCCACAGCCGGATCCGCCGCTAAGTCTCTACAAAGGTTTTGACGTTTATAACACGCTGTACACGCACGTGGCATCGCCGGAGGTATACATCGATGAAGAGCACAAACGACTAGTGATGTTCGTACACGGCTTGTACACGGCCGGCAAGAAGTGGCCCGTCGAGCCCAAGGAAGCGTCGCAGTGGCTTCGCGACAACAGCTTCGGGCAATACACCCAGACCATCGTTTCGCGGGACGGCATCCATTTTGAGGCGCGGCCCGGAATCACAGCCAAGACGTCCTACTTGCGTCTCTTTCGCTGGAATGGAACTTACTACAGCATGAGCCGTCTGGGGGTGCTGGGGCGGTCGGACGACCTGCTGGCCCCGTTCGAACTCGGCCCCAATCCCTTCGCCGGTGGGGCGTATGCGGGGAAGGTCCGTCACGTCGGACTCTTGCTACGGGGCAATACGTTGTACGTCTTTTTTTCAGCAATCGGAGACTCGCCGGAACGGATTATGCTCTCTACCATCGAACTAAGCGGTGACTGGCGAGACTGGAAAGCCTCGAGCGCACAGGACGTCCTTGCGCCGCGCGAGGCTTTCGAATGCGTTGATCTTCCGCCCGTACCTTCGAAGCCGGGAGAGATCGAGGGCCAGGAGCGAGCGCTACGTGATCCGGGTCTGATCGAAGAGAACGGGAAGGTAACTTTGTTCTATTCCTACTGCGGAGAACAGGGCATAGCGGCGGCGGACGTCACGACCTTCGTACCAGCAGCTTCGCGACCTCGCTGACTCCTTTCAGCGAAGACATCTTCGGCTCTCCGATAATGCACACCCAAACCGAAATGTTGTCGGGCCTGTCCGCTGGGTGATTACTCCTGGATTACGGCCTATCGGGCTGACCCGGTTAGTGTGCCACCGGGCCAGTATCACACCGCTCGAACGACTCGTTTCCCGAAAAGGAGCCCAACCAGCAGAACCGGGAGGATCATGCCGTAGCCGGGCTCGGGGACCGCCGCGGGGGAGACCGTGTACGTGGACGTAAACACCGCCGGGCTGTTGTCTTCGAAGCCCCCGGTAGCCGTGCACGGAAAGGACGCGCATTGTGCCATCCCCACCGGCGTCAGATCGACACTCCTCGTGTCTATGGGTGAGAGGCTGCCGCTTGGGTTGGTGAAAATCAGCGGAGAGAAGTCCACCGTATACGGAAACGTCGTGCCGTTCCCTATAGTGATCGTCGCCGTGAGTGACATTGGGCTATAGTCCGATGGGTCGCTGAACGACAGCAGGACTGGCGCCGTGTCCCCTACCATGGGCGAGTTGGACAGAGTGAACGTACCTGACAGAGTTGAGCCCGCATGCAGGTCCGACAAATCAAAGCTGATCGATTCGATAATGCTCGCCTGCATCAGCCCTGCGCCGGCGATCAGCAATACCCACGGAAGAAGTTTCTTCATTTTGTTCGCTACCTTTCTGGAATTTAAGAAACAGTTCTACCCGCGTCGTCCATAAGTACTAAACCCACAATTTGATGTCGTTGGTGTATTCGGGCTTTTCCATCCCAGGGAGCTATGTTAGTCATCGCCGGTCCAATCTAGACATAGTCCCTTCGTACTGTGAAGTACTATTTCCCTCGGGGATCACCCCGTGGAGGCCGTATAATCCGGGCATGTGAATAAGCGTTCCGGGGTGATGTGAATACGGATTCGTGCGGGATGTGGAACGCAAATCGGGCTTGCTGGCGGCCCCCGCAACGTGGTCAGACCGATGTCTGAACTATGTCGGGTTGGACGTTCCTCAAAGCAGCGACCGAGTCATGAATCGCCGTGGGTCAGAAAACGGTTAGGTCCTTCCATGAGAAGGCCGGTCGATGTCAAGAGTTAAATTTCATTTTGCTCGTGATGGGCAGGATGTTTGGTTCCGGCCAACGGGAGGCGCAAACAACGCCGCCAGCGACAGAGCCTGCCATTTCCTCGTATTAGAAAAACTTCGTTCGGATCACGACCGGGCCCCGTCCAGGCCGAGCGCAGCGAGCCGTAGGGCAGCCTGGACGGGTGGGCGTGATCCATATCATCAACGATGAAGGAAATGGCAGGCGTCCTGCCAGGTTCTCTTCGCATATTCTCTTTCGCTCGCAAGCCAACCGCCGATCTGTCGCCATCCTTCCATCCGCACTCGTAAGTGAGCATCTATT
>JBEKBK010000105.1:0-19334 GCA_050015435.1 Bryobacteraceae bacterium
GATCGAATTCCTCACCACAATTCCGGCGCCAGCGATAAAGCCGATCATCGAGGTCGCCGTAAAGAACGCATGCAGCAAGCCGTGCGCGGGTAGGATGCCAACCAGGGAAAACGGGATTGCCGCCATGATGATCAGGGGGGTCAGGAAAGACTGGAACCATCCGACCACCAGCCCGTAGATCAGGATCAGGACGGCGGCGAAAGCGATGCCGAGGTCGCGAAACACTTCATAAGTGATATGCCACTCGCCATCCCACTTCATCGAATAACGGTCTGGATCAGAAGGGAGCGCAGCCATGTGCTGTTCGATTTGATAGCCCTCTGGAATCTTGAACTTGTCGATCTCCGGGCCGAGTTTCAGAACAGCGTAGACCGGGCTCTCCATGGCGCCGGCGATGTCCGCGGTGACGTAGGTGACCGGCATCAGGTTCTTGTGGTAAATGCTCTTGTCTTCCACGCCTTTTTCAACGTGGACCAATTCGCTGAGCGCCACCAGATGTCCGTTGCGTCCCGCGATTTTGAGACCCTGCACGCGATCCAGATCGGATCGCGCCGCGCGGCCCAAACGGACATTCAACGGAACATCTTCTTTTTCCGCTTCCTGATGGAGCAAGCCAACCTGGTACCCGGCGGACGCGATCTGCATGGAGCGTGCGATATCGTCTTCCGAAACGCCGCTGAGCGCCGCTTTCTCCTGGTCGACCACGAAGCGGTACTTGGGCTGATCGTCTTCCACGTACCAATCGACATCGACGACGCCGTTGGTCTGTTTGAAAAGATCGCGCATTTGCCGCGCGAGCGCGATCCGGCCGTTGAGACTCGGGCCGTACACTTCCGCGACCAGGGTTTCGAGCACGGGAGGGCCGGGCGGCACTTCGGCAATCTTGATGCGCGCCCCATATCGCTCGGCGATGGGGACGAGACGGGTCCGAACCCGCTTGGCGATTTCATGACTCTGTAGATCCCGAGCGTCCTTGGGCCGCAAGTTCACCTGAATATCCGCGACGTTCGGGCCGCGCCGCAGGTAGTAGTGACGCACCAATCCGTTGAAATTGTAAGGCGACGCCGTTCCTGCATAAGTCTCGACGTTGATCACCTCCTGCTGCTTCTGGGTCTCTTCAGCGAGCAGTTGCGTGACCCGCGCGGTTTCTTCAAGCGTGGTACCGGTTGGCATATCCACAATCACCTGAAACTCGCTCTTGTTGTCGAACGGCAGCATTTTGACTTTCACGAAACCGGTGTAGAACAGCGACACGGACGCCAGCAACAGGACCACGACGCCGCCGATGAAACTCCAGCGCCGTAGCGGGCGATGCAGCAAACCGCCCATGACGCGGCGGTACAGGCGCGTCACAAAGTCCTCGCGTTGGCTGTGAAGCTGGGCGCCGCCCGTTTTGAGAATCCGCACCGCCGCCCAAGGCGTCACGACAAACGCGACCATGAGCGAGAACAGCATCGCGGCGCTGGCCCCGATCGGGATGGGTCGCATATATGGGCCCATCAGGCCCCCTACAAAAGCCATGGGCAGGATCGCGGCAACCACGGCCAGCGTCGCGAGAATCGTGGGATTGCCGACTTCATCCACGGCTTCTACTGCGACATCGAACGGCGGACGATCGTGATTCGCGGGCATGCGCCAGTGGCGGACTATATTTTCAACCACCACGATCGCGTCGTCGACCAGGATTCCGATCGAGAAAATCAGGGCGAACAGAGTGATCCGGTTCAGCGTGTAGCCGTACAGATAAAAGACGGTGAGAGTCAGCGCCAAGGTGACCGGAATCGCTGTGAAGACGATCAGCGATTCGCGCAAACCGAGCGTGATCGCAATCAGCACGCTTACTGACACCACCGCGATCAGCATGTGCCACAATAACTCGTTCGATTTTTCCTTCGCGGTGTCCCCGTAATCGCGTGTGATGGTCATCTCGACATCGGAGGGAATGACGCTGCCGTGCAGTGGCTTCAGACGGCTGAGCACGTTGTCTGCTACGGTAACGGCGTTGGTGCCCTTGCGTTTCGAGACGGCGATGGTCACGGCCGGATAAAATCCTTTGCCGTCCGAAAAGCTTACGTATTGGGATGGCTCTTCGCCGCCATCCGTGACCTGCGCGATGTCGCGCACGAAAATCGGTTGGTCGTTGGCGACGCCCGCGACCACGTTGCGCACGTCGTCGGCGCAGGAGAGGAATTCTCCGGTCTCCAGAAGATACTCCTGATTGCCGCTCGCGAACTCGCCGGATCGTACGCGGTGGTTGGATCTGCCGAGGGCTCCCGCAACTTGCAACGGCGAAAGGTTGTACGCCGCGAGCCGCGACTGGTCCAGCGTGACGCGAATCTCGCGGCGCTGACCGCCGATCAGCGCAACGGCGGAAACATCGGGTGTCTGCTTGATGACGTCGTCAACCTGCGCCGCAATGCGCCGCAATTCAAATCCGTCATAGCGCTTGCTCCAGAAAGTCAGCGCCAGGATCGGCACATCGTCGATCGAGCGCGGCTTGACCAGCGGCAGCGAGGCGCCAGGCGGAATCAGATCCAGGTTCGCTGATAACTTCTGGTTCAGACGAACGATGCTCTTCTCTTCGTCCTGGCCGACCAGGAAACGCACGATCGCCATCGACGCGCCGGGGCTGGAGGTCGAGTAGATATACTCCACTCCAGGGATCTCCCAGAGCAGTTTCTCCATCGGCTTGGTGACGCGCTCCTCTACTTCTCGCGCCGAAGCCCCCGGCATTTCAACGGAAACGTCGACCATCGGCACGATGATCTGAGGCTCTTCCTCACGGGGCAATTTCCAGACCGCGAAACCGCCCAGCAACATCGAGGCGGCAATCACCAGGGGCGTCAGCTTGGAGTCGATCCAGGCTTTGGCTAATCTTCCCGCTGGACCAAGTTTTCGTTCGCCGCTCACGGCCGGACCTCGATTTTGGTTCCGTCCGTGACACCCTGAGGAACCGGGAAGATCACTTTTTCGCCGGCGTTCAGGCCCGAGAGCACCTCGGTCTGATCTTTTCCCTTCTCGCCTAGCGTGATCAGTCGTGTATGCGCGACGCCGCCTTCAGCCACGAAGACCGATTCCAGTTGCCCTCGCTCACTGACCGCTGCGGCAGGTACGGCCAGCACCGTCCGGCTGCCGGATTGGAAAGCTGCTCGTCCGAAGCTGCCTGAGCGAACTCCTGACGTTGCCGGCAGGTCAATCTTCACTAGGTAGGACCGCGAAGTGGCGTCCACCGACGGTACGATTTCTGAAACGCGAGCCTCAAGGTTGCCATTCATCCCGTCGAGCGTTATTCCCACTGGCTGGCCAAGGCGGATAGCCCTCAACCTCGATTCTTCGACGTCTGCTTCCAACCGGTAACCATCCCGCTCAATGGTGAGCAAGGGCGCTCCTGGTACCGCAAGATTGCCGGGTTCGACCGACTTAGTGGTTACAATGCCGGCGAAAGGCGCTGGAATCTCGGCATAGCTTCTGGTCACCTCGGTCGCGCGCACTTCCTGTTGGGCCAAAGCCAGTTTCGAATCGAACTGCCCGAGCTTTGCCCGTGCCATATCGTAGGACGCTTGCGCGGCCTTGAGCCGGGCTGAGGCCTCGTCGAACTCCTGGTCTGAGATCGACTTTTTTCCGTAGAGCTCGTTCATGCGATTGAACGTCACCTGTGCGAGGTCGAGGCTGGCTTTCGCCGCCGCAGCGGCGCTTTCGGCTTCGGGAATTCCATTCCGAATCTCTTCGCGGGCGGCTGCGGCGCGATTCGAACTGGCGTCCAGATCACGCGCGTCCAGCACAACCAGCAACTGCCCCTCACGCACACGGTCACCAACCTGGACCTTCACCTCACGCACGTAGCCCATCCATTTCGCTGAGATGACCGCCGAGGCGCGGGCGCGCACGGTCCCGGTCGCTTCATAGATTGACGGCCATTGCTGAGCTGCCAGAGTCACTGCATTCACTGCAATGGGCGCGGTCACCGAGGCGGACTCGGTCTCGCGCGGCGTCTCGCCGCATCCTGCCAGCCAGATCACGAAAGGAAGTAAAACGAGCCAATTCCTGGTCATTTAGTTCAGGACCTCCGAACTCAAGCTCAACCTGCCGGCGGCCATGTCGAGCATGGTGGCGGCGATGCGTTGGTCGTGAACCGCGGCCAGATAACGTGTTCGGGATTCGAGCACGGCCGTCTCGGTTCGAAGCAGATCCGTGACGTTGTTCATTCCGGCCTCATAGCGATTCTGAGTGATGCGTAAACTCTCTTCCGCCTCCGCAACCGAAGCTTTCGCGACCTCGATACGCTGCTCGGCCGCTCGCAAGTCGGCGTAGGCGCGCCGCACTTGCAGCCGAATCGTGGAACCGGCGCGTTCCTGCTCGGCCTCACTACGGCGCAATTGCGCGTTGCTCTCCTCGATCCGCGCCTTGTCACCGAACCCGTTGAACAAATTCCAGCGCAGTCCGATCGACACCAGCCAGTCGGTCCCGCCCCGGTCGTAAAATCGTTGCCGGTCGGCTTCGAACGCGCCGTGAAGGACGACTTGAGGCAACATGCTACTGTGCGCATCCGCCGCATGGGTTTCGGCCAGGTTGGTTGCGAGCTTGGCCTGCCGAGCCTCGGCTCGATCCGCGACCGCGCCGGCTTCGTAGTCGGCCAACGAGCTCTCCGGCAGACTGACGCGTGCCAAATCGGTCGTCAACTGGTGCACGGTGTCAAGCGGGAGACCCAGGACATCGTTCAGAGCTGCACGCGCCACATCCAGGTCCGCGGACCGGCGAATGCGCTGTTCCTGCACTCCGGCCAGATGGACTCTGATCGACAACACATCCGAATCCGTGGACATGCCCGCCGATCGGACCGATTCAGCGCGCTGAAGATCGGCTTCAGCGGAGCGTGTCGCCTGGGTTGCGGCCTTGAGCTGCTCCGCGCTCAGAACCGCGCCGTAATAGGCGCGGACCACGCCGGCGATGACTTCCGTCTGTGTCAGGCGGTGATTTTCGCTCGCGATGTCCTTCGTTAGTTCGGCCGAGCGGACGGCGTGCTTGGTTTGCCCGCCGTCGTAAACCGTCTCATCCGCGGTCACCAGGGACTGGAAGTTATTAAGGAAATCGGGCTGGTTCAGCGGACCGATCTGGAAGTTCTGCTCGCCAAACTGATGCTGTGTGAGCAGCGAGGAAAAGACAAATACGGGATTATCGCTACGCGCCCAGGACTCGGAGTAATTAACTTTCGGCAGAAACCCTGCCCGAGCCTCAGCGATCCTGCTCTGGGCAGCGTTTTGGGCGGCACCGGCGGCATCGATGGACTTATTTTTATCCAGGGCCACGCGGACCGCGTCCCTTAGCGACATTGGGTCCTGCGCCCAAGCGGGCAGCCACGCCAGGAGCAGGAGAATCGGAGGAACCTTAGTCATATTGTTTGCTTTCGACCAATCGGACAAGTGAGCAATCTCACCCAGGGTGCGCCGGATGACCCAGGCGTACAAATGCCTTTCCTCTCGAAACGGGTTTCCAAAACGGCAAACTACGCAAAACCCGAGTTGTTGGTCGCCCTTCATCACCTCTGTCTTGCCTGATGCACTTTCATCGCCGAGGTGACACGTGTCACCTTTTGTGGGTCGCCTGCATCCAGGGAGTTGGAAGGACAGTTTTATGGAAGTAACGGCGGAATATCTCGGGGTTCGAAATTTGAAGTCGCGGCCCGTGGTCACCGGTTGATTTGTGACCAACCACTTGAAAATGGCGGATTCGATTCAGGCATGTCGCCCCCGGAATTGCTGTTGGCGTCACTCGCGGCATGCGCGGCCTATTGTGCGACTCAATACCTGAAGACGCGTATGCTGTCCGTTGAGAACCTGAAGGTTCGAGTTTCGGCGTCAAAGGCCCGCCAGCCTGCCAGGCTGGCCTCGTTCCGGATTGACGTAGAGGCGCCAGGCTTGGATGAACGGAACGAAAATGGTGTCTTGAGAGCGGTGAAGGCCTGCTTGATTGACAACACCTTGTTGGGTGGGCCGGACATTGAGATCTCAGTCAACGCGGCGGCGTTTCCTGCGGTCCCGCAGGCGAGCCCGGGTGCAATCGGAACCATCGTTTTAGGCGAGTCACTACAATCAGGAGTGGAACCTCGCCTTGGAACGGGAAACGGAAACTGAGCTAACGCGCGAATTGCTCGGGGGAAAACCCGAAGCATTCGACCGCTTCGTCGAGCACTTCCGCGCGAAAATCTTTCACTATAGCCGGCTGATGTGCGGTCAGCGTGAGGACGCGGAAGAAGTGGCGCAGGAAACATTATTGAAGGTCTTTGAGAGCTTCGACCAACTGCGCGATCCGGAGCGCGTGAGGCCATGGATCTTCCGCATCGCCAAGAACGCGTGTCTCATGAAACGGCGAAAGAGCGTTTTTGCTCCGGCTCGCGAGCTTTCGCTCGATGAATTCATGCCTTCGCAAAAACATAACGGCGGCGAAGTCAAGCTGGATATCGCTGATTGGTCACGCCTCCCTGATACGCAGTTACTCCAGTCCGAAATGAAGGATGTGCTTGAACGCGCGATCGGCGAGTTGCCCGAAATCTACCGTTCCGTGATTCTGCTGCGCGATGTGGAGGAGCTCTCCACCGATGAAACGGCTCAGATCCTTGACGTCAGCGAAGATTCGGTCAAGACTCGCCTGCATCGCGCTCGTCTGGCGGTCCGCCAGAGGCTGGATGAATACCTTCGGATAGGCGGCCCTACGCCGGCCGCCGCTAAAACCGTTCGAGGAAAATGAAATGGAGTCGCCTCCCAACACCGACAAGTGCAAGGAATTATTCGCACTGCTATCCGATTATCTGAACTTGGAATTGCCTCCGGACGCCTGCAAGCAGATTGAGGCTCATCTTGCCGGTTGTCCACCGTGCATCGAATTTGTTGAGAGCCTCCGCAAAACAGTGGAATTGTGCCATCGTTATCAACCAACGGAACTACCCGAGCGTTTAGGGACGCAGGCTCGCGAGGAACTCCTGAGAGCATACAGGAAGGCGCTCGTTGTTGATGGCGTCTAAATTCCTCAGTCGTCCAGGCTGACTTTGCCGGCAAAGTGACGATAAACGAAAACGAAGTACCCCGCTGCGAGAATCATCCCCACAGCCCACCACCGCAAGCCCACGGAAAGGCCATATCCCGGTGCTGCGGAATTGTAAACCGTGAGGCCCAGGTTGGGATCGCCGTTCGAAGCGAGCACGTAAGGATAGACGCCGAATGCCGCACTGGTGAGCATTCCACAGAGATAGGCAGTTGAAGCCAGAAACGTCAGCAACTCCGCTTGTTTCGATTGCCACAGACGCACTCCGATCAACCCCGCTATCGCCAGCGCCGGGAAAATATAGCCCCATGGATACTTCGTGAAATTTTCCCCAAGATGCGGCTGAACCCAAAAGCTCAACGCTGTGATG
Source organism: Bryobacteraceae bacterium (assembly GCA_050015435.1). Lineage (GTDB taxonomy): Bacteria > Acidobacteriota > Terriglobia > Bryobacterales > Bryobacteraceae > Palsa-187. Next base: position 7,409 of record JBEKBK010000105.1, read on the forward strand.
AGTGCCGTGAACGCAACCACTCCCCACCAGGCTCGGCGGCCGATCAGCCGGGCGCGCTCCTGAAGGTCCCCGTTATTCTTCAACACCAGCCACGAAGAGCCGTGCATGACCAGCGCGAGGAATGCGGCCCCGCCAATGGAAACGGTATACCAATCCAGGATGCCGGCGTCCTGCCCTGGCAGGAAGTTGGTCCAAAGCGGCAGGAAGAAAAACCCATCGGGATGCAGCGGCACGCCGCGCACGACATTTCCGAGCGCCGCACCGAAGAACACCGCGAGCAGTGTGCTCGCGAGTCCAAACGTAACATCCCAGAACGATTGCCACAGTCCGCTATCCACGTGACTGCGCAACTCGAGCGACAGGCCGCGGAGGACAAGCAGCCAAAGCACCATCATAAGCGGGAGGTAAAATCCACTGAAGCTCGATGCGTATAGCGCTGGGAACGCGAAATACATCACTCCGCCGGCGGCAAGCAGCCAAACTTCATTGCCGTCCCAGACCGGACCGATCGAGCCGATCACGCTACGCCGTTCGCGATCGCTGCGGGCCACGAGCAGATGAAGTATGCCGGATCCAAGATCGAATCCGTCCAACACGACGTAAACGGCCACCATCAGGGCAACGAGACAAAACCACAGAGTTTCCACGAGTTATGCCTCCTCCGGTGACGGACCATGCTGAATCTCACGCGCGACCAGAAAAATGAACAATACGCTGAGGACGCTGTACAGCCCCATGAATCCGAGCAGAGTGAACAATCCGCTGCCGGCCGAAACGAAAGGTGAAGTTCCTTGCGCGGTGCGCATCACCCCGTAGATCAACCAAGGCTGGCGTCCCAATTCCGCGGTCATCCAACCCGCGGTGGTCGCAATGTAGGGAAACGGGAGTGCGAGCATCAGCACCCATAACAGGGGCTTCATGCGAAACAGGCGGCCGCCGCGCAAGAGCCATACCGAGATTGCAGACACAGCGAGCAGCAGAGTTCCCAAACCCACCATGATGTGATAAGCGAAGTACAGGAGCGGTATGTTGTCCGGCCACTGGTCGCGCGGAATCTCACGCAAGCCCTGAACCTGCGCGCCCCAACGGCGATACGTCAGGAAACTGAGCGCTCCCGGCACCTGTATCGGATTGTCGAGTTTCATCGCCTCCACATCCGGTTGCCCGATCAGCACCAGCGGAGCGCCTTGCTGGGTATCGAACAGCCCTTCCATCGCTGCCAGCGTTGTCGGCTGATACAGCGCGATATTCTTTCCCTGGCCGTCACCGGTCGGAAACAGCAGCAGGAAGGTTGCGACCAGAGCGGCCAGAACGCCCGTGCGAACGAACGTCTTGCCGTACTCCGTATGGATCTGCATGAGCAGGTAGTAAGCGCCGATCGACGCCATCACGAAGCTGGCGGTGACCACGGCCGCGATCATGTTGTGCAGAAACTGCCACAGTGCCCACGGATTCAGCAACAATCCCCAGAAACTGGTCAGCACCATCTCGCCATTGCGGATGTCGTACGCCGTCGGATGTTGCATCCAGGCGTCCGTCGCAACGATCAGATATCCGGACATCCATGAACCGAGGAACACGAGGAATGCCGCGAGCCAATGCGCCTTGGGGCCGAGCCGTTTCTCGCCGAAAATGAACATGCCGAGGAAGCTCGATTCGAGAAAGAACGAGAACACGCCTTCCATCGCGAGCGTCTGTCCGATCACGGCTCCAGCCGACCGCGAGAATCTGGCCCAATTGGTGCCGAACTGAAATTCCATTGGAATTCCCGTGACCACGCCGAATACGAAGTTGATCGCGAAGATCTTCGCCCAAAACCGCGCCGCTTGGGAATAGTGCTCTTTCCCGGAACGCAACGCCAGCGTTTTTAGAATCACGATGAGAAGAGCCAATCCCATCGTCAATTGCGGGAACAAGTAGTGGAACGTAACGGTAAAGGCGAAATGCAGCCTATGAACGGCGAGGGCCGAATCCATGGCTCTATGATGCACCTATCCAGTGCGCGTGGGAAGGGCAAGTAAATCCAGCCGGCTGTCTGACGTTACCGACAACCGGAGCACCCTTGATGAGCGACCCCCTAGTAGATTCGGGCCGGAAAGCGAGGTGCGCTATTTCTGTGTCCCTGGCTTCTTTTCGAGGTGTGGGGGAGTCTTGCCATAGACAAGAAAGTCATTTAGACTGACGAGCGCTGCTGTCGCTTTGGCCTGCGTCTCGCCGTATTCGCGGGAGACTTGCCGGATACGTTCCGGTCCATCTGGGGATGGGATGCCGCTCGGAACGTCACACATAATCTCAGTGAAGCACGTAGCGGCGTCGTCGCGCTGATGTTGAGCAGCAGCTAATTCAGCCCGAAGCATACGTAAAATCCGTTCGCGTTCCGTGGCGAAGCCTTCGATTTCCTATTGTAGGCGTTGTAGGCGTGGGCTAAAGGCAAAGCAACATCCGTCGCCATTTTAGTTACCGCGAAACCGTTCAAAGCGACCTCAACCCATTAGATTCAGTAACATGAATAGTTGACGCGCTTCGTAATCGTCGCCGGCTTGATCGGTCGCGCCACGACGCTGATGGCCGGCTCGGGCGCGCCCGGCGCGACTTTCCACAAGGACGTTGTTCCCATTCTTCAGAAGAAGTGCCAGAGCTGCCATCGTCCGGGCGAAGTCGCGCCGATGTCGTTCACCAGCTACGAAGCACACGTCCCTGGGCCAAGGCGATCAAGGCCGCGGTACTTGGCAAAAAGATGCCGCCATGGCCCGCTGATCCGAGGTATGGCCACTTCCTGAACGATCGCACGTTAAGCCAGGATGAAATCAGCACGCTCGTCGCCTGGGTCGATAGCGGTGCGCCGGCGGGTGACATTCATGACCAGCCCCCTCCCATTCAGTGGCCGGCCGGATGGAGCATTCAGCCGGACGTGACCCGTATCGCTCCCTCAACCGATTTCATTGCCGGCCAAGGGCGTAGTCGAATTAACGGAAATCACGCTTCCCAGCGGGTTCGCCAAGGACACGTGGGTGACGTCGATCGAGATTCGCCCGACGAATCGTTCGGTTGTCCATCACGCTCTTCCTCCATCGTTCCCCATGACAAGAAAGTAAAGTACGGAGTGCCACATTTCACCATCCAGCCGCGCGACGCCGAGGGAGTGGCGACGAAGCGAATTCACAAAAACGATCGCTTGCGTACCTTGGTGGAACTGGATGCGGTTTACGTACCTGGGGTTCCGGCCGTCGATTTTAGTCTCCACCATGCCGCCAAACTGATCCCGGCCGGATCTGATCTCGTGCTCCAGATGCACTACACGACCAACGGCACGGCGACCACGGATCAGACTGAGATCGGATTCACGCTCGCCAAGGAAGTACCTGCGCGACAGTTCATCACCGTGGCGCCGGCGGCGCTTCGGGAGAACAGAATTTTCACATTCCCGCCGGCGACCCGAATTGGGAGACTCACTCTGAAATCGTGTTTCGTCAGGACGCCGAGATCGTGTGGTTCATGCCGCACATGCATCTTCGCGGAAAGGACATGACTTACCGGATGCTATATCCTGACGGCAAACTTGAAACGCTGTTGAGCGTGAAATTCGACTTCAATTGGCAGAGCCAATCCATGTGCCCAAAGGAGCCAAGCTGCAAGTCACCGCGCACTTCGACAATTCCGCGAACAACCGGTTCAATCCAAATCCAAAACGGGATGTCTGGTGGGGAGATCAAACCTGGGAAGAAATGATGGTCCCCTGGCTCGGCGTGATCGTGGACAAGAATACCGATCCGGAAACGGTGGTCGCCTACACGCCCGAGTTTCGTTCGGCTAAGCCGCACTCATTTCGCTAAAGGGCCGCACAGGGCCGGCGCGGCCCATGGAACGGCGCCTCTAATGCTTCGCGCCGCCCAACGCGCCGAGCCTGCAGGAGTTGCAGATGCCGAAACCCGTGCCAGTGGACTGGATAAAGCTGCAGACCCGCGTCAAGCCAGCCAACTCCGAGCTGGCCGTGGCTGTGTCGATGAATGTGACGATCGTCTGCCCGCCAGTGACCGTCACGGTGGCCGTGCCGGCGCCCAAACTGCTGCTGACCAGCGATCCCGTGGGCGTGCTGGTTACGCCTGCCAGACTCGTGGACAAGGTCCCATTGATGAACGGAACATTGACCGCTCCGTAGGTTCCGGTAGCAGAAGACGGCTCCAGGGTAGTGCCCCAAGCGAGCAATCCGTTGGTGGTTGCGATAACGCCCGGCGTGGCCCCCGCCGTGGCCGGATTGCAGATCGTATAGTTGCCGGTTGTGTCGATTCCGGGGGTGCTGGCCACCAGCTTGATCACGAGGGACGTCGGAGTGGCTGGAGTCAGGGTATTGCTGATCAAGTCCGACTTGGCCGAGAGGGAGTTCAGGCCGTCCGGGGTCACCAGACAAGAGCAGCAAGCAATCTCCTCTTCCTGGGCGTCAAACGTAAAGACGTTCACGCAAATATTTCCGGTCGTGCCCGAACGAAAGCCGCCATTGGCGCCGTCGTTGGAGAGATTTACAACCGAGTCTCCGATGTTCAGGTTGGCCGCATAGCCGATCTGGTAGGGGCCGTCCTTGAAGACGCTTCCCGTTTCCGTTATCACAACTTGGCCCTCTGGTTCGGTGATTGACGTCCCGCACGTGCCGGCCAGAACGGTGACCAGTGTTCCATTAATGTCGAAAGTGAAGGGCGTACCCACAGGGACACCGGCGCCCGCGACTTTGCAGATTTGCAGAAAGCCAGAGCCCGGGGGTGGGACCGCGTCAGTGTATGTGACAGTCGTCGTCGCCCCGGCAACCACCGTTATGGTAGCCGTGCCCGCCGGGAGATTGCTGATGACCAGCAATCCCGCGCTCGGCAAAGTGGTGACGCCCGTTAACAAGGCGCCGCCTGGTCCCGGTATGGTTTCTGTGATTAGCACTGAACCGGCTGGCACTACCTGAGCGCTGCTGCAAGAGCCGACCTCAACGGAGAGCGGATTGCCGTTAACGGTAAATGCGAAAAACGTTCCTGTGGCGACGCCGCCGCCGTTGGCTTTACAAACCACTACGGAGCCGCTTCCGCCGGGCGGGGCCGTGTCTACGAATGTGACAATCGTCGTCATCCCGGCAGTGACCGTCACGTTAGCCGTGCCCGTGCCCAGATTGCTGCTGACCAGCAATCCCGCGCTCGGCAAAGTGCTGACGCTCGTCAGCACGGTACCGCCGGGTATGGTTTCTGTGACTGTCTGTGTACCCTCTGCCACCAACATTGGCGTACTGCAAGAGCCTGGTGCGGCACCGGCCGGAACCATGAACGAGCCCGTTATTCCAGTAACGTTGAAAGTGAAGTTCGTTCCTACGGTGACGCCGCCGCCGGCGACTTTGCAAACCTGTATATAGCCATTCGTACTGACGGTGGGGGGAACCGTGTCCGTGAATATGACAATCGTGGTCGCCCCGGTCGTCACCGTCACGTTAGCCGTGCCCGCGGTGAGATTAGGGGTTCCGACCAGCGCTCCCGTGGGCGTGGTAATGACGCCCGTTAGCAAGGCACCGCCTGGCCCCGGTACGGTTTCTGTGACTGTCTGTGTACCCTCTGCCACCACCATTGCCGTACTGCAAGAGCCTCCTGGCGCGGCACCGGCCGGAACCATGAACGAGCCCATTATTCCAGTAACGTTGAAAGTGAAGTCCGTTCCTACGGTGACGCCTCCACCGGCGACCTTGCAAACCTGTATATAGCCATTCGTACTCCCGACGATGGGAACCGTGTCCGTGAATGTGACAATCGTCGTCGCCCCGGTAGTGACCGTTACGGTAGCCGTGCCCGCGGCGAGATTGGGGGTTCCGACCAGCGCTCCCGCGGGCATGGTGGTGACGCTCGTCAGCGAGGTACCGACTGGTATGGTTTCTGTGATGAGCGATGAACCGGCTGCCACGGTCAGAGGGGTACTGCAAGAGCCTCCTGGCGCGGCGCCTGCCGGAACGGTGAGTGTGCCCGATACTCCAGTAACGCTGAAACTGAAGTCCGTTCCTACGGTGACGCCGCCACCGGCGACTTTGCAAACCTGCACAAAGCCGGACATGGTGGTGGATGTCGCGCATGAGCCAACCGAAACAGTGTTGGTATCCATCGTTACCGCTGCGGTCAGGGCAATAACCCTACCCATCACGGTTGCGCTGGTATTCAAGGTTACGCTTGTATTCGCGAAGATGTTTCCGATGAACTGAGTGCCCGTGCCGAGCGTCGCGGAGGTGCCGACCTGGAAAAATACATTGCATGCTGAAGCGCCGTTCTCCAGCACTATAGAGGAGCCAGTTGCGGTCGTGAGTGTGGTCCCTATCTGGATAATGAAAACGGCATTGGCGTTGCCCTGAGCGTTAAGCGTGAGTATTCCTGTCAGCCCAGCCGAAGTACCGGGATAACAGTAGACCCCCGCGGTGAGCGTGAGTCCCCCAAGATCCTGGCCAGTCAGGTTGGTGTTGCATGGTTGGCCGGCGAGAGAATTGTATGCGGTAAGGGCATCGGCCTGAGCTTGCTGCGCTACCGCGTCAGTTTGGTGCACGGTGCCTGTGATTGTGATGCTCCCCAGCCCAGTGATCGAAGTACCCGGATACAAACCCAGGTCTCCGTTAATTGTGGTTGGGCCGGTGTTGGTCACGGTCGAGGCGCCCAGGACCGCGAAGCTCGACACGGTTCCTAGTGTTGGGGCGGTTTGCGCAAATGCTGGCTTAAACGAGGCTGTCGCAAGAAGTAAAGCGAGCCAATTTAAGGATAACAATAGGAATTTTCTAAGGTTCATTTGCGCAGCTTCTCCCGTTAGAAAAATACCATCAGTAACGGTTCCCGGCAATTCTCCAAACGGCGTAACCAAATGGGCTAACCCGCGATTACCCTTAGGAGCGTCTTCGATATTCGCCGTGGCCGATCAGTCCGAGGTCGATCACCGCGGAAATAAGGCTTTCGATCGGATAAAAACCCGCCACGGGTTGATGAATATTCCCGATCCACGCATAGACGATCGTGGTCAGTGCGTGGTCAAGAAAAGTCGGTCAGAAAGTAAAGCAACACGATCGGCTGCTTGGGATGGTAAGCTCCAAACGATGAACGTACTCGTGCTGAACACCGGCAGCTCTGTCAAATTTCAAATTATTTCGACCGACCTGGATGCCATCCAGCGGAACGCGGATCGGCGTCTGGCGCGCGGCTCCGTTGAGCGCATCGGCGGCGAAGCAGTGGTTCACCTTGAGACCGAAAAAGGAGCGGCGCCGCCCACCACCGCGCCGCTTCGGGATATTCGCGGAGCGATCGATTACGTCATCCGATGGGCGTGCTCCGACGCTTCCGGCATTCCGGAAGTGGGAAGCGTCGGAGACATTCATGCCGCCGGCCATCGCGTCGTTCATGGCGGCGAGCACTTCACGCACTCCGTCCTGATTAACGACGAGGTGTTGAAAGATATTCAGGCGTGCATTGAACTGGCGCCACTGCATAATCCGGGTAACTTGAGCGGCATTTTCGCGGCGCGCGATTTGCTTGGCTCCGCGCTTCCTCAGGTGGCGGTCTTCGATACGGCGTTTCATCAGAGCCTGCCGGAGCGAGCGTATCTCTACGCGCTGCCTTATCAGCTCTACCGGCGTCACAAGCTGCGCCGCTACGGTTTCCACGGCACCTCCCATCGTTATGTCGCCTACCGCTACCGTTCGATTTGCAATCTCACGCCGGAGGCGACGCACATCATCACCATCCATCTCGGAAACGGGTGTTCGGCGGCCGCGATTCGCGAAGGCCGTTCGATCGATACTTCCATGGGACTCACGCCGCTGGAGGGTCTGGTGATGGGAACCCGATCCGGCGACGTGGACGCTTCGGTCGTTGAATTCCTGGCGTCCAAAGAAGGTTCCTCGGTCCACGAGGTTGAAAGTCTCTTGAACAAGCAGTCGGGTTTGCTCGGCATCTCGGGATTGACGAATGACATGCGTGATCTGCTCGCGGAAGTCCAGGAAAATGGCGATCGCCGTGCCCTGCTGGCGATCGATCTGTTTTGCTACCGTGTGCGCAAATATATTGGAGCCTATTTGGCCGGAATGGGTGGGGCAGACGCAGTCGTGTTCACTGGCGGCATCGGAGAGAACTCCCCGGAAGTGAGGCAGCGAATTTGTGAAGGCCTCGGTTGGATGGGGCTCGATCTCGACCCCGACCGCAACGCGGCGGTGGCCCACGGCAAAGAAGGTCCGATCACCCGCGACGGCTCTCGCCTGGCGGCCTACGTGATTCCGACCGATGAAGAACTGCTGATAGCCCGCGACACCGTCCGGATTGTTCTCGGGGAACCGACCAAATACTAGACCATTTCTTGAGCTTGCGTAGACCAGTTTCAAGAGCGGGAGGCGGCTGGTTCTGAATCCAAAGCAGATCATAAGCCTAGAGTTTGGGCATTAAAAGAGGGTCATCATGGCAGTCTTTCAGCGCAACGGCAAGTGGTATTTTGAGTTCGTCTACGACGGGCAGCGCATCCGCGAATCAGCCAAGACCACGCGAAAGACGATTGCCATCGAGGCCGAGAAGCGGCGTCGCCTAGAACTTGAGAAAGTGCGGGCTGGCGTTCCTGCCGAGGACGCAAACAGCGCACGCCTGAAGACCGTTAAAACCGCACTGGCGGCCTATCAGAACACGTACGGCGTGAACCATCGGCCTAAGTCCACGGCAGCCGTCAAGGAACGCTCACCGCACTTGGTGCGACTCCTGGGAGACCTGCGGATGCGGGACTTGACCGAGGACCGAATCGTTGCCTACATGGCGCAGCGGAAGAAAGACAAGCCACCGGCCAGCAACCGGACGATCAATATGGAACTGGCCATACTCGCGCGTGCGCTTGGCTCGAAGTTCCGCCTGCTATGGCCGAAGGTCAAGGCACTCGAAGAGAACCGCGACGTAGACCGAGCACTGGAGGCGGCCGAAGAAGAAGCCATCCTGGACGCGGCCACTAAGAACCGGTCAAAGCTGATTCATCCGTTCCTTTATCTACTAGCGTGGACGGGAGTGCGTTCTGACGAGGCGCGGACCATGCGCTGGTCACAAGTGAATTTCGCTGTTGGCGAAATCGTGGTCGGAAAGGCGAAGACGGAAAAAGGCAAAGGACGCCACATTCCGATGACACAGAACCTCAAGGCCGTACTCGAACAGCACGCGGCGCATTACACAAAGAAGCTCGGCGCGATCAGGCCGGACTACTACGTGCTTCCGTTCTGCAATCGCTACGCGCTGAAAGATCCGACCAGGCCGGTTACAACACTGAAGACCGCGTGGGAAAGCGTACGAACCGCTGCGAAGGTAACGTGCAGGCTACATGATTTGCGGCATTCATTCTGTACGAAGACGGCCGAGGCTGGCGTACCGGAGTCAACAATGTTGGACCTGATGGGGCATATGAGCGCAGCCATGCTAAGACGATACAGCCATATTCGCCGGCAGGCCCGCCGCGACGCTATCGACGCGGTTGAATTGCTTCAGTCCAAGGTTGGGGTCCCCCCAAAAGTCCCCTCAACCGGGGTTTCTGCGAAACCTAACTGAAGCCATCGATATCGCTGAATCCTACGCCAATCTTGGGTTTTTCGTGGTGGGCCCGAGAGAACTCGAATCTCTGACCTCCTGCGTGTCAAGCAGGCGCTCTAACCAACTGAGCTACGGGCCCGAAGAATCAGCAACCTGTTGCCGGTCTTCCGGCACCACCACAGTCTAACACGTAGGTCCGCAATTTAACCCTTTGGACTATTCCATTTAGAGAATTGTAGTTAACTCCACGCGGTGTTACTGTCCTTCATGTAGTCCCAACAACTTTCTTGTTGGTTTGAATGAGTGGCGAGCGGAACGTCCGGACGAGCGAAGGCGATAACTCCGGCGGTAATGACTGTGGAGTATGCGCGTGTCCTCCGAACCCATACCCACTAAACGACGCCACCCATTTATGATCTTCCCCACCTCTTTTTCGCTCCCGGAACGGCCAGCAGTGTCCAAATCTGTCCGGGCAATGACATACTAGATGTAGTAGGTTTCCGGTGGCACCCCCAAGATTCGGTACACTCCACGCTTTACTTTTCCGCCCGTTCGGATTAGGATGGTGTCACCCCCCGAGAAGCGTCATTATAGGGAGAGGCACCTTTTGCTGAAGTTAAAGCGTGTAGACATCCAGGGCTTCAAGTCCTTCTACGACCGCACCGAGATGCGGTTTCACGGTTCCGGCATCGCCGCCATCGTCGGGCCCAACGGCTGTGGAAAATCCAATCTGAGCGACGCCATCAGTTGGGTGCTGGGCGAGCAGAGCGCCAAGAGTCTTCGCGGCGCGCGCATGGAAGACGTCATCTTCGCCGGCACTCGGGAGCGGAAGCCGCTCGGTATGGCACAGGTTACGCTCACCATGGTCGACCCGGCGGTCCACCAAGCCCTCGACCTTCACACGAATGGTCACGTAAGCAACGGCCACGCGAACGGTCATGCAAATGGACACGCTCACGCCCATGCGAAACCGAACGAAGTTACGATTACGCGGCGTCTCTACCGCTCCGGCGAAAGCGATTATCTGATCAACGGCCGCACCGCACGTCTTCGCGACATTCAGGATCTCTTCAGCGGCACGGGACTCGGCCCGGAAAGCTACGCCATTATCGAGCAGGGCCGCATCGGGCAGATTCTTTCGAACAAACCGGCCGATCGCAGGGCCATCATCGAGGAAGCGGCCGGCATCGGAAAATATAAAACTCGCAAGCGTCTCGCGGAAGCGAAGCTCGAAAGCGCACGGCAGAATCTGTCCCGCGTGTTCGACATCCTCGAGGAAGTCGGTAGGCAGGTGAACTCGCTCAAGCGGCAGGCCTCCAAGGCGCGCCGATATGAGGAGTTGCGCTCGGAAATGGTGGCGCACCTGCGCCAGGCGGTATCCGGCCGCTTTCGCATGCTGGAGCGAGAAGCTTCGAAGCTCGCGCTCGACCTGAACCAGGCGCAAGGCGCTTACCAGAATCTCTCGACCGGCGTGCAGCACAAGGAGCAGGAGTATACGCAGCTCCAGGAATCCTGTTATCGAACCGACGCCGAGCTCACCGAAGCGCGCAGCCGTGTGGCTCAATTGAATCTCGAATCCGAGCGCACGCGCGGACGTTTGGAGCTCCAAGCCAAGCAGATCGCCGCGATCGACCATCGCCTGGCGGCCGGCGAAGCCGAAACGCAGGAAATGGAAGCGCGGCATCAGCGGGAAGCGGCGGAACTCGAGGTGCACACGCAAGCGGTCGCCGCATTTGAGCGTGAGGGCGAGGCTCTACGAGCGCGATTGAACGCGAAAACGCAGGAGCGCGACGCTCTTCAGAACGACCTGCGCGGGCGCGAGCGCGGAATCGAGACGGCGCGGCATCAAGTGCTGCGGCTACTCGGCGAGTCGTCCACGTTGCGCAACCAGCTCGCTCAGATCGATGAATACCTGGCGGCCATCGAGCGCGACGCGACCCGGGCCCGAAAGGAAGAAGAGTCCGCCTCGGGCGACTTGACCCGGCTGGAGCAGGTTCGAGCGGAACTATCCGGCAAATTGTCGGCGCGTCAGATGGAGCTCGAATCACTCGTCGACCGGCGCCGGAACGCCGAGGAGGAAATCAAGTCGCGGCAGGCGCGGACAGCATCGGCCCGGCAAAAGCTGGAAGAGACTCGCGCCGTGCTTTCGCGGCAGAAGGCGCGCAAGGATTCGCTCGAAGAGATTTTGTCCCATCGGGCGTACACCACCGAGTCAGTGAAGCGCTTGTTCCTGGGCCTGGAACACGGCCAGATCGAAGGGTTCCGGCCCACCGGCGTTCTCGCTGATTTTGTCGAAGTGACCGACGCATCGTGGGAGAAGGCGTGCGAAGAGTTCCTGAACGAGGAGCTCGAATACGTGGTTGTCGGCGGCTGGGATGAAGCCGAGC
>JBEKBK010000106.1:0-19284 GCA_050015435.1 Bryobacteraceae bacterium
ATCTAGACGACCGGCGCGGATATAGCATCTCTCGAGCTACGCGAATCCGGGAAATAGAGGAGTACGGCGCACCTGCTCAACACGCCTTGCTGGCAGGTGAAGGCAGCGGCGTCATTTGGCGGCTCTTCAGCATCGCGCGCTACCTCGAACGCGACGGTGGCGTCTATATCGAGGTTGAGGCGATCGGGCTGAGCCGCGACATTCCGGCCTCGCTTCGATGGCTCGCGGAGCCGATAGTCCGTCGTGTTTCGCGAGGTTCACTCTCAACATCTCTGCGACAGACGGAGAACGCAGTCCTCCTCCGCGTCGAGCTCGCGAAGCGTAACGGAGCGAGTGGGGCATTAGCTGCCGAGACGGCTCACGAAAATATGGGTATTGCGGAGTTGCAAGCGCTTCATTTATCCCGCTAGGTATCAAGTTCGGTTCTAAAGCTGGAAATGATCAGGGACTCGTTCGTCATAACCGTCCAAGGAGGCTCAATAGAATGCGAGCAGACATCGTCCCCGGAACAGTTTTCCCCGATTATGAGCTGACCGATCACGCAGGCAGACGCCGCAAGTTGTCCGATCTGCAGGGGCCTGATCCAATGATCCTGGTGCTCAGCCGCGGAGCTTTCTGCCCAAAAGATCGGCGGCAAGCGGAGGGACTTGTCCAACTTCATCGCGAGATGGAAGTTGGTTATTGCCGCCTCGTCACAATCAGCACAGACAATTTAATTGCGACCAATGAGTACCGGACTGGCGTCGGCGCACATTGGCCGTTTTTGTCCGATGCGGGGCGAATAGTCCAGAAGGATCTTGAGATCGCCGAGTACACGGACACGATGCATAATCCGATGGTTCCCCACACCATCGTCCTCGAACCGGGCCTAGTTGTTTTCAAGATCTACAACGGTTACTGGTACTTCGGCCGTCCGACGATCGAAGAGCTTCGACAGGACTTGCGAACGGTGTCGAAGAGATGCCGGCCGGATTGGGACATCAGTAGTCCCGAGATGAAGGCTGCCTGGGAACGGGCCGAAAGAGCTAGCTTTTATCCGTACGGCGCTAGCTACGCGAAGGTATTTGGCGAACAAGAATAGCGTCGAGCGAGCGGGAGCGCAACAACTGCCGCGGCTGGCCGCGGAGATAATACAAACCGAGATCCGCGCCCAGCTTTCTCGTCGTGCTCAGTAGATGCCTGAGTGACAGGAACGACACACGAGCTCGGATCTTCGGCGATCTGACCCGGGTGCTTAGTCAGACGCCCCTCCGAACCGGGTTTCGACAGCAACTGATTCTGCGCGAGAGTTGGGAACACCAAGCTGCTCAAATCTTGTGCAGATCAAGAGCCAGCGCGACCCAAGACCAACCGTAAGCAATCAGATCGATACCGACGAAAAGACCGATCACCCAAAGTCCCGAGACCGGCCATTCCGCCAGGATGAGACCACCCATGACCAAGGCGATGATTCCGTTGAAGGCTTGCCAACCCCAGCCCGCCAGATGGGTCCAGAACGCAACAGCCAGTTGATCCAGTCCGGCGATCAAGAAGAACATCGACATCATAAAAGTCGCAGCTTCCGCGCTTATGACCGGTCTCATCAGCATCAGTAAGCCGGTTGTTCCGAAGAGGATAGCCATCAGCAGGTGTAGAAAGAACCCTGCCCACTTGCCGACCAGGAACGCATCGACTAATTGGACGGTGCTCGCAAACACCAGTACCCATCCGAAAAACACCATTGAAACCACTGTGGCCATGAAGGATCGCACTATGGCGGCGATGCCAAGCAATAGTACGACGACGCCGAACGCGAGGATCCAACCCCAGTTCTGAATCATTTCCGGGGTAACTTTGACTATCATCACATCGATCATTCTCAACTCTCCTTTCGCTGAGCTCTAAGCCGGATTGCGCCGCCGCTTGCTCATCGCCCGAGCGAGCGGCGGGCGTAAAGGGAAGGCAATCCGGCAACCGCTGCGACGCGCTTCTGGTTTTCAGGATTCAGAGCAATCCTCTCGCCCCTCCGCGTCACTGGGCCTTTATTTTCGATTCGATCCCCTTCACCGACTTCTCGAAGTCTGCGATCCGTGTCTCGAGATCCGCCTTTGCCTGTTCCCACCGGTCTTCGCCTGACTTCTTCAGTTCCTGCAATTTGCGCTGGATCACCGGCTTCTTGGTCAGCAACTCCGCGATTGCTTTGATCTCGGCGTTCGCTTTCGCGGTCTCAGCTTGCGCTTTCAGCGTCTCCAGCCTCGCCTCAGTGGTCTTGAGTTGAGACTCAAACTTGTCGTGGATTACGTGCCTTGCTACATTCACATCGGTGCTCATAAGTTTCTCCTGTGTTTCAAATTTGGTTTACTGCACAATTGCAGTGCACGCACGCGAATTCACATGCGAAATGCCAGCCTTCTTATTTCTCCAGATGCGCAGCTGCTTCCTTCAATTGCCCGGCGACCAAGTGCTTCAGCTTTGTTGCGGACTGTCCGTATTCCTCGCGGATCTGCTTCACGCGCGCATCGTGAGTCGCCTTGATTTCACCCTGAGCTTTTTCGGCTTTTTTACGCAGGGCCTGCACTTTGGCTTCAGTCTCGCTCTTGATTTGCTCCGACCTTTGCTTGGCCTCATCTAACTTGGCTTGCAGCTTGATGTTGAGGTTATCGATCTTGGCCTGGAGCTTAGCCCGGCGGTCAGCCCGAGCCCGGGCGTGCTCGGCCTTAAGCTGATCGATTTCCGCGCGAAGCATCGCCACATCTCTGGTCCTCTGGTCGTCCTCGACAATCTTTCTTGCCGTCCGAAGCACCGTTCCCCCCAGTGCCTCCATTCTGCTATCCACCGGAGTAACCCACTCTTCGCTGACGTCAGCGATCACCGCGCATTTTCCCGCTGTCAGGGTGGCAGCAACATCGTCAAGGAACTCTGCATTGACCCCAGCTACGTTCAGGTCGCCGATACTGCCAGCTAGCAAGCCAGCCGCCGCGCCGATTCCTAAGCCGATCGGTCCTTCGAGGAGTCCGACGAGGCTGCCAATCGCCGTTCCGCCGACGGTGCTTATCGGAAACTCATCTTCCGACTCCTTCATCGTGACCGTGCCATCGGCGTTCTTCTTAATTACCGATTCGGCGTGAATCGCGATGCTTCCTTCCGCATCGAGTTGCTTGAGGGCCCGCGATCCTTCAGAGGCCTTCGATTCTTCATTAAAGATCACAACGAGCATTCTTTCCATTGTTACGTCTCCTTTTGTTGAGGGTTACTGAAATGTCTAAGCGAAAGCCGTCCGCTTGGGCAAACTGTGTATCGCGGTGGCGAAACTGGCTACCGCGACTCCGTCAAAGACGAGGTCAACACCGATCGCGAATCCGATGAACCAGATCCCGGAAATCGGGATTTGGACCAGTAGCATCATCCCCAATACCGCTGAGATGGCCCCGGAGAAGGCAACCCAGCCCCAGCGAGGGAACTTCACCATTCCGGCTCCAATTGTCCGGAACATTCCGCCCACAATGAAGAACGAAGCCAGAACCAGGGTGAGGCTCTCGGCTCCAGTAAGCGGGTAGCGAATGAGCAAAAATCCAGTGAAGCCCCGGAACAGCGCACTCAGCAGGTAGAGGAAGAAGCCGCTCCAGGTCCCGGTACTGAACGCATGAACCAAGGCAAAGACTCCGCTGATCAGAAGCATCCAGCCGAAGACCAACACCGTAGCGAAGGTCGCGGTTACGTCGAAGGCAATACAGGCGGCACCAAGAATAATGAACAAGATTCCAAGAGCTAAGAACCATCCCCAGGATCCGCGAATCTCCTCCATGCCGGCGAGTCGATTGTAGGTAACTGCAGCCATTGTGTAGCTCCTTTCTGTAGTGAGATTACGCGAATTTGGGATCATAGCAGTGAGGTTGCCGTTAGGTTTTGGTGAAAGAGAAGTTTGCCTCCGGTTTGCGGCACCTGACAGGCTGTGGAAATTGCGGCACGAAGAGTTCGGAACCGCTGTGAGCTGGCCGTGAATTGCGGATTTTGGCGCAATCATTCAGAGGCTTCGTGTCATATAGCCCAGATCTCTCCAGTGGCACGTGAGAGCAACCTCAATAAACACAGATAGATACGAAACTGGAGGACTCACAGGAACCGGGCAGAAGAACTGCTATCAGCGAATAGGGAAAGGTGTAAGTCTTGAGATGAAAGAGTTTCCCCCATTCCGATTGGACACAATCAACCAGTGCCTGTGGCGCCGCGAGGATGGGAAGGGGGACGAGCGCATTCTGCTAACTCCCAAGGCGTTTGCCGTCCTCCGCTACCTTGTGGAGCACGCGGGTCGCCTAGTGACACAGGATGAACTTCTGCAGGCAGTCTGGCCCGAGACATTCGTCCAACCGGAGATCTTGAAGTATCAGATTGCTGATATCAGGAAAACGCTGGGCGACCGCCCGAAGAATCCACTTTTTATTGAAACCCTGCCCCGGCGCGGATACCAGTTCAAGGCCGCGGTAGGGGAATGGGGAATTACGAAACCTTCGGCGTCAGGGAGTCCCGACCGAGCCAGACTGGTAGGCAGAGACTGCGCTCTGGGTGAGTTGCGCACCTGCCTCCAAAGAACTTGGGGGGGCCAGCGTCAGATCGTTTTCATCACGGGAGAGCCTGGGGTCGGAAAGACCGCTCTCGTCGACGAATTCCAACGCCAGATCGCCGCCGAGTATCCATCCATCCGCGCCGTCCGCGGACAATGCGTGGAAGGTTACGGAAGCGTGGAAGCGTATTATCCGGTGCTAGATGCACTCGGGCAGTTGTGCCGTGGTTCCGAGGGGCCTCGGGTTGTTGAGATTCTGGCAGCGCGGGCGCCTACATGGCTTGTACAGTTTCCCGCCCTGCTTAAGCGAGAACATCGCCAGACGCTGCAGCAGGAGATCCTTGGCGCGACTCGGGATCGCATGCTGCGCGAAGTCCGGGAGGCGCTGGACGCCTTCACCTCGGAAGCGCCAATACTACTCGTTTTCGAGGACCTTCAATGGGCGGATCCTTCGACCGTCGGCCTGATCTCAGCTCTCGCCCGCCAACGGATGGCAGGAAAACTCCTCCTGGTCCTCACGAAGCGGCCCGTAGACATGGTCGTTCCCGAACATCCCCTGAAGATACTCAAACAAGACCTGCTGGCTCATCACCTGTGTAAGGAAATCACTCTCGCGCCACTTTCGAGAGCAGACGTTGCCGAATATCTGGGCACGAAGTCGCTGGGCGATAGCCCGCCTGAAGGTGTTGCTGAGTTGATCCATCGGCAGTCCGCGGGTAATCCGTTGTTTATGATCGCCGTGCTGGATCACATGACCGGGCGGGGCTTGATGTCGCACGTGAACGGAAGATGGCGCCTAACAGGGTCTCTCGAAGAAATCAGCAGCGAGGTTCCGGAGACTCTGCGTCAGATCATTGAAGCTCAGATTGACCGCTTGACGACAGCGGAGCAGCGGGCACTCGAGGTCGCAAGTGTGATGGGCCCTCTGTTCTCTGCGACGGCCCTTGCTGCGGTAATGAAGGTGAATGCGGAACCGTTGGAGGAGCTCCTCCAACGGTTATCGCGGCGCCCCCGCATTGTACGCCCCGCCGCCTCGCGGTGGCCCCAAAGTTTCGAGTTCGCGAACACGCTGTACCGCGAGATCTTTTATCGCCGGCAGACACCAACGCGGAGGGCTTTTTTGCACCGGCGCGTTGCAGAGTGGGCCGAAGCGCACCTGGAGTCATCGAATGACGTCGCCTACTATCTTGCGGACCATTTCGAACAAGGAGCTGATTGGCTTCGAGCCGTTAAATACCTGCAACTCGCTGCGGCAACGGCCGCGCAGCGCTTGGCCCGCGAGGAAGCTGTAGCCATTCTGCGGCATGCTTTGGAGACTGTGAGCAACCTGTCCGATGCGGAGCGCGCGATAAGCGAGGCCGAGATTCTGGAGACGCTGACTGCGATTTACGATGCGTCCGGAGAGATCGGCAACTCTGAACAGCGGTTCGTGACAAATTGACGGATAGTGCGCTCGGGCATTCACCAAATGCGAGTACCCTCGTGAGCACGGGTTCGAAGGTAGCGAATGCCCCAACTCAGGCCCTCATTCTCAATGTCACAGGCTTCAGTCTTGTTGCCTGTGCAGTAGACCGAGTGACCGTGGCAAAACCGTGACAAAACCCCTCGCGTTGAGCTGCCTTGGGTTAGCTTTGAGCGAAAAGCAGATTCCCCAAATTGTTGAAGCAATTAGAAGTGTGGAGAATTGAAAGAAGCTGTGGAAGCTGTCGGGCTGCGCCCAAGGCAGGTGCGCTACCAGGCTGCGCTACGCCCCGACATTTGCCAGCTCTTTGATTTTAGGCTACTATCCCTGTCGCCACAAGCTCTCGCGTCAAATCAGCCATGCCCAAAGCCGCCTTCTGAGTCAATTGGCGCGGTCGAATCCCCTCCGATGGCGTTCATCCTACGGCCCTCCGAGTGCTCACAGCAGTTAGAGAAGTCTTAGGCTTTCTTTATGCATCTTTTACGCGTAGTGGGCTACCGTTAATTCAGAGAGAAGCAATATGACAGCACTACACCCAGCCTCTAGCCTTGGTAGACCCACCCCGGCGCAGGTTCAAGAAGGCGGTTCTCTCGAAGTCGTCGTACTCCACACCACCACGAAAGCGACGTTGCGGAACCTGAGGACAGCCGCGGAGCTGGCCGCGGGACTAGCGGCCCGCATCCGACTTCTGGTCCTCGAAGTAGTGCCGTATCCGCTCGATATCGACGTACCGAGGGTGTCGCTCGACTTTACGAAGCGGCGCTTCCGGACCGTTGCCTCCGACGCACGTGTCGATACACTGGTCGACATCCGTCTCGGCCGCGACCGGCGCGGGATGCTAGAATCCGCTCTGAACCCAGGATCAGTCGTGGTCCTGGAGCGTGGTGCTTGGTGGACACAGGAACACCGCCTGGCAAAACGATTGGAACGCCTCGGTCACCAGGTGGTGCTGGCCAACCCGAATTGAAAGGAATCGACTATGTGGGATCTGTTCTACGTCGCGGTCGCGATCGTCTTTTTTATCGCCTGCTGGTATCTGACCAGAGCTTGTGAAAAGCTCTAAAGGGGATTTGATATGGATTACATCATCGCCGGAATCGCCGCGGTACTTATGTTTGGATATTTGTTCTACGCGCTCTTGAAGCCGGAGAAATTCTGATGACGCCGAATGGCATTCTTCAAATCGCAGTATTCTTTCTGCTGATCCTGGCGGCCGCCAAGCCGCTGGGATCCTATATGACCCGGGTGTTCGCCGGGGAGCGGACGTTCCTGCATCCGATCCTGCGCCCGGTGGAGCGCCTGTGCTACGCGGCCTGTGGTGTCAACGAAGCCACTGAACAGCGCTGGACGCAGTATGCCGGCAGCCTGCTCGCGTTCAGCATCTTCAGCGCGTTGACATTGTATCTGTTGCAGCGCGTTCAAGGCTGGCTACCCTTTAACCCCATGGGATTCGGAACCGCGCACGCTCCCGCCGGCGCCACGCCCATGACGCCGGACCTGGCCTTCAATACCGCCGTCAGCTTCACCACGAACACCAACTGGCAAAATTATTCGGGCGAATCGACACTCAGCTATCTGGTGCAGATGCTGGGGCTGACCATGCACAATTTCACGTCGGCGGCGGCCGGAATCGCAATCGCCATCGCGCTGATCCGCGGGTTCGCGCGTCAGCAGGTTCGCTCCATTGGGAATTTCTGGGCGGACCTGGTTCGTGGCACGGTGTATCTCTTGTTGCCGCTCTCGGTGGTGATTGCGCTCCTATTGTGCTGGCAGGGCGTGATCCAGAACGTGCATCCATACACGGTCGCGACGACCGTGGAAGGGAAGACGCAGACGATCGCGCAGGGGCCGGTCGCATCCCAGGAGGCTATCAAGATGGTTGGGACCAATGGCGGCGGTTTTTTCAATGCGAACTCTTCGCATCCGTTTGAAAATCCCACGCCGCTGACGAACTTGATTCAGGTCCTCGCGATCTTCATCATTCCCGCGGGGCTCACCTACACTTTCGGGAAAATGGTCGGCGACACGCGGCAGGGCTGGGCTCTGTTCGCCGCCATGAGCTTTCTGTTCCTGGCCGGGACGTTCGTGTTGTACGGCACCGAACAGGCCGGCAATCCGATTCTTTCGAAGCTTGGCCTCGAATCCTCCGCGGCGGCGACGCAAACCGGCGGCAATATGGAAGGCAAAGAAGTGCGCTTCGGAATTGCGGCCTCCGCGTTGTTCGCCACCGTCACCACGGATGCGAGCTGCGGAGCGGTCAACGCGATGCATGATAGCCTTACCCCGCTCGGCGGCTTGGTTCCGCTGTTCAACATGCAGACCGGTGAAGTGATTTTCGGCGGAGTCGGCGCGGGATTGTACGGCATGCTGCTGTTCGCGATCCTGGCGGTTTTCATCGCCGGCCTGATGGTCGGCAGGACACCCGAGTATCTGGGGAAGAAGATCGAATCGAAGGAAGTGAAGATGGCGATGCTGGCGCTGATCGCCACCGCTGCCGTGGTGCTGGTCTTCGCCGGCATCAGTTCCGTCGCGAATTTCTCCAAAGGCGGATATTGGAATGGCCAGTTCGGTCCGGCAACCGGGAATCTTAACAACGGCGGGCCGCACGGGTTTGGTGAGATTCTCTACCTGTTCAGCTCGAGCGCCGCGAACAATGGCAGCGCGTTCGGTGGCATTACCGGAAATACGCCGTGGTACAACTTCGCGGGCGGGATCACCATGCTGGTGGGCCGATTCCTATTCATTATCCCGCTGCTGGCCGTGGCGGGTAGTTTGGCGGCGAAGAAGCGCATTCCCGCCACCAGCGGTACGTTGCCCACGCATGGCCCGCTGTTTGTCGGCCTGTTGGTGGGGACCGTGGTGATTGTCAGCGCACTCACGTTTTTCCCAGCCCTGTCGCTGAGTCCCATCGTCGAACATTTTCTGATGCAGCAAGGGAGGCTGTTCTAGCCATGGCGCAACTGGTTGAAGATCCTAAACCTGTTTCCTCGATGCGGCCGCCGGACCCGACGGAGCTGCTGCCGAAGCGGCTGGCGCACGCGCGCCCGCTGTTTGATACGGAAATCCTCGGCCGGGCGACCAAGGAGTCCTTCGTCAAGTTGAATCCGGCGACGCTCGCCAAGAACCCCGTGATGTTCGTGGTGGAAGTGGGCGCCGCGATCACCACCCTATTGCTCGTCCGCAATCTATTCAACGGCTCCACGGGAACCGGATTCGAACTGCAGATCGCTGTCTGGCTGTGGTTCACTGTTTTATTTGCGAACTTTGCCGAAGCGATGGCAGAGGCGCGCGGCAAGGCACAGGCCGACGCGTTGCGCAAGACCAAGACGGACACTATCGCCAAGCGCCAGACCGACGGCGGCCACATGGAGGCGGTGCCGGCTTCCCAACTCCGCTCCGGCAACGTAGTTTACTGCGAGGCTAGCGACATCATTCCGGGAGACGGAGAAGTTATTGACGGCATTGCCACCGTCGACGAGTCCGTCATCACCGGTGAAAGCGCTCCAGTCATTCGCGAATCCGGCGGCGACCGCAGCGCCGTTACCGGTGGAACCCGTGTTTTGTCGGACCACATCCTAATCCGCATCACGTCGAATCCGGGGGAAACGTTTCTCGACCGTATGATTGCCCTGGTCGAGGGCGCGGAGCGCCAGAAGACCCCCAACGAGATCGCGCTGAATATTTTGATCGCGGGCCTGACGCTGATCTTTTTGCTGGCCGTGGTGACCCTCCAGCCGTTCGCGCGCTATAGCGTCACGGCCGCAGGCTCCGGCACGGTGCCGACGGTCGCCGTGTTGGTATCGCTGTTGGTTTGCCTGATTCCGACCACGATCGGCGGATTGCTCTCCGCCATCGGCATCGCGGGCATGGATCGCGTGATGCAGCACAATGTGCTCGCGATGAGCGGCAAAGCGGTGGAAGCTTCGGGCGACGTGAACACGCTGCTGCTCGACAAGACCGGAACGATCACCATCGGCAACCGCCAGGCGGTCGAGTTCATTCCCGTGAACGGCGTATCCGAAGGCGACCTGGCAGATGCGGCGCAACTTTCGAGCCTCGCGGATGAGACTCCCGAAGGCCGGTCCGTGGTCGTGCTGGCGAAATCCAAGTACGGGCTGCGAGGACGCGAAGTGGCCAGCCACGAGGCGCAGTTCATTCCGTTCTCAGCCTACACCCGCATGAGCGGCGTAGATATTGACGGCCGCCGCCTGCGCAAAGGCGCGTCGGAGGCGATCGCGAAGTTCGTTCGGGAAAACGGCGGGATGGTTCCACCCGAGATGATTGAAACCGCGGAGCGCATTTCACGGCAGGGCGGCACACCTCTGGCCGTCGCCGATGGCAGCGAAGCGCTGGGCGTGATTCATTTGAAAGACGTAGTGAAAGGCGGCATGAAAGAGCGCCTGGGCCAGTTGCGCGCCATGGGAATCCGCACGGTGATGATCACCGGCGACAATCCCCTTACGGCCGCCGCGATCGCAGCTGAAGCCGGCGTCGACGATTTCCTGGCGCAGGCCTCGCCTGCCGATAAACTCGCGTACATCAAAAAGGAGCAGGGCGAAGGCCGCCTGGTGGCGATGACCGGCGACGGCACCAACGATGCTCCCGCACTTGCCCAGGCCGACGTCGGCCTGGCGATGAACACCGGCACGATGGCCGCCAAAGAGGCCGGCAACATGGTGGATCTCGATTCGAACCCCACCAAGCTGATTGAGGTGGTCGCCATCGGCAAGCAGTTGCTGATTACGCGCGGCGCGCTCACTACATTTTCTATCGCCAACGATGTGGCCAAGTATTTCGCCATCATCCCGGCGATGTTCATGACCACCTATCCGGCGCTGGCCAAGCTCAACATCATGGGCTTGCATACGCCGCAAAGCGCGGTGCTTTCGGCCGTGATTTTCAACGCGCTGATCATTATCGCGCTGGTGCCGCTGGCGCTACGGGGCGTACGTTACCGGCCGACCAGCGCGGCGTCGCTGCTTCGCCGGAACTTGTGTATCTATGGGCTGGGTGGAATCATTGCGCCGTTTCCCGGCATCTGGGTGATCGATCAGATCATTCACGTGCTGGGCCTCGCCTGAGGAAGGAGTCTAGGAGGAATCATTATGTGGAGACAACTACTGCCGGGACTTCGAATGACGCTGGTGCTGACCGTGCTCACGGGCGTGATTTACCCGGGCCTGGTGACCGGCATCTGCCAGCTGATATTCCCGAAGCAGGCTAACGGCAGCCTGATTACTAGGAACGGCCATACGGTCGGCTCCGAGCTGATCGGCCAGAACTTTTCGAAGCCTGAGTACTTTCAGCCGCGACCTTCGGCCGCCGGCAGCGACGGCTATGATCCTACCGCGTCGGGCGGTTCCAACTTTGGTCCCACGAACCAGAAGTTAAGCGATCGGGTCAAGGCGTCGGTCGAGAAATTCCGCAAAGAGAATCCGGATTACACGGGACCGATTCCGGCCGATCTGGTAACAGCCAGCGGCAGCGGTTTGGATCCGCATCTGAGCCCGGCCTCAGCCGACGTGCAGGTAGCCCGCGTTGCAAAAGCGCGCGGCGCAAGTGAAGATCAGATCCGCCAACTGGTCAGCCAATTCACCGAGGGCCGCGACCTGGGCTTCCTCGGCGAGCCGCGGGTGAATGTGCTGCTTCTGAACCTGGCGCTTGATGATCGGTTTGCTCCGCGGAAATAGCGGCGAAAGTTCCTCGGCAGATTTTTATAACTTTTTTATGTCCCGGGTCTATACTCAGCCGATCCATGTCAATAAATCGACTGATCGTGCCGGCTGGGTTGTTGTGTATGTTATTGAAGGCGCAGACCGGCCCCGGGGATGCGCCCTCGGCGAATAGCCCTGCTGAACCCGTAACGAACGTCGCCAAAGATGGATTCCTCACCCGCCTGATCCACTCCTATCGGGATGACTGGCATCCCAGCCCGGACACCGGACCACCGCCCAAGTTCCGAGGCTACCCCGCGCCCGTCGACAATCCTCCGTTTCCTTTTGCAGTGTGGCCCATCGGAGGCACCGTCTGGATTGGTTATCCCAATGCCACCGCGTACCCACTGTCGACGGCGTTGCAGAATGGTCCCCACGGGGATTGGTGGAAGAAGGCCAATATTCAGATCTACGGCTGGGCGGACTTCGGGATGAACATCAGTACTTCGAGCGCACGACCGTACGGGAATCTGCCAGCAGCCTATGCGGAGGTCCCGAATACATTTCAACTCGATCAGGCGACGTTATACATTGAGCGGACTCCCGACACGGTTCAGACCGATCACTTCGACTGGGGTTTCCGATTTACCAACATGTACGGGCTGGATTATCGCTTCACGACCGCCGAGGGTTATTTCAGCCAACAATTGCTGAATAATACTCAATCAAACGGGTCTATCGGTTTAAAACAAGGGTACGATCCCGTGATGATGTATGTGGACTTATACTTTCCGAAAATAGGAGAGGGGATGGATGTCAGAATCGGGCGTTATATTTCACTCCCGGACATCGAAGCGCAACTGGCTCCGAATAACTATACCTACAGTCATTCGCTGACTTATACCTATGATTGCTATACGCAAACTGGCATCAATGCGACCGTTAAGTGGAGTAATCACTGGACCACACAGGTCGGACTATCCGGTGGATGCGAAGCCGCGCCCTGGGCGCCCGACGCGACCCTCACCGGAAATGTGTGCATGGCCTATAACTGGGCGCACGGCGGGGACAACATTTATATTTGCGCGAACTCCATAAACTCGGGCAAATACAACTACAACAACCTCGCTGCATACTACGCGACGTGGTATCACAAATTCGGTCAGTCAAAATGGCACATGGCTTGGGAGACCTGGTATCAGTACATGAAGGATACGCCCAACGTCAATAATCCCGCTGCCGCGGCATCACTGCTCATCACCAATTCCAACGGGGCCTTTTGCAACAACACAACCGAGCTGACCTGCTTTGCGCCGGAATGGGCTACCGTCCATTACCTGACCCGGCAGATCTCGAAGAAGGACGCGATCATTCTCCGGAATGAGTATTTTGACGATATCCGGGGCCAGAGGACCGGCTTCAAGACGACTTATTCCGAACACGAGATCTCTTGGAATCATTGGATCGGAACGACGGTCGTCTTCCGTCCGGAGCTTAGATACGATCATGCCTACGACGCACCCGCTTATGACAACGGCGCCAAGAAGAGCCAATTGATGTTCGCCGCGGACATGATCTGGTTCTACTAGCCGGCGTGACGCAATCAATGGGCAGTCATCAGAAAGTGCTCCGCGACCGGACCTAGCGAGAAAGCGGGTAGGAAAGTCAGCGCCGTGATCAGAAAGATCGTCCCCAGCAGCAGCACTAAAAAGAGCGGGCCGTCGGTGGGCATGGTCCCGCTGGTTGGCGCGATCCTACGTTTGCGCGACAGGCTTCCCGCGATCGCCAGCGCCGGGATAATCAGAATAAACCGTCCGATGAGCATTTGAAGGCCGAGCGTCAGATTGAACCACGGCGTATTCGCGTTCAGTCCGGCGAACGCACTCCCATTGGTCGCCACGGCGCTGGCATTCGCATACAAGATCTCGCTCATGCCGTGCGGGCCTGGATTGGCCAGATTCGCAATCGGCGCTCCAGGAGGATTCCAGTAGCCGTTCGGGGGGAAACGCACGGCCAGGCTTGCGGCGGAGAAGACCAGCATCGCCGCGGCGGTGCCCACCGCGGAAAGCATCACCATCTTCATCTCTTTGCCCTCGATCTTCTTGCCCAAATACTCAGGCGTTCGCCCCACCATCAATCCTGCGATGAAAACCGTGATCAGCACCACCAGCAGCATCGATATGAGACCTGAGCCTGTTCCGCCAAAAATCACTTCTCCGGACTTCATATTGAACATCTGCACCAGCCCGGCCAGCGGCGTAAAGGAATCATGTGCGCTGTCCACGGCTCCGTCGCTGGACGCGGTACTCACCACTGAAAAGAGGGCGGACGCCGGAGCGCCGAAGCGCGCCTCTTTCCCTTCCATGTTTCCGCCGGTCTGCACCCCCAACGCCGGGTTCCCGCGCTGCTCGCTCCACGTCGCCACCATGCTGCCCGCGAAGAACAGCACCATCATCGTCGCGAACAGGAGCCAACCTTCCCGCGGCGCACCGATCATTCGACCGAACGTGTGGGTCAGCGCGGCGGGAATCGCCAGCATGAGCAGCATCTCGATCAGGTTCGTAAGCGGTGTCGGGTTCTCGAATGGGTGAGCGGAATTCGCATTGAAGAATCCGCCGCCATCCGAGCTCAGAAGCTTAATCGGTTCTTGAGACGCGACCGGACCCTGGGCTACCGTCTGAGTCTTGCCTTCGACCGTGGCGATTGTTTGGTAAGGCCGGAAGTTTTGAATTACACCTTGGGAGCACAGGATCACCGCACCGATAAGCGATAAAGGCAGAAGCACGTAGAGCACCGACCTCGTCAGATCCACCCAGAAGTTGCCAACTCTGCCATGGCTCTGGCGTACAAATCCACGGATGACTGCGATGGCAACCGCCATTCCCGCAGCGGCGGAAGTGAAGCTCTGCACGCACACTCCTGCCATTTGCGACAGATAGGTCAGGGTGGTTTCTCCGGCGTACGCTTGCCAGCTCGTGTTCGTTAGAAAACTGACTGCCGTGTTGAACGCCAGATCAGGAGTCATCGGGGTGGCGCCCGAAGGAGCGTGAGCGGTCCCGAATCCTTGCGGATTCAGCCCCAAGTGGCCCTGCCAGCGCAAGATCGCATAGAACAACAAGAAGTTAGTCGCGCCAAACGCGAGGCACGCGCCCGCGTATGAGGTCCAAAGCTGCTGATTCTCGGGATGCGCTCCCGCAACCCGGTAGATGAAGCGCTCCACTGGAAGGAGCACCTTTGACAGAAAAGTACGCTTGCCTTCGAAGACGTCGGCCATATATGCGCCCAACGGCTTCGTGATCAACCCCAGCAAGGCGAGATAGGCAAGCAATTGCCCGGTGGCCGTCCACGTCATAATTTTCGGGCCATGCAACCAAGTTTCGTCCAGCAGGGGCGACGCTGGGGTTCGCGCCTACCTTAGGATGAGGACGTTACTTCAGCAGTGGATCGAGCTGCGCAGTCAGCTCCTGTTCTGTCAGATTGCCGGGGTGATACAGGCGCACGATGCCTTTCTTGTCGATAATCACCAGCGTCGGTACTGTGCTGGCGCCGTAGTTGGCAAAATTCGCGTTGTCGAGCGGCGCGGGCATGTCACCCAGCGGAGCATAGAATTGTTGGCGCACCTGGTCGATGTACGGCTTTTCGACCTCTGGCGTCGCATCCTGTCCGTGCGCGGTATAACCGTAATACTTGGTGGGGCCGACCAGCGCAACGCCCTTCGGCCCGTATTCCTGCATTACTTTTGCGAGGATTCCGATCTCGGCTTTGCAGTCCGGACACCAGTGCGCCCAGAAGAAGAGCACCACCGGATGCCCCTTCAGGGACACGAGCGATGGCGGCTTGGAACCGAACCAGACATCCGCGTTGAGCGCCGGAGCCGGCTTTCCTTCCAAGCTCAGAAGGTTGATGTTCTTATTGATTCGCTCAGGAAGCGAAGTGTTCGCAAACACCTTGAGATCGGCTTTCAGGAACTCGACGGCCTGGTCGTTCTCGCCGCGGGCGCCTAGAACCTGCGCATGCACTTCCTCGGAAGCGCCGAGCGCCGTGGGCAGCCACTTATCGTCGTCCAGCTTGTGGCCCTTCAACATTTCGAGCGCCATCTTCCGGGCTTCTTCGGCATAGGCGTCCGCTTTGTCGTAGTCCTTCGCGAACAGAGCGCCGCGCGCGAGCCACGAGACTGCGGCCGCGACCTCAGGCGTGTCTGGCTGCGCCTTGCGATACTCCTTGACCATCCTTTCCGCGCCGGCCAAATCCTTCTTGGCGACTACGGTGCGCTGGGTGTCGGTCGCGATGCCCGCTGAGGCAAGCGCGGCGCAAAGGCAAAAGGTTACAACACGTGTGCGTAGTACCATGGGCGCTCCTTTGAAACTCCTACAACCGATCAATCTGCTTCTCTTTATAGGTTATAACGTTCGCCAGCCGAGAATTAATCCCGGCCGGGATCAAGACACATCAGCATACTGGCAAGCCTGGATTTCTCGTCCACGACCACTGGATCCTCGGGTTCCGCAAACTTCGTCCGGCACACGACGATTTCCCGTTGCACCGCGATCGCTTTCTCGAAGTCGGGCTGTTCCAGCAACAGGTCCCGGAGGGCCGTCAGCGTCGAAACCCTGACAGCGTGCGCATCTCCGTAACGATCCAGATGCTTCGCGGAGTATTCCAGAAGACGCTGGGCGTTCCGCGTTTCTCCCGCCGCCCACAGAGCTTGGGCGATCCGCGCCGTCAGAACCAGCGTCTGAAGATGATAGGGGCCGAACATATTCTCATACGAGTTCAGCGTTGAGATCATGCTGGGGAGATCACCACCACGAGCATGACATTGTGCCGACGGCATCATAGGTACCCGAGATTTATTGTAATGTATAACAGACTAGTATGTCAGACACTACATTGAAAACCAAAAAAGGAGAACCTATGGCCTCTGTAATGACCCCGCCCGCCGCAAGCAACGTTGCTCTGCCGGCAACCCAACTCCTGATCAACAATCGTTGGATCGACAGCGCTTCCGGACGAACCTTCGCAACCGTGAATCCGTCCACGGGGGAAGACATCTGCCGGATTTCGGAGGCTGACGCGCCCGACGTGGATAAGGCGGTTCAAGCCGCCCGCGCGGCATTTGAACGAGGGCCGTGGCACAAAATGGCGGCATCCGAACGCGGACGCCTGCTCCACCGCCTGGCCGATTTGATCGAGAAGAATGCGGACGAACTGGCGCGCCTGGAATCGCTCGACAACGGCAAGCCTTTCTCGGTCGCAAAAGCTGTGGATGTCGCAGCCATGGCCGGATGCTACCGCTATTTTGCTGGCTGGGCCGACAAAGTTCATGGGAAGACCATTCCCATTGACGGCAACTTTTTCTGTTACACGCGGCATGAACCCGTGGGAGTCGTTGGGCAAATCATCCCTTGGAACTTCCCCATGCTGATGCAGGCGTGGAAACTTGGCCCTGGCGTTGGCGACTGGAAACACGGTCGTCATGAAACCGGCGGAGCAGACTCCGCTCAGCGCGCTTCGGGTCGGCGAGCTGATCGTCGAAGCCGGATTCCCTGAAGGAGTCATAAATATTCTGCCGGGCTTTGGTCCGACGGCGGTCGCGGCCATCGCACGCCACATGGACGTCGATAAAGTGGCGTTCACCGGCTCAACTGAAGTGGGTCATCTAATCATGGAAGACGCGGCTCAATCCAACCTGAAGCGCGTCACGCTGGAGCTAGGCGGCAAGAGTCCGAATATTGTCTTTGCCGATACGGACCTGGATGAAGCGGTTGAGGGCGCGCATTTCGGGCTGTTCTTCAATCATGGCCAGTGCTGCTGCGCCGGTTCGCGCGTGTTCGTTGAAGAAAAGATCTATGACCAGTTTGTCGAGAAGAGCGGGAGTCGAGCGAAGCGCCGTACCGTTGGCGACCCGTTCGATCCCAAGACCGAGCAAGGTCCTCAGGTCGATCAGGCGCAGTTCGAAAAGGTCATGGGATACATTCAATCCGGACGAGGCGAGGGCGCTACTCTGGTCTGCGGCGGCGAGCGCGTAGGCGACCGCGGTTACTTCATCCAGCCGACGGTGTTCTCCGATGTCCGCGATGATATGAAGATCGCCCAGGAGGAAATTTTCGGGTCCGTGATGAGCATCATTCCCTTTAAGAGTCTCGACGAAGTCATCGACCGGGCGAATCGCACGAACTACGGTTTGGCGGCAGCGGTGTGGTCCCGCGATATCGGCAAAGCACACGCGGTCGCGAACGGCGTGCGCGCCGGTACGGTATGGGTCAACTGCTATAACGTACTCGATCCGAGAGCTCCCTTCGGCGGATTCAAGCAGTCCGGAATCGGTCGTGAGCTAGGGGAATACGGCCTTCAACAATACACGGAAGTGAAGTCCGTAATCGTGAAATTATGAATAGCCGGGGCTCGCGCGACTTCTTGCGTGAGCCCCACTCCGCGAGATCACTATGACCAAGATTAATGTATGCCGCGCTCCCGATCGAGAGGGACGCCACGCAATCGCCGTGATTCTTTCTCAGAACGCTCTCTTTGCCACGGCGGAAGGCGATCCGTACCCAGGCGTCGCGCTGACGGTTCCGCAGGCACGCGAAGTTGCTTACCGGTTGCTCCTGTTCGCGCAAGAGATCGAGAATGACCGTTGGGCGGGAGTCGCACCCGGCGGAGCGTTCCTGAACGGTACGCCACACGAGTAACCCGTATGAGATCGTGCAGTTTACTGGGTGGAACCATGGCGGCCATCGGAGTCTTGTTCGCGCTCGTGAATTTGGGAAAGTCCCAGGACCCGGCTAACTCGCCAAAGCCCACGCTCTTGTTTTACGGCGCGGGAAGCCTGCGAGCGCCCATCTTTGAGATCGCCGTGGAGTATCAAAAGCGCACGGGCATTCGAATCGATCCGACCTTCGGGCCATCCGGTCTGCTTCGCGAGCGAATCGAAAAGGGAGAACGACCGGACATTTTCGCTTCGGCTGACATCGACAGTCCTCGAAAACTCGCCGAGCAGGGGCTGGGAACGCCAGTCAGGGCCTTTACGGCCAATGCGGTTTGTGTGGTCGCCCCACCCGGACTTCACGTCGACGCCTCCACGTTGCTGGAAGTGATGCTCGATCCAAAGGTAAAGATCGGCGCTGCCACGCCGGTAGCGGATCCGCTCGGCGATTATACTGAAGCAATTTTCGCCAAGGCCGATCATCTGCACCCTGGCGCCAAGAAGATTCTGGACGACAAAGCGATTCGGTTGGTGGGCGGCCGGGGTGCCCCGCGGATTCCACCCGGCCAGGAGAGTACCGCCTACCTTCTTCTGATGAGTAAGCAGGCCGATATCATGCTGACGTATTGCTCCGGCGCTCAGGCAGCCGTGCGGGCCGAACCCAAGTTGCGGGTATTGCAACTCCCGGCGAGTCTCGCCGTGGACGCGAGCTTCGGTTACACGGTTATCGTGGGTTCGAAGCCGGGAGCTGCCGATTTCGGGCGCTATCTGGAGTCAGAGACTGCCCAGAACGTTTTTTTGAACCTGAATTATGCACGGACTGAATGCCGAGCGCCGGACTTGATGCGGTGCGATTGATCGGCTGCTGCGCTTCCCGCCACTGAGTTCCACCTCCATCTGGCGATCCCTGTTCGACCTTCCT
>JBEKBK010000107.1:0-31782 GCA_050015435.1 Bryobacteraceae bacterium
CCCGATCAAAAAGGGGACACGGTCGAGGCCGCGTCCTCGCAAACCGAGACCTACGGGGACAAACACATTCTCGGAGTCGTGCCGAATTACACGACCGTGAACGAACCACCTAAGAAATATCAACCGATTTCAGCGCGCGAAAAATTCAAGTTAGCTACGGAAGACACCTTTGACCCGTGTTCTTTAGCCATCACGGGA
Source organism: Bryobacteraceae bacterium (assembly GCA_050015435.1). Lineage (GTDB taxonomy): Bacteria > Acidobacteriota > Terriglobia > Bryobacterales > Bryobacteraceae > Palsa-187. Next base: position 199 of record JBEKBK010000107.1, read on the forward strand.
ATCTATGCGGGCGTGGCCCAGTGGGGCAATAATTATCGCCAATTCGGACAGGGCGCGCAGGGATACGGGAAGCGTTACGGCGCCGCGTTTGCCGACGGCGCCATCAGCAATTATCTTACGGAGGGCGTTCTGCCGTCCCTGCTGCATGAGGATCCGCGACTGTTCCGGCTAGGAACCGGCAGCAAACTGAAACGCGTCGTTTATGCGATGACCCGTGTTCTCATCACCCGCACGGATTCCGGAGGAGAGCGCTTCAACATCTCCGAAATCGCCGGCAATATGATCAGCGCGGGCCTGTCGAACCTCTATTATCCGCCGCTTAACCGCAGCCTCGATAACACCTTGGAACATTTCGAGATCAATGTGTTGAGCGACGCAGGGTTCAACATCCTCAAAGAGTTCTGGCCGGACATGCGCCGCAAGGTGCTGCACAAAGGCGATCCGGAACCGGCGCGCTGAGGTAGGGCTGCGGCGCGCTTGAGTGATATTCTGGGTAACACAGGTGTGCAAACGAAAGCTGCAAGCGGGGTGCTTTCTGATTGGCCTGATCCCTCTCTCAATGTCGGCTCAGGACCCGTCTGATTCCGGCTCGACATTAGCTGCGCCATCGACTTCGGAGAAGTGGGATTATTTCACAAGCGAAACCATTTCTCCGATGACGCCTGGAGCCGGCGCTTTCAACGCCGCCGTTTCGCAAGTGACCAGGTCGGCGCCACTCTATGGGCGCCACCCATGGCCGTCGGCCTATCCCAAGCGTTTCGGAGCCTCCGTCGGCGATATCGTGAGCCAGAACTTTTGGGGTGATTTCGTGCTCGCGTCCGCCTTTCACGAGGATACGCGCTATCGGCGCAGTGGCGAATCGCATAAACTGTGGCCGCGCATCGGGTACGCGATCAGCCGGTCGATCATCACCCGTACGGATGCCGGCGGAGCCACGTTCAACTGGGCAAACGTGCTTGGCACCGCCATGAGCGCGGCCCTTTCCAATGCGTATTATCCGCCGGTGAGCCGAACACCACTCGAGACGATGACTAACTGGGGAACCAGCGTCGCGGGGTCGGGTTTTGCGAATCTCATGCCCGAGTTCTTACCGGATTTTAAGCGATGGCTGAAACGTCATCGCCCTTAGCCAGCGCGCGGAGCGCAGCGCTCATGCGCTTCAGTCCTTCGCCAAACATTTCCGTGTTCACTCCCATCCCGATGCGGAAATGATCGCTCATTCCGAAGAATCGCCCCGGCACAGCCGACGTCTCAAATTCCGCACGGAGACGCCCAAGGAACGCGTCCGCGTTACCGTCGCGCAGACGAAGAAATGAAGTTGTCCCAAAGAGAGTCTTCACGGCTGACACCCTAGATTCCCGATCTAGGAATTCCTGCATCAACGCGCGGTCCGCTTCCACTACGCGCCGCGCCTTCTCGCGAATTCGATCCAGTTGCTGAAATGCTCCCAGGCTCAACAATTCTCCCGGATGCACCGGCACCGCGCCGAACAGGTTATTCAACTGCCACATGGCGCGAACCAGATCGGGTTGCGCCAGAATCCATCCGCACCGCAGACCGCTCAGGCCGTAAACTTTGGTGAGGCTGCTGGTCACCACGAACTCAGGTCCAAGATGGAACGAGGTCCGCGGCGTATTCTCATATACTGCATCCAGGTAGATTTCATCGACCAGCACACGCGCGCCCACGCTACGCGCCAGATCCCCCACCTCGCGTAGGACTCCTTCGGGCGTCAGCACGCTCGAAGGATTGTGCAGGTTCGTGATCACGATCAGCTTCGTCTGCAGCGTGATCGCGCGCTGCACTTCCGCGGGGTCCAGCGCGTACCCGTTTTCCTCCCTCCGCGCGAACCGCTTCAGCACCGCTCCCACGTAGTGAAGTGCGTCCGCCATGGGCGCGTAGGCCGGATGTTCGATGAGAACTTCGTCGCCCGCATTCAGAATTGTGGCGAATGCCAGATAATTCGCCATGGCTGCACCCTCGGCCGTGACCACGCAATCCACGTCCACGCCGTGGCGCTGTGCGATCGCCTGTCTTAGCGGCCGGTAGCCGTACATGTTGTCGCCGTTGATCTCCAGTTGTTCCAGCGGGTACCCCAACTCGCGCAACGGAAACGGGCCGACCCCGCTGGTGGCAAGGTTGAATCGCGCCCGGCTCTGCGTCTTGGCCCAATGCAGGTATTCGGAGTGTTTAGGTCTCAATGTTTCGATCTCATGGGGGAGCGGCGGCTCCAATACAAATATACGGGAATGCCCGTGAGCAGGATTCCGATTCCAGCATTCGCCGTTCTTGGCCGGTGGCACAATAGAAAAGTACTGGACGGAAAGCTCATTTATGGGGAAACTACGACTACTCGGAGTGTTGCTGTTCATCAATGTTGCCGCGCATGCGCAAAGGCCGATGACCGTTGCGCAAGTGACCACTTTCGTTCAGTCGCAGATCAAAATGAAGGGCGACGATCGCGCCACGGCTGACTACCTGTTGCACAAGGTCAAACTGACCGAGAAGCTCGAGGATCGCGCAGTAGAAGAGCTGCAAGGCCAGGGCGCTGGTCCTAAGACCGTTCAGGCGCTGCGCAAGCTCAGCGAGGAGTCGGCGGGTTTGCCCGCTGCTCCGCCGCCGCCCGCTCCACCGCCTCCGCCTCCTCCGATTCCACCTCCGGATTCGATCGAGCAGGCCGACGCCCTGGCCGGGATGAAAGAGTACGCGCTCAATTACACCAGCAGCCTGCCCAATTATCTCTGCGTTCAGACCACGCGGCGGCATATTGAACCTACCGTGTCCGGATACCGGCCATACGGGGACGTGGTCCAGGAGCAGCTCACATTTTTCGACCGCAAGGAAACCTACAAGGTTGAGATGATCGATGGCAAATCGGTAGCCAATATTAGCCACGAGCAACTCGGTGGCGCCGTGTCCTCGGGCGAGTTCGGCACGATGCTCGCGCACATCTTTGATGCGGAGACGGGCGCCGAGTTCGACTGGGAGAAATGGGCCACGCTACGAGGACACCGAACGTATGTGTTCTCCTATAGCGTGCCGAAGTCAGCAGGGTACAGCATGTATGAGGGCGAGTCAAAGCGCGAGTACACCTCCGCGTACAAGGGGTTGATCTACGCCGATCGCGAAACCAAGGCGGTGATGCGCATCACGATGGTAACCGTCGATGTTCCAGCGGATTACCCGATTCACGAAGTGGCTATAACTCTGGATTACAATCCCACCAAGATTGGCGATCAGGAGTTCGTGCTGCCGTTTCATTTTCAGTTAGATTCGCGCGCGGAGAAGGCTGTAATGAAGAATACGGCCGACTACAAACTGTACCGGAAGTTTGGCGCGGAGGCGACCATCACCTTCGGCGACACGGAACCGATCCCCGACGATCAACTCAAGGAGCAGCCGGCTAAACCCGACGAAAGCGACAAACCGCCAGCGAAGAAGCCGGCCCAGCAGTAGGAGATTGAAACGAAATCGGGCCTCGCCAAGTCAATTAAGGAGTGACTGCTCGAGCGCTATGGCTGTCCCTGGCCGTTCTCAACCTTTGTGATGGCTCAGCCGCCGAGCCCCGATCCTCCAGCGGATGAACCCGCGGCGACCTCCGGGCCTCAATCCCCACAATGGAAGGGCCTTAGCGTGGAGGAAAAACTTCGGTATGACGCGCGGCATTTCTTTGATGTCGATAACATCATTTACGCCGGGATCGGCGCGGGGCTCGACCAGTTACGCGATCGGCCAGGCGCTTGGGGCGAGGGCGGACGCGCTTACGCGGAACGATATGCGTCCCATCTAGGACAGTACGCGATCCAGCGCAGCATCATGTTCCCGGTGCAGGCGATCGACCACGAGGACACACGCTTCTTCCGGTCGAAGCGGACCAGCATCCAGGGGCGAGTGGGAGACGCCTTTCTGCACACGGTTTGGCGTCATAGCGATAATGGCGGAATGATGCCCGCCTATAGCGAATTCCTGGGCGATTACGGAGCGGCCGCCGTATCGCGTGTGTGGTGGCCCAAGCGCTTTCATACCGGGTCGGCAATCTTCATTGCCGGATCGGACACGGTCCTGATTGACGCAGGTATCAACGTTCTCCACGAGTTCGCGCCCGATATTAAGCGCTGGGTTCATTTCCACAAATAAATCGCGGGATTGATGAAACCAATCGCCGGTTTCGCCGTACTATCTTCACAAGGAGTCAGTCCCAAGATGAAGATCGCATTGGCGATGCTACTGCTGGCAGGAGCGGCGTTTGCATGGAGTCATGACGATTGGCGCTACGAGTTTCGCCGGGAACGTACTGAGGCGAGGCAGGCGCGAATGGAAGTGCGAAGAGACGTGCGGCAGACGCGATTGGAAACTTTGCGGGAGTTGCGTGAGGAGCGCATGCGTTTTCGGCGCGAGATGATTGAACAGCGCCGCGAAATGCGGGAGTCGTTTCGCAATTCCTGGCGCTAGCGTATCTGATTTAGAAACTTGCAGCGCGATGTGGGGCGCCCCCCGGGTCCGCGGCCGACGCCCTCGTCAGCCTCTTTCCACCGAGCGAGAAAGCCGGACCAGGGGGTCGGCGCGGACGAGGGCGTCCGCCCCACATGCTCCTCAATTTGTGATCTGGACAGCGGAAACCGTCAGCACTTTCCTGGCGGCCGTGCGCCCCGTGCGGATGCAGTCCGGAATTCCGATGCCTTCGTACGCGTTGCCCGCAAGATGCAACCCGGGAATTAACCCCGCCCGATTCCGGATGTCCTGCACGCGCTGCGGGTGTCCAACGTTGTACTGCGCCATCGATCGGGGCCAGCGCGATATCGAATGAAAGACCGGCGAAGTCTTGAGGCCAAGGATTCGACCCAATTCTTCGCGCGCCATCGTCACTAGTGATTCGTCGGTCTCACGCAGGATCGCTTCGTCGCCTGCCCCGCCGAAGAAACACCTCAGCAGGATGCGATCGTCCGGCACGCGATAAGGAAACTTCGTGCCCACGAAAGTGCAGGCCGCCAATCGCCTCCGCTCTTTTTGCGGGACCAGAAATCCAAAGCCGGCGCGCGTACCGTCGAATTCGGAAGATTTATAAATCAGTGAAACGGTGAGTGACGAGCTATAAGAAATCTCGCTGAGCATACGCGCCAGCTCGGCATCCACACTTGAAAGAAGTGCCCCCGCCGCCCACGAAGGACAGGCGAGGATCACTTGCTCCGCTTCCACCCATTCGCCTCCGGCGCGCAAGCGAAAACCACCGCCCAGCCGCTCGATCGTTTCCACTTGTGTCTGGCGGACGCTCACACTAACTGACAGCGTGTCCACCAGCTTGCTCAGACCGCTTCGTAAAGTCCGGAAGAGCGACCCTCCGGACGATGGTGGTTTCTTTGCGGCCAGAACCGCGCGGCCCAGGCTTCCATACTGCGCTTCCATCTGGAGAAAGCGGGGCAGCACTCCGGCCATGCCGAGCTCGCGCGGATCGCCGCCGTATACGCCCGAAAGCAAGGGCTCGGCCAGATAATCGAGAGTCTCCTGCCCAAAGTGATCAGTGACGAATTCGGCGACGCTGCGATCCCGCGGGGGGTGATCCTTGGGAGCCGCACGCCGGAACAGCTCAAAACCCATCCGGATTTTCGTCCCCCAACCGAGCAGGGGCGACTTCACCATCGGCATCACTTTGGTTGGCACGATCATCATGACGCCTTCCGGAAGCGGTACCAGCCGCCCGTGTTTGGCGATGTAGGTTGTGCGCTGATGATCATTGGATCCGATCACCTCGCTTTCCAGTCCGAGTTCCCGGATCAGCGCCAGTGCTTCGGGCTTGGCGCTGATGAAGCTATCAGGACCGCCTTCGAGCAGGCAATTTTCCCAGGAGCGCGTCTCGATGACGCCACCCAGGCGAGGTTGCTTTTCAAGAACCAGGCAGTCGACACCAGCGCGAGAGAGATCGTAAGCCGCCGAGAGACCGGAAATTCCTCCGCCGACGACGATGACTCTCGACATGATTTAGGGCTTAAATTCCCGAACGATTTCGACGCAGGCCTTTACGTTCTCGACCGGGGTCTCCGGTAAAATCCCGTGACCCAGATTAAAGACATGGCCAGGGCGGGAACCGGTTCGCTTCAGCAGTTCGTGGACCCGCATGCGCAATTCCGGTAGCGGGGCCATGAGCACCGCCGGATCCAGATTCCCCTGCACCGCCGAGCGATAACTGATATCCATCCAGGCCTGATCGATGTTGACCCGCCAGTCGACACCCATGACGTCGCCGCCCGCTGCGTGCAATTCCCGGAAGAATCCCGCAGCGCCCGTGCCAAAGTGAATCACCGGTACGCCCGCCGCGCGGATGCGCTCGATCAACGCGCGCGAGTAGGGGGCCACGAATCGAACGTAATCGTCCGGACCCAGTGCGCCAACCCAGCTATCGAAGACTTGAATAATTCGCGCGCCCGCCGAGACCTGCAGCACGGCAAATGCGCCCAGCACGTCCACCAGCTTGCCCATCAGCCGACGCCACAACGTTTCGTCGCGATACATCATCTGCTTGGTGCGCAGGAAGGTGCGTGAGGACCCGCCCTCGATCATGTAGCTGGCCATCGTGAACGGCGCACCTACGAATCCGATCACCGGCACTCTTCCGGCCAGCGCTTTGACCACCATTTGAATGGCTTCGCCGACGTAGCCGAGCTCGTCCGTGTTCGAGATCGAGAGACTATCGATATCGCTGGACGTCCGCACCGGATTGTCGATGACGGGTCCTTCGCCGGCCGAGAATCTCAGCTTGAGACCCATCGGTTCCACGGGCAAGAGCAGATCGGCAAAGATGATGGCCGCGTCCACATCCAGAATTTCCACGGGTTGCAGTGTGACCTGCGCGGCCAGATCCGGACGCCGGCAGATTTCGAGAATAGAATGCTTGGCGCGGAGCTCGCGGTATTGCTTCATGTACCGGCCGGCTTGCCGCATGAACCAGACGGGGCGAACATCGGTCGGCCTGCGCCGGCAGGCGTCAAGAAAGCGGCTATTCATAGGAGCCACGCGCATTCGTCACTTCCCCCTCATTCGCCGCGGAGCGCTCAACCCAGGAAAACATGCGTCTCCCGGAACTCCACGCCGGCCAACTTAAGTAATCTGAAAAACCCGGTCGCCACGAGGTAATGTTGTTCGGTTCGTCCCCTCGACGCTCGCTTACAGCCGTTGAAGCTGCGGGCTAGAATGCCAGCGAGACAGGCGGAAGCATGTCCCTCCAACAAAGCTAGCACACCAGCTTTCATGGAGTCGGGTTTTTTTCGGTCCGCGAGCGGCCGCGGCGTATCCTCTTCAGAATCTGCGGGACTTTCGCTCCTAATTCCGGCGGTAGCGCTGCCTCGAAGTGCAAATCGGGCGTGTGAAAGAGCTGGAGCCGTTCCGCTAACTGATGGCGCAGGAACTGTTTAGCATGATTCAACGCATCCAGCGTGGCGTTTTGCTCCTGGGGGGTGCCGGCCAGTGTCAGGCGAATGTGCGCTCGGCGAAAATCAGGCGAAACATGCACCTCGCTTACGCTCGCCGGCCCGACGCGAGGATCGGACATCTCGTAGCCAATCAGTTCAGTCAGCTCTTCCCGAATACTCTCAGAGACGCGTTCGGCGCGATGCGGGTCCAAACCCCAGCATAGCGTTGCGCCGGCTTGAGTACAATCTCCCGAATACAAGAAGTAAAGGTTACGAGCGGAGAGCTACTGTCTTTCTCGATCCAGTCGAGGTGGATTGGTGTTAACTCCCTGTCAAAACATAGTGGATCGGGATGTCCGGGGATCGCCTCCCGGAATTGGCATTGCAGTTGCTCACAGATAACCCGTAGGCTCGGCGCTAAACGACGATAACTCAAGCCGGGTCATAGGAGTAGAACAATGTCGACCAACGAAATCGACCACAATGACGAGACGCCAATCAAGGCTGGCAGCGGGCACGGAGGAATTATCGCCGCCTTGGTTGTGGTGTTGTTGATCGCTCTAGGTGGAGATTGGTACCTTGCGAACCGGTCCAATCAACTAAATGATCAAATCGCACTCATGCGCAGCGACACGCAAGCGCAGATGACCAAGCTGGGAGATGCCACCAATACTTTGCTCGAGCAGCGGCTGTCCGCGCTCAACGAGGATCTTAAGGCGGCGCACGATTCGGCGTCGAGCGCGCTGAAGCAGGCCCGCTCCGAGGCCAAGAAGCAGGCCGCGCAAATCACCGAGCGGATTGAAGATCAGCAGAAAGAGGTTTCCGATGAAATGTCGCAGTTGAAGGACGCGACCAACTCGGCGAACAGCAAGATCACCGAAGTCTCGAGCGACGTAAGCAACGTGAAGACCGACGTGACCGGCGTGAAGTCGGATGTGGCTTCGACGCAATCTGAGCTGGACAAAACCAGCACGGACCTGAAGCGAGTAGTTGGCGACATGGGAGTGATGAGCGGCTTGATCGCCACCAACTCCAAAGACCTCCAGGCGCTACGTGATCTCGGTGACCGTAACTACTACGAGTTCACTCTGAGCAAGGGTCAGTTGACCAAGAAAGTAGGAGACATCACCCTGACGCTCAAGAAGGCGGATCCGAAGCGGAATCGCTACACGATGGAAGTTCTGGCCGACGACAAGCGTCTCGAAAAGCGGGACAAGACGATCAACGAACCGGTGCAACTCTACGTTTCGGGCGACCGGCAGCCTTATGAGATCGTGGTCAATCAGATGAGCAAAGACGAAGTGACCGGATATCTGGCCACGCCGAAGGTGAAAACGGCGCGGCGTTAGCAAGTTTCTTAGCGGCATGTAGCAAGACCCTCCAACCAACAGGCGCGCAGTTCCAGCAATGGGCTGCGCGCTTGCTGCATTCAGGCCCCGTGACCTACAATCGTTTGCGGTGAAACTTGCGGTTCTTCTGCCCCGTTTGGCGGTGCGCGCCGCACCCTTTGCGCTTCTGGTGGGGGCGTCCGCGCTGATCGCGCAGCCGGTGCGCGTATTCTCGGAGTTCGCCCAAATCGATTCGTCGGGCGAAGTCCGGGCACCGGCGGAACCGCGTGAGATTCTTTCCCCTGCGCTCGCCCGTAATGCTTTTACTTCGTTTCAAGTAGTGGTACAAGTCGCCAAGGGAACCCAGTACCGTCTGTTCATCAGCCAAAATCCGGAAAATGCGGTTCGGTTGGCCGTTTTCCGCGAAGCGGGCGATCGCCTGGAACCAATCGAGCTGCCGTACTCAGGCGAGACGACGCAATCGTTCTGGCTCGATGTTTGGACCGATCGCAATGCCCCGGTGCGCCGTATCAAGATCGAGCCGCAGTTGCGCGTGAACGACGATTGGGTCGTGTACCCGATCGAAGCGCGGGTGATGGAGGCGACTGTGCCAGACGGACCGTGGCCGGAGGGTTCAGCCTCACCTGCCGCAGTGATGCGCGCATACGTATGCGGGACCAAAATCGAGTCTGGTCCAGCCGCCCGTCTCAGCATGTCCCGCCTGCGATTTCGTAATGCGCAGCAGGATGTGGGCCTGGCGCCGAAGTCCCCGAAACAAGCTCTGCGGGATCTGATCGGCGGATGCGACGCACCTCTATCTGAGGACGCGGAATGGTATCTGCGGGTCCGAGACTATCTATTCCGCATGCGCTAAACTGCTCATGCTTCATCGTGATTTTCGATTTGGGGACTTACGTGCATCATGGCAGACGTTGATTTGGGCGTTTCCACCACAACGTGAAGCCCCTACTCAGGTGATTAAGGGAATAGAATGTTTCGTATCCTCGTCGTCGACGACGACCCGGTCTCCGCAAATTTGCTCCAGGAAGTGATGAAAAATCTGCATCCCCGGAACGAATTGCACTTCGTGTGGGACGGCGCCGAGGCATTGGATTTCCTCCACGGCCGGGGAGCACACTCAGGCGCCGCCCGTCCGAACCTCATCCTGCTCGACATGAACATGCCGCGTCTCAGCGGATTGGAAGCCCTGTCCGCCATCAAGAACGATCCGGAGCTGTGCGTGATCCCCGTGATTATGCTGTCCGCATCCAACTCACCGCAGGACGTGCGGAGGAGCTACCAGGCCCACGCCAATGGTTACGTGCAAAAGCCAACCGATATGGGCCGATCGATGAAGTTGATACAAGCGTTGCAGGCCTTCTGGGCGGATTTCGCGCTTCCAGCCCCGGTGTCTGAGAACCTCCAAACGTTGGAGTCTAAAAACTTTGAGCCTCCGAAGTCTGGTCCCGCTGGGACTGGTCTCGCAATTGCATCTGAGCTAGCGGAGGCGAGAAGCCGGGCGACACGTACGGACGATTTGCCAGCAGGAAAAATCGTCGGTTGTGAAGAGCACAACCGCCTTTTGGATGCCTTCGGTGAGGCAGTACATGAGCTCTTAAAGCTCCACGAACATCAGTTCCGGGCGATCATGGAAGGTGATAGCGAATGTTCCCGATTCGATTTACTGATCCACATGGGCAACGAGAAAAAGCAGCTAGCGAAGTATGCGTATCTGCGCCATGTGGAAGCGCACGGCTGCTCGAACTTTGATGGCATTGACCAAACTCGAACGTGAAGTGATTACCGATAGTATGTTGAAGATTCAGTCCATTCAGACGTCCTTGAATCATATCGATGACGCCAAGCTGATCAACGCCGACGAAATCCATAGTTGTCTCAAGAGCGCGAATAAGAGCTTTCGCACCGCGCTGAAAGACAGTCCTGCCGAAAACAAGCGGATTAATCGCTGATCCTTTCTTATCGGCTCCGGCCTTCGGAGCCATTCCAGCCGCGTGCCATACTAAGCGCAGGCATGAAGTCTGTGCTCATGTTCGTGACGCTCATGGCCGCAGCCACGCTCAGCGCCCAGCAGAATCCCGACATCCGCGTCGACGTTGACCTCGTCACGATTGCGTGTTCAGTCACGGATCACCAGGGCGCGCCCGCGATAGGGCTCAAAGTCGAAGATTTCATTCTGCGCGATGGCGGCCAGCCGCGGGAGATTCGCAATTTCTGGCAGGAATCGGATCTGCCGCTCACGGTCGCCCTGGTGGCCGACGTCAGCCCCAGCCAGGCCGGCTTCATCCGGAGTCATCGTGAAGCGGTCGCGCAATTCCTCCGACAGGTGATCAGCCCGCGCGACCGGGCCATGATCGTCGAAGTGGCTCAACAGGCGCGCATGATTTCAGGTCTGACCGGTTCGCTCGATCAGCTCACCGCTGCGGTGGGGAAAATTGGAACGAGCGAAGGGAAGGTCGCGCCTGTGCTGGGTCCTCCGTGCAGGAACAGTAGCTTTCCCAGGACCTGCGGCGGAACGGCTCTCTGGCACGGTCTCTACTATACGGCCAAGGAATTGAAACCTGTCGCCGGCCGCAAAGCGATCGTCGTGCTTTCCGATGGAATGGACACAGGGAGCGATATCACCCTTACGGATCTCATCGAGATGGCGCAATCCGCGGAGACTGTCGTCTATTCGATCAAGTACGCCAACCCGATGCGCTTCATCTCCATCACCGCGACGATTGCTCAGGCGGTCAGCCGCGGACTGGATCGTCTCTCCCGCGAAACCGGCGGTCTGGTTTTTCCGAATCCGGGCCGCAAGACCTCCGAGGTTTTCTCTCAGATTGAGGCCGAACTGCGTAACCTATATGTGCTCGGGTTCACTCCTCCCGCCGACGCGCGCGATGGCAAATTTCATAAGCTCGATGTGAAGACCGCCCGCGAGGACCTCGTCGTCCGCAACCGCGTGGGCTATTGGGCTCGTACCGGCGTTACGTTACACTAGACCTCAGGAGAGATTCGTACTATGTGCAGATATCTGGGCTCCGGCATGGTGTTGGCGCTGTTGGCTTACGGTGCATTCGCGGCGGAGGATGTTGCGAGTGCGGTGGTTGGCACGGTGAAAGCGGTTGATAAGGGCACGAAGACGGCGGTAGTTAAAACCGCGGAAGGGACCGAGCATACGATTCACTTCGTCGGCAAAACAGTCGCGCACGGCGCCGAGGCCACCGCCAAGGGAAGTAAGGACGCGTTTGAAGGCATGAAGGAAGGCGATGAGGTCGTCGTGCACTACACGGTGAAAGGCACCGTGAAGACGGCCAAGGAAGTCGATCACATCGGCAAGGACGGTATGAAAGGCTCCGAAGTGGCGGTGAAGAGCATCGATCGCGGTGCGAAGACGGTCACGGTGAAGACGGCTGAAGGCGGCGAGGAGGTCTATCATCTTACCGATGAGGCGGTCCATGAAACCGGCAAAGGCTTGAAAGTGGGCGCCAAAGAGACGGTCTACTACACCGAGGAAGCCGGGAAGAAAATCGCGCATTACTTCAAGGATTAGTTCTACTGCTCCACTGTGTTCTGCAGGACCAGAGCATTGGAAACCACCTGTTGTCCTGGTTCGATGCCGGAAATGATTTCCTGTTGATCCCCGGGAAGCATGTTTCCGGCGGTCACTTCGACGCGCCGGAAATGGGCATCCTCAGCGGGCACATAAATCCAGTCCCGATCATGCAAGTGCAAAATCCAGACGAACTTTGGCCGTGCGGATGTTGGGATCGAGAATCGGCCCGATATTGCTGATGCGTCCTTTGAACACGCGGCTGGGATAAGCATTTAAGCGAATGTCCGCAAACTCGCCCGTTCGCACCAGAGCCAGATCATTCTCGTAGACGTCGCACACAATCCAGACGTGAGACAAGTCGGAAATCGTGAACGGGTTCGGCGCAGACAAAGCTTGTACCCCGGACCCTGCCGTTACCTGTTGGTCGGTGATGACACCGGAAACCGGAGCGTACACATCGACGATTCCCTCTGGATGTTGCGGGTCGGAACCTAGAACCTTAAGCCGCTCCTCCGTGGTCTCTACATCCACCTTGGCATTATCCTCGGTGTTCTGCGCGACGTCCAGAGCGCTCTTCGCGATCGCGCCGCCATCAAACAGGAGCTTCGCGCGATCGAGCTGTATCTTAGTCAGTTGTTCGTTCTTCACTGCCTTGCGATAGTCCGAAAAGGCGCCTGAGATGTCGGAACTCCGGACCCTCAGCAAAAGCTGGCCCTTCTTCACTTCGTCGCCGAGACGGGCATCCACTTCAATGACGCGGCCGTTCGCAAGCGAAATCGCCGGAACATTCCGCGAAACATCCGGGCTCACCACACCGGTAACGTTCAACTCTTGCACCGCCAGGTATTTGACAGCAGCAACGAGTGGAAACTGATCTGGATGATCGACTTTTACGAAGTTCGCGTCCAGCTCGTGCTCTACCTTGGCCGGCGGAGGCGCCTCCAACGCGGCATCCGCCTTGACCTTGTCATTGCATCCAGTGAGGACGACGGCCAATACCGCGCAGCTCACGATCAAAAACCCGGCCCTTGCCAATGACGGCCGTAGTGCACGCAAGAACATAAACCAATCCCGTTTAATTAGAGTGTAGCTACAAGGCGGGCAGGCTCCATTATCTTTCGGACAGCTCAAGTTATCTTTCGGACATATCTTTAACGCCACTTACTATTCGACTGTCGTTCGGGCGCGCGCTTCCTCCACAATCGCGGTAAACCGCCGCGCCAGCTCGTGGATGCGATGCGGCTGGCGTTGCTGGATCGCCTCCTGGGGGATCAAAGCTCCACCAATCCCGAGAGCAAAGGCCCCCGCCAACATGAAATCCAGCGCGGTTTCTTGATTTACGCCTCCCGACGCCATCAAAGGAACGTGGGGAAACGGGTCTTTGAGAGCTTTGATATAACGGGAACCGCCAAGCTGGGAAGCAGGGAAAATTTTAACAAAGTCAGCGCCGGTCTTTGCAGCCAACATCACTTCAGTGGGCGTCAACACGCCGGGGAAAACGACCACATCGTTGTCGATCGCGAATTCGACGACGGAAGGATCGAAACCGGGACTGGTCAGGAAATTAGCGCCGGCGTCCAGACAACGGCGCGCTGTTTCAGTATCCAAGACCGTGCCGGCACCCACGATCAACCCTGGATTGTCCCGCAACAGACCGGGAATCAGACCAGCCGCTCCGGGCACTGTCATCGTGAGTTCCACGATGGGGATTCCTCCCCCCGCGATTGCCTCCGCGGCAAAGTGAGCGTCCTCGGTGGAAGAAACGCGAATCGCGGGGATGATTCCAATCTTTTCGATGCGAGCGCGAACGTCCGCTTTAGTCATTGGGCTATTTGAGGGGGATGGCTCTATCGGGATCGATGCGCACCACCAGGTAGTCGACTGTCGAATCGAGCGAGCTGAACCAGTGCGCAACGCCCGCGGGAATGATCACGGTGTCGCCGGGACCGAAGCGTTGGCTGTGGCCTCCCTCGATGGAGGGTCCACTGATGCTGGGACCGGCCAATTCTTTGACGACCCTGCCTTCCGGATCCAGGGGCTTGGGATCGTCCAGTTTTCGCCCGGTCACCAACACCCCGGAGCCGGCAAGAAAATGATAAACCTCCGTCAACTGATCGTGCATGATCGCGCCTTGCTTGCCCGCCATACGGCGCATCACGGCTACGCCTACGTCCATTCGGCCGACGTTCACCATGCTGAGGATCTGCTCCGTGCCCTTGCCGGCCGGTAGGGCTTTAAGTGTGGCCGCCACATCGGCCTGTGTGATGTGCGTGCCCACATCCGAAACATTCTCGGCGGCGGAGCAGGTGAACGGAATCGCCCAGAGGGCCAGCAATGCAATCTTCATGAAACGTGATCTCCTTCGACCTACAAGTCTAACGAAGATTGCCAGGCTGGCAGCGCCGCATTCATGAGAAACTTGACCTGCGGACATGAAACTACAAGCCGTTATTCTCGACTGGGCTGGGACGGTGGTGGATTTTGGAAGCCGCGGCCCGGTGGCGACGTTGCAAAAGGTCTTCGAAGATGCGGGCGTGAGCATTTCCGTGACGGAGGCGCGCCAGTCCATGGGCATTGCGAAGAAATCCCACATTGCAAGCATTCTGGAGATTCCGCGTGTAAAAGCCGAGTGGACCAGACTGCACCGCGTGCCGCCTTCGCCCTCCGCTCTAAGCGAGCTTTACGCAGCCTTCGTTCCCCAGCAAATCGAGTGCCTGAAGCAGCACGCAGACCTGATCCCCGGCGTGGCAGAGATGGCCCGAAGTCTCCAATCGCGCGGCGTCAAAATAGGATCCACGACGGGATACACCCGTCCGATGCTCGATTACCTTCTCGATCGCGCCCGCCGTCAGTCCTTCGAGCCTGACGCGTCCGTGTGTCCGGACGAGGTGTCCGCCGGGCGGCCGGCTCCCTGGATGTGTTACCTGAATGCGGTGCTACTGCGTGTCGATCCACTGTGGGCGATGGTGAAGATCGGCGATACGCCGAGCGACATCGAAGAAGGATTGAACGCCGGAATGTGGACCATCGGGATTACGCGAACCGGCAATGAGACCGGGTTGACGGAGGCGGAATGGGATGCGGCGCCGGAAGCGGAAAGAAGCGCGATCCTGACCGCCGCCGAAACTCGCCTCCGCGAAGCCGGAGCGCATTACATCGCCCCCAGCGTCGCGGAGTGCGATCAGGCCATCGCCGAGATCGAGGAGCTAATCGAATCTGGAGAAAGGCCCGACACGCTGAAAAAGACTTTAGCCGCAGATGAACGCGGATAAACGCGAATAAACAAACTCTTGGCAATCGGCGTTCATCTGCGTTCATCCGCGGCGAGTTATGTGTTGGCCTTTTTCAGTACCCTGCTAATGAACCGCCAATGACGCGAGATTTGAGGTCTGCCCATTGGGGTTCATTACTTCCACTCCCAGCGTGCGGCTCCCCGCGGCCACGGTGAGCGATACCTTGATCTGCGTGGAGCTCACGACGCTAACTTGATTTCCCTGGTACATCGTCGATCCGACAATCGCGAGAAGTCCCGGCTGGAAGTTGGAGCCGTTGATGGTCAGGGTTTGAACTGCGTTGGACCCAGTCAGCGGGCTCGGGGTCAACGAGGTAATCGTTGGAGCCGCCGGCGCGTTCACCTGGAAGTTGACTGTGTTGGAGGCCTGCCCGTTGGCGTTGATCACCTGGAGCGGGTAAGTATGCGTGGTGAGCCCGACAATGAGGCCCACCTGGATCTGCGTCGAGCTGAGCGACATGAGCTGCGTGGAAAGGATGGTGGTCGATCCGATGACCAGCTTCAGGCCCGCCTGGAAGCCCGTGCCTGTGATGGTCAGGACCTGACCGTTGTTCGACCCGGTCATCGGATTCGGCGAGAGCGAGTTGATCGCGAGTGGAGCGGCCGGGGCGGTGACTTGCAGATTGACCGCATTCGAGGACTGGCCGTTGGGATCCGTGACCTGTACTGCGAGCGTCTGAGGCGTTGTTCCGACGTTGACAGACACGGTCAGTAACGAAGAATTCGTGAAGGTGACCTGTGCTCCGGTGTAGCTAGTTGTGCCGACTCTCACTGTTAATCCGCTGCCGGCGGTGAAACCCGCGCCGTTAATGGCGAGAGTCTGCGCGGACGACGACGTAGTCATGGGATTGGGATTCAGCGAAGTGATGCTGGGCGCGGTGGGGACACCGCCCCAGTTGGTCACCAGGCTGTGCGCATCCACCGAGCCCCAGCCGGTAGCCAGATCGAATCCGGCGCCGGCGCTATATCCATTCATATGCCCGACGTTGCTGGCGGGAGCCGAAGCGGAGCAGTTGGCTGAACTACCCGAACAGGGAACGGCGTTGGAGCCCGTGGTGGTGTCGTGATACACGGACGGAGTGTGCGCCGCGAGACTGTAGAACTTCGCGTTCGGATTGCCGTTTCGCGTCCCGGTGTATTGGTTCACCATGGCCATGATTCCGGCGAACGAAGGCGTGGAAGCGGATGTACCGCCTACGAGGTACAGCGAGCCGCTTTGCTCGATCACGTACCCATCGTGACCCGCGGCAGTGAGCGCGACGTCCGGGAGAAGGCGAGTTGAACCGGCAGGAACTCCCGTTCCGGTCTGCCAGCTCGGGCGCGAATACAGCGTGCTCACGCCGCCGCCACCGGCGTACAGACTATTGCCGGATGCGCCGGTGGTGAAGCTGCTCTCGTTCCAGGCGATTTCCGGAATGTATCCTTTGGCCGAGGCGTTATGCACATCGTTGGTGCTGTTCCAATACGTGGAAGGCGAGGCGGTATCGTTAAACTCCGTGCCGCCTACGGCAACGTTGTACGGAGTTGAGGCCAGGCCATTGACTGCGAATCCCAGGCCCGCCGGCGTGGTCGTGTTCTTACCGCTCGAACTGGCGGAATAAGGCACATCACACCCGGCCGAGCCCGAGTCGCCGGCGGCTACGAACACTGAGATCCCCTGGGCGGCTGCCTGCTCCCAGAGATTGTTGTAGAAGCTGTTGCTCGAGCCCATTTCCGCTTCGCAGAGACCGAAGCTGATGGTCATCACCGGCGCAACATTATTGCTGACTATGTACTGAGAGGACAGCGTGACTCCGTCGGAAGAAGCCGTGCTGGCGGAAACCACGAACTCGATGGTGGCACCCTTGGCGACTGCGCCGGCCCATTCGACGTCCAGATCGGCTTCGGTTTCGGCCCCGGAAACGAGCCCGGGATTGGCGCCGTTTACGATGATCTGTGGGTTATTCGCCGGAAGACCGAACAGGGAGCGGAAACTGGTGACATCGCTTACGTTGATGTTGGACTCGCCGACCACGGCGATCTTCTGGCCGGTACCGTCGTAGTTCGCGCTCCACAAAGGGGAGACGTCGTAAATGGCGGCGAAATCGTACGGGGAGATGCCGTGCGTGCCGCTCGTAAAGTCAGTGTAGGGAATTACGTGGTGCAAGGGGCGCGCGAAAAAATCGTGCAGGGACACGATTCCGCCCACCACCGGGGCCAGGGCTTCGGGAATAGAGATATCCGTTGCGTTGGCGAGGTGTTGGACGCCGTTCAAATCATAATGGTGCATCGTCGTGTGGAATCCGTCTTCCACCTGGCGCGCGGTGCCGCTGAATTCGATGCTGCGCCGGCCCGGGGCAATTTCGGTCACCTGAAATCCCTGCGATTGAAGCCACGCAGTGATGGCGTCGAGGTCGGCTTGAGCGGCGCCGAACTGTGCGCCGAAGTCTTGCGGAGTCAGCCAGGCCTGATACTGCGGCGAGGATGGGTCCTGCTGCTCGGCGAGAAGTTGCTGAAGGGCCGCTTCCTGATCCGGACTGCTTTGAAGCTGGAGCAGCATGCGCTCCATCCGCAGATCGGGCGGGACGCGGCCCAAGTCCGTGGCCAGCGCTACGGCCGGATGGGTTGTATTCGGAATTCGGACCAGGTTGGCGTTTTCCACCCGCCGGGTGATCCGCTGCTGCGCCTGGGCGTTGAGTAATACGGTAAAAGCACTAAATATGAATACGGAGAAGGCTAAAGATAAAAATCGGCGCCACGTGGCGCACTTCTGCGACATGAATCCTCCTGTTAATGATCATTCCTATTTGGCTGTCTAAGATCGATCCGGCAAGGAACGCACACTAGGCTCAAAATGAACCTACGACTGTCCGCCGGATAGTGACCTTATCGGTTAGCGGCGAGGAGTTATGAGCACCGATAAATCGATTCTTTTCAATCTATGTCTATTGGTCAGAAGCCCGCCCAATGGAGGTAGACTTAGCTGAATCGTTCTTATGCCTCTCTCGACGGGTGACCGAATCGGCCATTGCGAGATCCTTGCGCCCATCGGTGCGGGCGGCATGGGCGAGGTGTATCGGGCGCGCGATACCAAGCTCAAACGCGACGTGGCACTTAAGGTTTTGCCCGAGGCTTTTGGCGCCGACCCCGAACGCATGGCGCGTTTCCAGCGGGAGGCTGAAGTATTGGCGTCTCTGAATCACCCCAACATTGCGGCGATTTACGGGGTGGAAGATCGCGCCTTGATCATGGAATTGGTCGAGGGTGAATCGCCGAAAGGGCCGCTATCTTTCGACGAAGCCTGGCGCGTCGCCTCTCAAATCGCCGCAGCACTGGAATACGCGCACGACCGCGGAATCGTCCATCGCGACCTGAAGCCGGCCAACATCAAGATCACTCCCGACGGCACGTTGAAGCTTCTGGATTTCGGCTTAGCCAAGGCGTTCACGACTCGACCAGACAAGCCGGTGGATGCGGAGAACTCGCCGACGATCACGATGGGCGCAACTGAAGTGGGCGTGATTCTGGGTACGGCCGCTTACATGAGTCCCGAGCAGGCGAAGGGCAAAAGCGTGGACAAGCGCGCTGATATCTGGGCGTTTGGCGTCGTCCTATATGAGTTGCTCACCGGCGAGCGGCTGTTTAAGGGTGAGGATCTTTCGGAGACTCTGGCGCAGGTGCTCACGAAAGAGCCGGATCTGGGCAAGGTGCCGTTTAAGGTCCGCAAGCTGCTGCGACGGTGTTTGGAGCGGGACCCGAAGAAGCGCTTGCGGGACATCGGGGATGCTGCGGACTTGCTCGATGATGCGCCTTCGAGGACCGCTCCGTCACCGTCGCGGCTCGGTTTGGTTGCGGCTGCGCTGGCGGTGGTCTCGGTTGTGCTGGGCGGCCTCTATTGGCGCGCGACTCGGCCGGTAGAGCGTCCACTTATGCGGCTGAGTGTCGATCTCGGGCCGGATGCTGTTGGCGCCGCAGTCATTTCCCCCGACGGATCGCGGCTGGTATTTCCCGTTAAGAGCGGGGACGGCAAGCAAATGCTCGCCACGCGATCGCTGAGTGAGACGAAGCCGCTGTTGCTCTCGGGAACTGAGAACGGAAGAGACGCCTTCTTCTCGCCTGATGGAAAATGGATCGGCTTTTTCGCCGATGGAAAAATGAAAAAGATCTCGGTCCAGGGCGGTGCGCCCGTCGTTTTGTGCGATGCTCCTGCCCCCCGCGGCGCGGACTGGGGGGAGGGCGGCAGCATCACTGTGGCATTGAACGTTGTGGGTGCAATTTCACGCGTACCAGCCGCAGGGGGAGCGCCTCACCCAGTCACCAAGCTCCAGGGTGACGCATTTACTCACCGCTGGCCGCAGATTCTGCCCGGAGATGAAACAGTCTTGTTTACTCTTTCCTCGACCACCGCTACCTTTGAGGATGCCAGCATCGCAGTGGTTTCCTTGAAAACCGGAGAGACCAAGATCCTGGTGCGTGGCGGATACTTCGGGCGCTACCTGCAAACTGGCGATGCAACGGGCCACCTAGTGTACGTTCATGAGGGTGTGTTGTTCGGTGCGCCGTTCGATCCGGCGAAGCGGGAACTTCGCGGCACTGCGGTGCCCATTTCGGAAGACTTGGAGGGCGATCCCAATTCGGGCGCGGGACAATTCGGTTTTTCGAACACAGGAAACTTCGTGTATCGGGCCGGCAAGGTGTCGGCTCAAAGCTGGCCAGTGTCCTGGCTAGACAACTCGGGGAAGACACAGCCGCTGATTATCACGCCAGGCTTCTTCGCAAGTCCGCGCTTTTCCCCTGACGGCCAGCGAGTGGCTCTGTCGCAAATTGCAGGCAGCAATCAGGGGATCTTCGTCTATGACTGGCGGCGGGATACGATGTCGCGCCTAACGCCCGAAACCCAACAGACCAGGTTTCCGACGTGGACCCCCGACGGCAAGCACATCGTGTTTGGATTCCGCTCCGCCGATGGCTTCGGACTCGGCTGGATTCGCGCCGATGGGGCCGGGGAGACCCAGCACTTGCTAAACGGCAGGAGCCTCATGAATCCCTATTCGTTCTTTCCCGATGGGGATCGGCTTGCGTACTTCGAGCTGGACTCCGATACCGGTTTTGATCTTTGGACCCTTCCGCTCGACGTTAGTGACCCAGATCATCCCAAGCCGGGAAAGCCAGAGCTTTTCTTGCGGACGCCCTCCAATGAGCGCTTTCCAGCCGTCTCACCGGACGGCCACTGGATCGCATACCAATCCGATGAGTCGGGCGAGACCGAGGTTTACGTGCGGCCCTTTCCGGGCCCGGGAGGCAAATGGCAAATCTCCAGCGCCGGTGGACAGCTACCGGTCTGGTTGCCGAACGGTCGAGAACTATTCTTCGAGAACTTGGACGACCGCATTATGGTCACGGACTATGAATTGAAGAACGAATCTTTTGTCCCTGGCAAGCCGCGCGTGTGGTCGGATCAGCGACTTCATGATATCGGCGGAGGTCTGAACTACGACCTGGCGCCGGACGGCAAGCGCTTTGCAATCGTCCCCGAGATGAAGACACCGACGGAAGAGAAGGGGAACGTACATGAGACTTTCCTGGAGAACTTCTTCGACGAACTGCGCCGCCGCGCTCCGGCCAGTGGAAAATAGCTGTGGGAAAATCGTGAGGGAAACCGGAGGCTGCCTTGTCCATTCGACCCGTAAAGCGACTCGCCAAATCCAAGCCGACCCTTGAAGGCGCGGGGGTGCATCTGCGGCGCGCTTTCGGATTCGGCAACACGTCCGAGTTCGATCCCTTCCTGCTCCTCGACGACTTCCGGAACGATGTTCCCGAGGATTATCTGGCTGGCTTTCCGTGGCATCCGCATCGCGGAATTGAAACCGTCACCTACGTCCTGGCCGGAACCGTGGACCACGGCGACAGCATGGGCAACCGCGGAACCATTGCTCCTGGGGATGTGCAGTGGATGACGGCGGGAAGCGGCATCATCCACCAGGAGATGCCCAAGGGCGACCCAACCGGCCGGATGCATGGGTTCCAGTTGTGGGCGAACCTTCCCTCGGACCTCAAAATGACGCCGCCACGTTATCAGGACGTGAAGGCCCCCGACATTCCTGAGATCAAGGACGATGACGGTACTCACGTGCGGGTGGTTTGCGGAACTTTTTGGGGCAAGAAAGGGCCGGTGGATGGGATCGCGGCTGATCCGATCTATCTGGATGTATCGGTCCCGCCGGGCCGCAGGAAGAAGCTGCCCGTAGAGACCACGCGTCACGCCTTCGCCTACGTATTCGGCGGCGCAGGGAAGTTTTGCAATGCTTCCGGTCCGCTCGCGGTGCCGACGGAAGGAGTCGGGTGGTTGGACACCGCTCCTCCCGCGGATGCAGAGAATCGCGCGCTGATCGTGTTCGACCGGGGCGATGAGGTCGAGGTGCAGGCCGGGGAGGATGGCATCCGCTTCCTGCTGGTTTCCGGGAAACCCCTGGGAGAGCCGGTGGCGTGGTATGGTCCGATCGTGATGAATACCCAGCAACAGCTCCGCCAGGCGTTTGAGGAGCTCGATCGGGGCACATTCCTGAAGACCGCCAAGTGAATCTTCAGTTCTCCGTGCAACCTTTGGGGCCCATTTGGCATCAAAGAGTTAGCAAGCTTTGTCCCCGGCAGCGGACATAGCCAACCATCCCACAAGCAGCTCAACTGGATTTGGCAGTCGGGAGAGTGCGCGCGGAGGAGCCTATATGGAACGATTCAAAGAACATACCGAAGAGATGGCCGATCCGGTAGGATCGCTCGAAATCGCGTTGGAGGAGTCGCCGGAATTCATCGAGGCGGAGGTAGACCTGGAAGAGCGCGCGGAGGGCTGGGCCCAGGAACCTGCTCCCGGGGACGATCCCGTGCGTGTGTACCTGAAGGAAATGGGCTCGGTGTCGTTGCTCAAGAAGGAAGGCGAGATCGCTCTGGCCCGTCAGATGGAGCGGGGAAATTTGCGGATGCGGAAGGCGATTTCCCGGTCCCCGTTGGTTTGGCGAAGCATCCTTGGTGAGCTGGAAGCGGAAGGGGGCCGGCGTCAATCAAAGCTGGCTAAGGCGGCAAAGGAACTCCTGAATCTGGAGCAGAAACTGGCCGCCACACCGAATAAATACGTGAACGTGCGCGCCAAGCTAGGCGGCAAGATCGTGCGGCAACAGGTGCGATGTTCCCAGGAAGTGCGAGCGATCCCGTTTCCGCCGGCTGACTGGAAGCGGTTTCAAAGGCTCTTGGAGACGGCGGCTGAGGAGATCAGCCAGCTTGATCGCGAGTTGAAGGACTTGAGCGGGAGCCGTGCGGCGGTCACCAAGGAATTAAAGGGCCAGTTGACGGAAAGGCTGCGCGAGCGTGAGGCTGCGGCCGGGGCGAGCATCGCCCAGATGCGCCGCTGGCTGAATGCCGCGCGGAAGGGCGAAACGGAAGCCAAAGCCGCCAAGTCCGCGCTGGTGGAGGCGAATCTCCGGCTGGTGGTTTCCGTGGCGAAAAAGTATGTCAACCGGGGACTGCATCTGCTCGACTTGATCCAGGAAGGCAATATCGGCCTGATCCGCGCTACGGAGAAGTTCGATTATCGCCTGGGTTACAAATTTTCAACCTACGCGGTGTGGTGGATCCGGCAAGCGGTTTCCCGCGCGATTGCCGACCAATCCCGCACCATCCGGATTCCGGTCCACATGAATGAGACCTTGAACAAGTACCTGCGGGTCTCACGGGAACTGGAGAAGGAATTGGGCCGCACTCCGAGAAACGAGGAGATCGCTCAGCGGATGGAGACAAATGCGGAGAAAGTCCAGGAATTGAGGGCGATCTCGCGCGATCCGGTTTCGCTTGACCTGCCGGTCGGCCGCGATGGCGAATCCGTGCTCGGCGACCTGATCGAGGATCATTCCCTGGTGTCGCTGATCGACCCGATTTCCGAGGGCGATCTCCGGAACGGGACGGCCGGCGTTCTCAAGACGCTCTCGCCTAGCGAGGAGAAGGTGATCCGGATGCGTTTCGGCATCGGCTACGATCACGACCATACGCTGGCGGAGATCGCGAGCAGCTTCGGACTAACGCGCGAGCGGATTCGCCAGATCGAGCTCAAGGCGCTGCATAAGCTGCGGCAGCCCGAGAACGCTCAGCGCCTTTTGCCGTTGATGACCATTCAATAGCGCGTCAGGCTGGTTCGCAGTTGATCATCCACGGGATGCCGAATTGATCAATCAGCATGCCAAAACGAGGCGAAAAGAAGGTCTGTTGGATCGGCATCTGCACCGTCCCGTTTTCGCCCAGCGCCTTGAAAAACCGCTCCGCTTCAGCAGGATCTTTGACCTGTAGAGAAACGCTGAACCCCTTTGGCTTATGGTAGTGATCCGGGGGAGCGTCCCCACCCATTAATACGGCGCCGTTCACATCCAGACGGGCATGCATGATTTTCTTCCTCCATTCGAGTGGCACGCCTTGCTCCGCGGGCGTACCCTCGTGAGGGATCATCGCGCCGATCTTGCCGCCCAGCGCCTGCTCGTAAAATCGAAACGCCTCTTCACATTGACCATTGAAGGCCAGGTAAGAATTCAATTGCATCGATTAATCTCCTGTGGTTAGATTGCGCCGCCAGCGATTGCGCCGACGATCAGTAAAGGTTCGGCCGCTGTCGTAACAGCATCCGGCAGCGGATTATCAGGCGGATCGTGAGACAGATCCTCCTCGCACGCGAAAAATCTTATGAACGGCCGGCGCTGTTGCGTGACTTGGTCGCGGATGGTTCCGCGCAGCATCGGGTAACTTGCTTCCAGCGCGTCGAGGACCGAGCGGACCGTTCCCGTCCCGCTTACGTCCAGCTTCACCTCGCCGTTGACATGCGCCAGGTTCCGCAGATGAGCCGGAAGCACTACTCTAATCATTTAAGGGTCTGGACCTCCACGGAAAGAACGGCGGGAAGGTCCCTGACAATAGGAGCCCAATTGTCTCCGGCATCGGCCGACGCATACACTTGCCCGCCTGTCGTGCCGAAATATACACCGCACGAATCGAGCGAATCGACGGCCATCGCATCGCGCAGCACGTTCACGTAACAGTCGCTTTGCGGAAGGCCTGCGGTAAGAGGCTCCCACTCATTTCCTCCGCTGCGGCTGCGATAGACGCGCAGCTTTCCCTCGGGCGGGAAATGCTCCGAGTCGCTCTTGATGGGAACCACGTAAATCGTTTCCGGCTCGTGCGCGTGGACATCGATCACGAAACCGAAGTCGGTCGGCAGATTCCCGCTGACCTCTCGCCATGAATCGCCGGCATCGTCGCTGCGCATCACGTCCCAATGTTTCTGCATGAACAGGACGCCCGGACGTGAGCGATGCATGGCGATGCGGTGAACACAATGGCCGACTTCTGCCGTCGGCTCGGGGATAGTGGTCGAGTGCAGCCCACGGTTGATCGGCCGCCATGTTTCGCCGGCGTCATCGCTGCGGAACGCGCCCGCGGCTGAGATCGCGATGAAGATGCGCTTCGAGTCACTTGGATCTAAGAGAATCGTGTGGAGGCACATTCCGCCCGCCCCTGGCTGCCAGCGCGGACCCGTGCCGTGCTCGCGCAATCCGGGGAGCTCCCGCCAGCTCTGCCCGCCGTCGGTGGAACGAAAAATGGCCGCATCTTCAACGCCAGCGTAGACCGTGTCCGGATCGCTAAGCGAGGGCTCCAGATGCCAGACGCGCTTGAACTCCCAGGGATGCGGCGTACCGTCGTACCACTGGTGCGTGCCGGCCACGCCGTTGTACACGAACTTGTTGTCCACCGGGGCCCACGTCTTGCCGCCATCGTTCGATCGCTGGATCAACTGCCCGAACCAGCCGGTCGACTGCGACGCATACAAACGATCCGGGTCGGCGGGCGATCCTTTGAGGTGGTAAATCTCCCAGCCCGCGAAGTGCGGGCCACTGACATCCCATTGCTCGCGTTTCGCATCCGAAGTGAGAATGAACGCCCCTTTGTGCGTCCCTACCAATACCCGTACTCCGCTCATTTATGTTCCTCCATTACTAAATTCGATACCGGCATCCCCGCGAGTTCGATTACAGGCCGAACTTCCACCGTCCCATAATGCGCCCCTGGAATCCTCGCGGCGATGTCGATCGCCTCGTCGAGATCCTTGGCATCAATCAGATAATAACCGCCAAGCTGCTCTCGGGTTTCCGCGAACGGACCATCGGTCACCAACCTCTTGCCCTCCCGTATCCGAACGCTGGTCGCCGTGGAAACCGGATGGGGCGGCGCAGAAGCCAAAAATTGCCCCTTTGCACTGAGTTCGTGAGTGAGCTGAAGGGATTCCTTGTAGCACTCCTCGCGATCGGCCTCGTCGATGACCTCTTCCTTGAAGTAAATCAGCAGCATGTACTGCATTCGTTGTTGCCTCTACCCCCTTAGTCGAACGGCGGGTGCTCGAATCGACACCCCTCTAGAGAATTATTTACCATCGGGCATATGAATGAGCGAGGGTACGGGGAAGCCGATCAGGCTGTCGAGGAATTGTATCGTTCGGATTGGGGCCGGATTTTGGCGACCCTGATTCGGCTGGTGGGTGACTTTGGGATAGCGGAAGAGGCGCTGCAGGAGGCGTTTGCAGCCGGCGTGAACCAATGGCGGGCAGCGGGAGTCCCTGAATTTCCCCGCGCATGGATCATCCAGACGGCGCGGCACAAAGCCATTGACCTGATCCGCCACCGGACGCGTTCCAGCGAAAAGATGAACCAATACGCCACCGAGTCCGGCCAAGCGGTGGAGACGCCGGATTACGAAAGCGCATGGGCCGCGTCCGAAATCCCCGATGATCGGCTTCGGCTTATCTTCACCTGCTGCCATCCGGCGCTGGCGGTGGAGGCCCAGGTCGCGCTGACCTTGCGCACGCTGGGCGGCCTCGAAACGGACGAGATCGCCCGCGCCTTTCTCGTGCCCACCGCGACCATGGCCCAGCGCCTGGTGCGGGCGAAACGCAAGATTCGGGACGCGGGCATTCCGTATACCGTGCCCGGCACGAACGACATGCCCGAGCGCCTGGATGCCGTGCTGACGGCGATTTATCTTATCTTCAATGAAGGTTATGCGGCCACTCGGGGTGGACCGCTAGTCAGAGCGGACCTGTGCGTCGAGGCCATCCGTCTGGCGCATTTGGTCCGAGACTTGATGATGCCAGCTCCGCCGCCGGAAGTAACCGGGCTGTTGGCCCTGATCCTTCTCCATGATTCCCGGCGCGACGCCCGTCTGGATCAGGCTGGCGATCTGGTGGTACTCGAGGAGCAGGATCGCAGCCGCTGGGATCGGCGACAGATCGCCGAGGCGCTTCCGCTGGTCGAAGAGGCATTTCGCGGCGGGCCGGGCCCCTACACGGTGCAGGCGGCGGTCGCCGCTCTGCATTGTCAGGCGGCGTGGCCGGAAGATACGGACTGGCCGCAGATCCTAAGCTTGTACGACCTGCTGGAGCGGCTCCAGCCCTCTCCGATCGTGTCTCTGAACCGCGCGGTTGCGGTCGCGATGGTTCAAGGCCTTCCGTCCGGATTAGCGTTGATTGATGAGCTCGCCGCCGCGGGCGATCTGGACAACTATCATCTGCTCCACTCTGCGCGTGCCGATCTGCTGCGGCGTATGGGATCGTCGGCGGAAGCGACGAAGGCCTATGAGCGTGCGCTCACACTGGTCAGCAACGACAGCGAGCGCCGATTTCTCGAGCGGCGGCTACGGGAAGTTCAGGGCCCGGAAACGTGATCGCCCTGTCTCTGCGTTCAGGTATATTGTTGATGTAAATGAGAGTCGCCCTCGCGTTCGCAATCGTGTTTGCGGCAACTGCGATGGCGATCACGGCGCAAAGCCGGGCCGATCCCTCTGATCTCTTCAAAGACGTCCGCCAGCGCGTTCTCGCCGATCTCGCTCGCATACCGAATTACACGTGCGTTGAGACCGTGACCCGGCAAAACATGTACCGCCAGAGTTCGCGAAGGTTTGCGCTGCAGCCGACTTGCGGCGAAATCATCCGCCAGCGCGACGCGCGAAAGCGAAGCTTGCCCGTGACATCGTGGAACCGGTTGCGCCTGGAAGTGGCGATCGCCGATGAGAATGAAATCTATTCCTGGGTGGGAGCCTCCACGTTCCAGGAAGGCAACGTTCACGACTTGGTCGGTTACGGCCAGACCGCCGGAGGGGAGTTCGGACCGATCCTGGCCGCTACCTTCGTGGAACATGCCGGGATGCGGTTGCTAGGTGAGCGAACAGAGGGTGGACGACGGCTGTTGGAGTACGGATTCGACACGCCGCGGGAACTAAGCCAATGGGTGCTCAAGATTGGTTCCTCCGAGTTCACCCCACCTTACAGCGGCTCCGTGTTGATTGACCCCAACACGGGCGACGTTGTGCAGGTTACGCGGCGCACATCGGAGCTTCCACCGGAAACTGGATACTGTCAGTCGATTCACCAAATTCGGTATGGTCGAGTCCAAATCGCCGGGAGCGACGCTCTCATCCCCCGGGAGGCCCGCTTGGTGACGATCGCCCAAGACGGGTCCGAATTAGTCAACGTGGATTCTTTTGAGAGTTGCCGCGAGTACGAAGCGGAATCGGTATTGCGATTCGATGACGCAGGTTCCCCTCCGGCAGTCTCGCTGCAGGCATCCGCGCCGGATTGGCTGGCGCCGATCCCGGCGGGAGTGCCGTTCGATTGCCGGATCGTGACGCCGATCGACTCGAATACTGCGGCAGCCGGGGATCCGGTCGAGGCAGTCTTGCGTTCGCCCATCAAGGATCCGGACGGCGTCGTTCTGGTGGCTCCAGGCGCGCGAATTCACGGGCGCTTGTTGCGCTTTTCGTCCACCAGCGACTCCTACGAACTCGGTGTGCAGTTCAATTGGATTGAGCGGGGCAGCGCGCGCGTTCCATTCGGGGCCATCCGTAAATCAGGGCCGCTCAGGGCGGCCCCTGGTATGGGTATTTTCGTTTTCAAGCAACCAAGGCTACGCTTGCCACAGCTCGATTCCAGTTGGATCACTGCGGCACCAGAGGCAGCCCCCAGGCAGAATCCTTAAGCGGAGGGTTATGATCTTCCTGCGTCTCATTCCGATCGTTTTCGCAGGCGCCTGGCAAGCGTTTGCCCAATCCAACATCGCCTCCAACCCGCCGCAAAGGGTGGTGACGCTCAGCGTGGGGGCCAGCAATGCGCAAGGTATGCCGGTCACCGACCTTCGGCCCGCCGATCTTCAGGTTCGCGAGGACGGAAAACCCAGGCCGATCGTTTTCTTCCGTTTCACGGGCAGCCAGCGCTCCAGCGCATCGCCCGCGCCCGGTGAGTTCGCTAACCACCGTGAACCCACTCCCACCGTCATTCTATTGGACCGCCTGAATGACGACTTAAGAGCGGCGGCAGCCGCATCGAATGGGATCAGCGCTGTCTTGCAGCGAATGGCGTCAGTGGATCGCGTTTATATCTATGTTCTAACCAATATCGGCGAACTATTTCCGGTACAGCCACTACCCTCCGCCGAACCGGATTCGCAGCCGGTACGCGACCCGACGGCTGCTGAGCTTCGCACCAGATTCGACAATGCTGTTCGAAAGCTGAATGGCTTACGGGACGGAGACAACCGAGTCAACGGCATTAATCGCGCGAATAAGACGCTTCAGCTCCTGGACGCACTTTTTTCCCAAATGGGTTCGCTGCCGGGCCGAAAGAATCTGATCTGGGTGACTGGTGCGAACTATTGGGCGCCGGCAGTCGATGATATCCCGTCGGAGGTGCGGGGTTGGAGCGCAGCTGCCTTTGACAGCGAGATCGCGGTCTTTACGGTGGACCAGTCGGCTAGTGCGGGAGCATTCTTGTCTGATCCGAATTTCGTCATTCTACGGAGTCTTTCCGCGGCAACGGGCGGCGTTTGGTACCCGGCCAATGAAGTCGAGCCAGCATTCGCCGATGCCATCGCTGATGCGCGCAGCAGCTACACAGTCGCGTATTATTCGTCAACCCCGGAGAACGGCAAAGAGCCCAAGATCCGCATCGATTCCGCGCGTAAAGGCATCCGTGTCCGTCTTCTTAGCCGTGCAGGCGACGCCGCTCAGGCTGGGCAACTCGACGCCGACGTGCTGGAGAATACCGCATTTGACGACCAGCTTCGCAGCTCTATCGATGCTGCCGAAATCGGACTGCGAGTCGGCGTTTCGCGCAGCCCCGGTAGCGCCCACTTCACGATTCATATCGATCCGGCCGATGTATTCATCGAGCCGACTAGAAGCAATTACCAGGTTCATCTCACGGTGTTACTTGCACCCTACAGCGACGGTTTCGAGGCACCGCCAATGCTCGTCCATGTGGACATCAACCTTACTCCAGCGGCGCTCAACAAGGCATCAAAGGATGGAATTGTCGTGACGCGGGATGCTTCCTGGAATGACAAGGTCCTAAAGATGCGGGTGATCGTGTTCGACCGCGGGCTTCATGGGATCGGATCCGTTACCATCCCGGCGAACTAGCGCGGTCCTACTCTTTCGGAAGCGCGAAACCGGTCAGCCATGACGATTCGTATCCCGCGGGAACTATGAAATTGGGGTCGTCGGTGGGGAAGATGAAAGCACGATCCCATATTTGGTCGCTCATATTGGCAGTGAAACACCGGGGCCCCGGATGATCGCACGTCAATCGCGCACGGATTGATGAAACGACGCCATTCACCTCGATGGCGTCGAAATCCACCCAAATCAGGAAGAAGCGCCGCCCTGTCAGGGCAGCTTTGTCCATGTAGGCGATCGGGAGGCCCTTCCGGTCCAGGTGATGCTCTAGACGCATGATCCGGCCGGTAAAGATTGCACCTGCTGGCGCCAAAACCTCACGCGACGGCCCCAGCATCGGTTCCGCGAGTCTTGCCTTAATCACATCCCCAGCGGCGGCCGTTGACGTCTCGATAGGTGCAGTAAGAGCCAGCTTAAACGGGACAGCCCAAGTCGGCGGGAACAGCGTACGGCGCGGCCCCTCCTGAACCTTTTCGGACGTCGAGTCGCGGCAATCCGAAAATGCCGTGTCCCATTCGGTCTCCGTGGTGTCGCGGATTAAGTAACGGGTGCGGGCCTTGCTCGGCAGGAGCACTCCTGCGCCGCCCGACGGATAATCGAGGGTCGTACTGGCCTCGCACATCGTGGTCTCAGGCGGCAACTCGTCGGACTCGATCGTCAGCTGCTTCAGTTCGGGCGCCGCCAGGTCGATTTCCAAAGATCCGACATAACCTGCCGCGCGCCATTGTGAACGCGCCCAGATCAGATAGGTGCTCGCCTCGACAGGCACGCGAAAACCGAAGCTCAAGTTCTTTTCGTTCTCATCGAGAAGTCGAAAACGGACCAGCGGATTGCCAAATATTTCGTGGAGATGACTGCCCAAAGCGCCGGTGCCGATAGGCCCAGACTGCAGGATATCGTTCACGCTGCGCGAGTACGCACCGGGCCAGGCCCAGGAATAGATTTCACGGCCGCTCGTCATGACCACCTTGAGCCGCAGCCGATCGGTCTTGTCGAGCTGTACCTTGTCCCGATTCCTTTTCCGGTCTCCGGCGATCTGCTCGCAGGATCGCTGTGTTACCGGCGGCCTCGGGCGGCTGAAATAGCTGCGATTGATCGTTGCGACACAGGCATACCCGGCCGTGGGCAACCTGGCGACCACTTTGTCGCGCATCTGCTCCAATAGGTCAGCGGGATCTTGCGACGGCTGCGCGTTCATGAGCGCGATTGCAATAATACCCAGCGCCGCCCTTTTCATTGCGCAAGCGTAATCCATTTCGATTGGAATCCGGCCGGCACTACAGCAGATGCTCCGCGGGTAGCCGAAAACAAGAATAATCCCCCAGGCTCTGTCGGAGCGGGCGGCGGCAACGAATATTCTGTTCCCCGGTCAACAAACCCGCGACGATTCCGTTTTTCAGGTTTCAGTTCGCGATCCAACCGGGCGGAAAGTGGCGATACAGCGCCTTGCATTTCAAGCCTATTAAATTGAAGGGAAATCAGAAGCTGGTT
>JBEKBK010000108.1:0-19116 GCA_050015435.1 Bryobacteraceae bacterium
CGGGCACAAACGAACTCTTGACAGGATCGCTACTACGCAGTACGATACTACGTGAAACGTAGTAATGACTGATCCAACTCTGATCGTACTTTCAAGTCTCCTTGGCGGCGATAAGCACGGCTACTCCATTATGGAGGACATTGAGCGCTTCGCCGATGTCCGTCTGGGGCCCGGCACACTATATGGCGCGATCACGCGGCTGGAAGAACGCGGGTGGATTCGCGCCGTTCCTTCCTCGGACCGCCGCCAACCTTACACACTGACCGGCGCGGGGCGAGACTATCTCCGTGAGCAATTGGAGCAGCTCGACAAAGTGGTGAAGACGGGCTTGCGGAGACTGAGGCACACATGAAGCGCCTCATCCGGTTCGCCGTGCGGCTCTATCCCAAGCGGTGGCGCCAACGCTATGGATTCGAATTCATGGCGCTGCTGGATGACGTCAAACTAGATCTGCGAACAGCACTCGACGTGGCGAAGGGAGCTCTTAAGATGCAGATGACCAGTTGGAGTTCGGCCAGAATCGTGGCGGTCGGCGGGATGCTGGGAGCGCTTTTGGCCTTTGGCGTTTCCTTTGCGATTCCGATCAAGTATGAATCGCAAGTGGTGGTGAATGTCGAATCCGTGCCCGCGCCGCCCATGTTTCGCGCAGAGATCGATCAGGAAGTAGCGGATCGTATGAATGCGATGTCTCAGCGCATTCTGAGCGGCCCGGTTCTAACGACAATCATTAATAACCTCGGGTTGTACGCGGCGGAACGGAGCCGGATGCCGATGGAAAACGTGATTGCGCTGATGCGCAGCAACGCTCAGATTCAGCCCGTCACCAGCGCGGTCAGCGGCCGGATTGCAGGGTTGGTCATCCGGTTCTCCTATGAAGACCGTTATATCGCCCAGCGTGTGGCAGATGGCCTGGTGAGCAGGTATATGACCGAAAACATACGCGCTCCCCGGGCGAAGTGGCCGACAACGCTCCAAGTGCTCGACCCCGCGACGCTGCCCGCGAATCCAGTTTCACCGAGGCCGTCAAGGATTACGGCGATCGGTTTGATGCTCGGGCTTCTGATTGGTGCGGTGTGCGCCTATGTCCGACGCAAGAGGCTATCGGTGTCGACTGGGATCTTGGAAAAGAGCCCCAGCGGTGTACCGGTGTTTCGGGGGACCGGCGTTGCCTTCCCAGCCCTGGTCGAATATCTGGAGAGCGGCAGAACGCTCGATCAGTTCTTGTGCGATTTTCCCGCGGTTACGAAAGAGGCGGCGGTTTCGGCGCTGGAGACAGCGAAGTCACTACTCGTTGGTCAGCTTGCATGAGCCGTCCAACCGGCCGTGCATCGCGCCGCAAAAGGTTCTATCCTGTTGGGTACCAACGAAGCACGCGGCCCCTGTTGGTCAGGCTTTGAAGGCCATGTACGCTGAGGTTTCAGCCGTGAAGGCTCCTTTGGAATAGCAAGTTGGAGAAACTAATGCGTACGCATCTCAACCTCAACCGCCGCCAACTGCTTGCCGGTGCGGGCGCGGGAGCCCTCCTCTTCGACCAAGCCCTCCAGGCTCAGGGGGCGCCGAGTTCGACCGTCGTCTTCTCGCATACCACCGTGGCGACCGTCGAGGCCGTTCATGACGACGTGGCACTCGCGGTGGAGGGCGACCAGATCGCGGCGATCGGCCCCACCGACGCTATCCTCAAGACATATCCCCGCGCCGAGGTCTACGACGGACGGGGAAAGGCCCTACTTCCCGGCCTCATCAACTGTCACGCCCATCTTGAGGCTACTCTCGCTCGCGGTTTCAACGAGGACTTCGGATTCCCCAATAGTGCGCGCCTGGCCATCCAGCCGGCCAGTCTCCTTTCCAGGGAGGAAGGCACGCTGATGATCACTGTCGGCGCTTTGGAATGCATACGGTCCGGCACCACGACAGTGGTGCAGAATGCCGGAGGCATTGGCAGGTCCGCGGCGGCGTTGGCGCAGACAGGCCTGCGCTGCGTGTTCGCGGAGTCTATCCGCGATCGCGAGAATGGTTCGGGCCCGGTGTCCCCGGAGAAGCTCGCCAGGGATCCAGCCCCCAGGTTCTCACCCAAGCTGCGAGACGAGGGCATGCAGCGCATCAATGATTTGTTTACCGCCTGGCACGGTGCGAAACAGGGACGTATCAGCGTTTTTCCGGCAGCCTCGCTTGCCGAGGATGTATCGCCCGAGCTGATGCACGCCATCCGCGACTTCGCCGAGAAACACGATCTCGGATACACGATCCACCTGAACCAGAGCCACGCCGAGGTCGACTTCATGCTGAAACACCATGGTGTTCGTCCGACGGCGTTTCTGCAGCAGGCCGACTTCCTCGGCCCCCGGCTGTTCGCAGCGCATTGCCGGTACGTAGACGATCCCGAGATTGCTTTGCTTGGCCGCTCAAGCACTATCATTTCGCACCAGGCTGCCATGGCCGCAAACCGAGGGGTCATCCCACCCATCCCCGCCCTGCGAGCGGCGGGCTGCCCCATCGCGAATGGCACCGATAACAACACCAGCGACATGCTGGAGGTGATGCGGGTCGCCCTGCTAACGGAACGAATCCGGCGCAATGACCCGTTCCCCGGCGTCCGTCCCCAGCCGGAAGACATGCTCGAAGACGCAACCAAAGGGGGTGCGCGAGCGGTGCGCCAGAACTTGGTCGGCTCGCTCGAAGTTGGGAAGAAGGCAGACCTCATTGTGCTGGACACCCAACGGGCCCACCTGGTGCCGGCGATGCGCATCGTGTCCGCGTGGATCCACAATGGTCAACCATCCGATATCGAGTCGGTCATGGTCGACGGCCAGTTCATCATGCGCAACCGTAAAGTCCTGACGGTTGACGAGAACAGCATCATCGCCGAAGCCGACAAGGTTGGGCGGCGGATCTGGAGCAAGGTGCTGGAAGCCGGCCCTGTTGAAATACCGGTACGAACGCCTTAGGGCAAAAATTCCTTGACTCACACGTCTACGATAGTACTTTCGGTACCGGTAGGCTGCCTTATCGGCAGGCGAAATGCTAAACTTTGCAATACGTTGCGCCTTTGATCTTGACAGTACCGAAGGTTTGTTGGTACAAATACATACCTTTGTGGTAGCATGGTGTTGTCGACTGATGCGTGCGTACGCGTGGCATGGTTGATGGCGTCCATTAGACTGAGGGTCGCTCTGCCAAGAGTTTGCCCTAGAGAGAGCGGTTTGGTGGTGTCTTATGATCGCATTACCAAGTTTGAAAAGTGAACGCAGTGGTCCGCGCCGCGACGTGCGCTGAATGTCCCCGCGCGATCACGGGCGTACCGGGGTTGGACCCAGATTCTAGCCCGTCCGAACGCTTTGTAAAATTTGCGCGCATGATTTGTATCGGTTCCAAAAGCGGAAGCCGATAGGAGATGGAGAAGTCTGGGTTGAAAAAGTATCTGGAGCCACACCCAAAAAGAAAAAGTTGTGGGGCAGTCCGATGAGTACCATGAAAGCAGCAGCACATAAAAAATCGCGCAAGAAATCCACTTCCGCCTTGGCCTTACACGCACACGATAAAGACGGGGTCCATCATCTTGTAGGGTTTGGAAACATTAGGGTTGTCATCGTTCCAGATGGCTCGGCTTTTTTCGCCCAAGGGCTTGAGATAGACTACGCTGCCCAGGGTGCTACAGTGGCTGAAGTGAAAAAGAACTTCGAGGTTGGCCTGGAGGCCACGATTGAGCAGCACTTAAAAATCTACGGGAACATAAAGGGTCTCCTCCAACCGGCCCCAGCCGCTGTATGGCAGGAACTTGTCCCAGAGAAGACAGCTCTTCACAATAGCTATTGGCACATCTCCGAGCACACGATAGAACATAGCGCACTCCCGTACGAGGGCATCAACTACCTGGTTGCAGCCGCTGCGCAAGGCGCGGCATGTGAATGATGTATCCGTTCATCGGGACATCGTCGTTAGGGCGCTAAGAGCGGGCGGCGTTGACGTATCTCAGAACGGAAATCACTTTACTCTCGCCAAAGAGGGTGTTGCGATACAAACAGTCGTATTGCCCTTGCGAATTGAGAGGAGAATGCTCTTCCGTTTTTAATCAAAATACAAGGTTCCCATCCACTGGTTCTTTCACCCAGAGATGATCCCAGATTCTGGCAAAGAGACGGTCCAGTGAGAAGTCCTAATTCGCTAGCGGATCGGGTCGAATCTGGAAGTGGACCACCTTCGGGTACGTTCCCTTTCCGGTCTCACTGTGGAACGGTGTCCGCGTGCCCCACGTAGTCCAGACTCCCTTCCCTTTCCAGCCGGCCTTCGGATCGTCGATGCGGCCGTCCATCCCTTTCGCAAAAAAGCCGAGCGGATACGGCACGCGCAGGACCACGAATTTTCCGTTCACCAGCGCGAGCAGTGAATCGGATGAGTTACCCGTGGCGATGGGAGTGTTCTTGCCCAATCCCAAAGTATCGAACTGATCCACCCAGTCGTAATAATGCGAGTCCGCGCTGCCCGAGTCTTTCACGTTCTTGAAGTTCGGTCCCGGAGTCGGATACAGCGTCCAGCCTTCCGGACAATGCTGCCCGGTTGCCTTGGGCCCGTTGAGCGGGCCTTTGCACTTGCGGCGGTCGAAACTGGCCAGATGTCCGCTTCCCAGCGCGACCCAGGCGACACCGTTGCGGTCGAGATCCATCCCGCGCGGCGAAAAGCCCTGCACCGGCGCTTTCGGATTGTTAAACGGCACTTCGTAATATTCCGCAAGAGCCGTCTCCGGAGGGTTCGATCCCGGAGTCAGCCGTACGATCCCACCCGGAAAGCCCAACACGCTGCCCCAGACGGTCCCGTCCGTGCCAATCGCGAGACCATAGAACGCGGCGTTCAGGCGCGTATCTTTGGTCGGATCGATGGCCACGTTGAGAGCGGCCGAAATACCCAAACTTTCACCGCTGGGTGCAGTGACCACTCCCTGCTTGGCATCCTCATAGGCGTCCCGCTTGCCGTTGCCGTTGGTGTCCAGAACCAGGGCAGTCCAGCCCTGCGACTTTTGTTCGTCGTGCGTCTGGTCCCACATCTTGGTATTCAGCCAGCCCACCACTCCGCCGCCGCCACCGCTGCTGGTCCACAGCGTGTTGTTGGCGTCCTCGGCGAACAACAGGTGGTGCGTGCCGAAGCAGGTGTCGACCATCGCGGTCTGTTTGGTCGCCGGATCGTACACGGCTAACTCGCGGCCCGCGGTCTCCACCGGAGTGAGCTTTGCCGAGATAAGGCTCGACCCCGCCTTGCAGAACGCGGGATTGCTGTTCGGACGGATTCGGGACGTATACCATAGCCGCCCACGCTGATCGAACATCGGATTGTGAACCGTGGTGTGGCTATCCCAGATCGCCTCTTCGCCCCATATTGGCGACGACTGCAACGGTTTCGGTTGCCCAGGCGTGTTCGGATCGCGGTACGGAATCTTCACCTGGCTGATCGTGTTGTGCACGGGATCGAGCACCGGCAGATAGTCGCGGCTTTCCTCCGGCGATCCGTAGATCAGGCCGTTGGCGTTTACATTTGGATTGCGCTTGTCGGTCGAGATTTCATCGTGCAGATACGCTTTCGGATCGGCCCAGTCCCATTGGGTAATCACGACATTCCGTTCGACGCCTTGCGGCCGTGGAGGCGCTGATGTTGGAAGCTCGCCGTGCGCGACCCGGTTGGTCCAATCACCGAACTCCGCCGTGGCTCGCTGCGGACCTAACTGACCTAAGCCGCCCATCATCGCGTTGCCAGCTTGCCCGGACTGCACGCGGCGCGTCCACGCCTGGGCGGGCGAATCGAAGGCGCCCAACTGTGGAGGAATCGTGCGCGTATATAGATTGCCGAGTTGGTGGCAGGACTCACAACTGTCGGTCTTGATCAGGTGCAGCCACTGGCCCTGGTTCTTTACGTTCGGCGAGATGCCATTGCCGGCGGGTCCGGTGCCTGGAAACTCGTTCTTCTCGGGCACCTTGAGCAGGGCATACCAATAGTTGGCTGGATAATATTGCGCGGCGGTTTTCGCATCCGGCGCCACGGTCGGCTTCAGGTCGACCAGTTTGCCGGGCTCGGTCTGGATCTTGGGCGAGTCCACCAGTCCGTAGGCGCGCGCCCAGACGGTGTACTTGGCCTTGGGCAGATCGGGAATCAGGTAGCGTCCGCGATCGTCGGTGACCACTTCCTTGATATAGCGAGTGGGCAGATCAGTAGTCTCCGCTATCACCCAGGCGCCGGCTTCCGGCCCCTTGCTGCTGGAAACCACACCCCCAATATCATCCGGTTTAATTTTTACCGGCGTATTCTGTGCGTTTAGATTGGTCCGGGTCGTGAACAGATATCCGGCGATGCCCACCGCCACTACGCCGAAGTACAGAAGCCTGGCAGTCCGCATGTCGCACCTCCCTCACATGCCTGGACCGCTAGTATATACCGAAACACGCTTCCACGGGAGGTTGGCGCGTCTCCAATTTCTGTATATACTCGACCGAGGTACGCCATGGCACGAGACTCGTCCCGCCGCAGATTTATCGGTACCGCAGTCGCAGCCGGTGCTGCGGCTGGGGGCTCCCGCACGCTTGCACAGCCGGCAGGACGCGTCCGCGGCTTCGATCATGTCGCCCTTCCTATGCAGAACACTGACGCGATGCTGGCTTTCTATCGCGGCCTCGGATGGGAAGTGCGTGAAAACGCCAACCTCTGCTCCGTTTATTTCGGCGACAACATGATCAACTTTCACCGTCCGGCCCTGTGGCAGAGTGGGACGTTTACGTTGCGCGCTCCCGCCGCGAAGCCGCCCTGCGGGGATCTGTGTTTTGTGTGGGAGGGTACCGCCGATTCGCTGAAGGCCATGTTGGACCGCGCGGGGGCCAAAATCTTTGAAGGTCCGGTTGGACGCCAGGGCGGCCGTAAGAAGGCGGCTTCAAGCGTGTACGTGCGCGATCCGGACGGTAACCTTCTCGAATTCATGATCTATTCTTGAATCGTCGCCAGACCATTTCTTGATTTTGCGTCGACCAGTTTCGGACGGCTTGGAACAGTGCTTTCAACGGAGTGCGCTTCCTGAGACGGTCTACGTTATTCCCGAAACTGGTCTAGTTATTGCAAGCCGGCCAAGTTTGTCGCGAGGAGTAAGGCCATCGCCCCGCCGCGCGCGTCGCTACCTAAGATCGCCGCGCGATGAAGGTAGTCCTTCAGGGACTTCTGCTTTCCAGTCGACTCGCAGACATCCATCAATCGTCCCTCCGCGCCCGTCCGTGCAAGTATTGCGCGCCATGCGCGATCGACTCGGGGCCGATAGGAGGCCGAGTCAAGCCAGCCGTGCTGGATTCCCAATAACATCGCGGTCGCAATCATGGCGGTTGCCGAGTATTCAGGATACGAACCTCGCTGATCGATGACCTCCCGCCACATGCCGTTGGCATCTTGAAATCGTGCGAGTTCGGCCATGTGGTCTTGGAACGCGCGCACCATCCGACTGAATTCGGGGTGTTGGTCTGGGAATTTGGAGAGCGTCCAAGCGAGACCCAGCGCCGGGAAAGCATTGCCGCGTCCCCACGCTGCGTCAGTCAGCGGAGAATGACGATACAGGCCGTCCGCTCGGAGACAGAGTTTCTGCATAAATGAAAAATGCCGTGCCGCCATATCGAAATACTTGGTCTCTCGCGTCAACTTGCCCGCACTCGCCAGGATCGGGCACGCCATAAACACCGAATCGCTCATTTCATCGTGCAGGGGCATCGATTCCTTCATTTCTCCCGATGCCGTGAAGCCCAGGTCCGCGGTCTTTCGCACCAGGCTCACGTATCGCTCGTCTTGCGTGCGATCCGCTAACGCCGCGAATATCAAGTGGCCGGCCAGCGTGGGTGAAGTCGCTTTCGCCAGGCTGTCCTTCGACCCGTCGACGAATGTCGCAACCAACCGCTTGACATCATCCTGGTGTCCGAGCCGAAGCTGGCCGATCAGCGCGATTGCCTGAATATACGCGGGCTGGTCGAAATCGTGACCATAGTATTGCGCCAATTCCTCGGCAAGCTGGCGGGGCGTGCGGTTGAGCCGCCGCTCGATCTCGCGGTGCGCCTCAGAGCGAGGAATCTCTTTCACAGACTCCAGATTCCCCTTCCTCGCCGGGATGCGACCGACTCCCGCAACTGCATTTTGAGACAGGGCATCGGCCAAGCCGAAATCCTGATTCCCGGCGATGAGCACAAGATCCGGCGCTTGAATTGCGATCCAGCGCCAGAGGGCGTGCGATTCCGGATGCTCCCGGTAGGCGATGCCTGCGGGAGGAAACGAAAGTTCGGCATGGTCGGGATTTGCCAGCGGGATCGCCAGCAGACGAAAGCGACGACGATCTGGCCGCATGGCTTCGAAGGCTCGGAGCTCCTGCCGAACGATGCCGGCAGAGCCGTCGGCTCCGTCGAGGCCGCCGATCAGCAACACGGTTGGGAGCGACGCGGAGCGACCCGATACCACAGCCGCCTCGATCACCGTTCCGTTCTCGGTCAAACCGACATCCCAGGTGTCCGCGCCTGCGAGCGGCAGGAAAGCGAGCACGAGAAAAACGAAGACGGAGATCACTTCGGAAGTCAGGTTAGCACTACCAAAACAATCTTGGGCCACAGATAAACACTGATGAACACAGATAAGCCAATCCTCTTCATCTGTGTTTATCGGTGTTCATCTGTGGCCAACTATGTGTTGGCTTTCTACTCAGGGCCTTTGATTCCACCCCCAAATCGTATACACTTTGCATAGATTTCGAGCATCGGGAAGGGTGGTGGCTCATGATCCTGGAAGGCATTCGCGCCCGCAATGTCGCCGCGCTATCGATCATTGCGCCTCTTTTTTTGTGTGCTCAGAAACCGCAAGAAAAGGAAGTCTTTCCGATCCTGCAAAGGTGCTTCCAGTGCCACGGGGAAGCGATCCAGATGTCGAAGCTCGATTTGCGGACCCGCGAAGGAATATTAAAAGGCGGCGAGAAAGGGCCCGCCCTGGTTCCGGGGGATGCCGCTGCAAGCTTACTGTTCAAGAGGATCACGGGCCAGCAACAGCCCCTCATGCCGATGCCTCCGGTTCCGGCTCTGAACCCCACCGAAGTCGCTTTGATAAAGGACTGGATCGATCAAGGCGCGCCATGGAGTTCAAGCGCAGCACCAGCGCCCGAGCCGGCTCCAACGTCCACCTACACGGAAAAGAAATTCACAGCCGAGGATCGGCAATGGTGGGCGTTCCAGAAACCCGTTCGTCAACCGGCCCCTCAGGTCAACGATGCGCGCTGGAGCCGCAATCCGATCGACGCCTTCGTTCGAGACATGTTGAACAAGAAGGGACTCGAGCCAGCTCCTCAGGCCGATCGAAGAACCTTGATCCGCCGCGCGTACCTCGACCTGATCGGTCTGTTGCCGCCGCCAGCCGAGGTCGAGAAATTCGTCCAGGATCCGTCGCCCAAGGCGTATGAGAACCTGATCGACCGTTTGCTCGCCTCGGATCATTACGGCGAGCGGTGGGGCCGCAACTGGCTGGATGTGGCTCGCTACGCGGACAGTTCCGGCTTCGAATTCGATATCACGGTGGAGAATGGCTGGCGTTATCGCGATTACGTGATCAAAGCGTTCAATGAGGACAAGCCCTACGATCAGTTCATTGTCGAGCAGTTAGCTGGCGATGAGCTCGACCATCCCACATTCGATCGTCTGACCGCGACTACGTTCTATAGGATCGGCCCGCGCGTGCGGTTCCGGGAGAAGAATTATCCATCCTACCGTTACGACTACATGGATGATATGGTGCGCACCACCTTCCAGGGCTTTATGGGTTTGTCGGTGAATTGCGCCCGCTGTCACGATCACAAGTTCGATCCGATCACTCGGATGGATTACTACCGCTCGGTCGCGGCGTTCTGGGGCTATGTCGATCACGATTATCCGCTGGCTCCCAAGGAACAGGTCGACCAGTACGAGCGAATCAAGAAAGAGCTGGAAAAAGAGATTACTCCTCTGCAGCGGGAGATGGCCCGGATTGAAAAGCCTTACCGGGACAAGCAGCGGGAGCAGCAGATTCTGGACGCTCTCAAAAAGTACCCTGAGGATATTCAACTTGCCATCAAGACGCCGGAGGAGAAGAGAACGGCCGGTCAAAAACTGCTGGTCGCGCAGGTGCTGATCCGTCCGGAAGATGCGAATCCGGACATGATCGTCGCGGATCTCAACGCCACTGCGAAATCCAAGGCTCTGGCGAAGGCCGACCAGGTATTCGGGGTCACCAGCAGCGAGGGCTACGGGCCGCGCGGGTTGAAACTCAGCCCGGCGGACGAGGCAAAGTGGAACGCGCTGCAGGCCAAGATCGAAGCGATTGAGGAACGGCTGCCAGATCCTTTGCCGACCGCCGACGGAGTCCGCGACGGCGACTATAGGCTCGCGCCCGATGGTCTAGGCGACTCGACCATTCCCGGGACGGGACGGCCGACGTACAACATAAAGTGCTGCTATGTCCCGGAGCCGGGGCAGAAATATGAAGTGCCGCCGCTGTACTTCGCCGCTGCCGGAGATGACTTCAAATTCAACGAAAGTACGTTTCCAGTTCAGCCCGGCTTTCTCTCTGTGCTAGTGAATGGAACCCCGCCGCCAGCAACACATCCGCCGAACCGGCCAGATTATGTGACCAGTGGCCGCCGCCGGGCACTCGCCGAAGCGATCGCTTCCAAAGACAATCCGCTCACTGCTCGCGTGATGGTTAACCGGATTTGGGGTTGGCACTTCGGCCGCGGCATCGTTGCCACTCCCGGCAATTTCGGAAAAATGGGCGCGCTGCCATCCCATCCCGAACTGCTCGACTGGCTGGCTACGGAGTTCGTCCGCCAAGGCTGGAGCATCAAGCAGATGCAGCGGTTGATCATGACCTCGGAAACTTACAAGATGTCGTCGGCTTTCTATCAGTCCGCCGACATGGAGAAGGATCCGACCAACGCTTTTCTCTGGAGGTTCCCGGTCCATCGTATGGAAGCCGAGATCATCCGGGATACGGTTCTGGACGCGAGCGGCGATCTAAATCTACAGGCAGGCGGCCCCGCGTTCTTCCCGTCGATTCCTCTGTCGGTCCGCGCCGACCAGCCTCGCGGCACCTGGGAACTTACCAAGGAAGGACCGGACACGTGGAGACGCAGTGTCTACGCGTACGTCAAACGCGGACTGAAGTATCCGATGTTTGAGGTTTATGATTTGCCCGACCTGAACACCACTTGCGAGCGGCGGGCCGTCAGCACAGTTCCCACGCAGGCGCTCACCATGTTGAACAACGAGTTCATGCTGATTCAGGCCGATCATTTCGCGCAGCGGGTCTGGAACCAAGCCGGTAACAACCCGGAGGAGCAGGTGAAGGCCATGTATCGCATCGCCTTCAGCCGCGAGCCCACGCGGACGGAACTGGAGAGTAATGTGGCGTTCTTGAATAAACAACGCGGCGCAAGCAGTGAGGAGAAGGCGGCTCTGGACGCTCTCACCGATCTGGCTCATGTGACACTTAACTTGAACGAGTTTGCATATATCCAATAGCGGGAGGAATTTCTGTGAGCGACTTCATCGATAGCAGTAGCGATCACGAATGCAAACGGCAGTTCCTTTCGCGGCGGAAATTCTGGATGGAAGCCGGCATGGGAATCGGCGGGTTGGCCCTGCTCGATCTATTGAACCAGGACCGGCTCTTGGCGGCAGACACGTCGCCTGCCCCCGCGTCTTGCGTAGGCTCCGCCGGTGTCAACGATTCGCTCCTGCTACCC
The DNA here is from genome assembly GCA_050015435.1 of Bryobacteraceae bacterium. GTDB lineage: Bacteria > Acidobacteriota > Terriglobia > Bryobacterales > Bryobacteraceae > Palsa-187. Next base: position 11,762 of record JBEKBK010000108.1, read on the forward strand.
AAGGCTCCGCATTTCCAACCGCGCGCGAAGGCCGTCATCTCGCTCTTCATGAGCGGCGGCGTGAGTCATCTTGACACCTTTCAATACAAGCCGGCGCTGCATAAATACGATCGGATGCCGATGGAAGGACGAGGGGAGATCAAGGTTCGGCAGGGTTATCCCGGACCTCTCATGCAGAGCCCCTTCAGCTTCAAACAGTACGGCCAATCGGGAGCCTGGGTCTCGGAGATTTTCCCCAACATCGCAACCATGGTGGACGAACTCGCCTTCATCCACTCCTGCCAGGGGCTTTCTAATGACCATGTGATCTCGCATTACGAATGGAACACCGGGTCCATCCAGATGGGATATCCAAGCGTCGGCGCCTGGGTCACGTATGGCCTGGGCACCGCGAATCAGAACCTGCCCGGCTTCGTCGTTCTGCTGGATCAAAGGGGTGGTCCTTATGCGGGCCCTCCCAATTGGCAATCGGGTTTCTTACCAGCGGCGTATCAGGGCACGGTGTTCCGCTCCAAGGGCGATCCTATTCTGGACCTATCGGCGCCGAGCGGCTACATGACGCCGGATCGGGAGCGTGCCCGCCTGGATCAGATGGCGAAACTGAACGCGAACTTTGATGAGAAGTATCCGGGCGTCTCGGAACTCTCAGCGCGGATCGCTTCCTATGAGCTCGCCTACCGGATGCAGGCCTGTGCGCCGGAGGCGGTGGACATCTCCAAGGAGAGCGAAGAGACCAAGAAGTTGTACGGCTTGGATGACCCGATCACGGCGTCCTATGGAAGGCAATGCTTGCTCGCTCGCCGGCTGATCGAGCGCGGGGTTCGTTTCGTCCAGGTGATCAGCGGCGCGTACGTCAGCATTGAAGACACTTGGGACGCCCACGCGAATATCGTGTCCAATCATCGGCTGCACGCGAAGGAAGTGGACAAACCGATCAGCGGACTCATCACGGACCTGAAGAGCCGGGGATTACTGGATGAAACCGCGGTGCTCTGGCACAGCGAGTTCGGGCGCATGCCGATTTCACAGCGCGGAGTCGGCCGTGATCACAACCCGGGCGCGATGACCGTGTTCATGACCGGGGCGGGAATACAGGGTGGCCAGCAAATCGGCATCAGCGACGATGTGGGCTTCAAGGCAGCGGAGCAGCCGGTCACCAATCACGACTTGCATGCGACTCTGCTTCACTTGCTCGGCATGGACCATAAGCGGCTGACCTATTACTTCAACGGCCGGAACATGCGGCTCACCGATGTTGCCGGTGAGTTGATTCCGCAAATCGTAAACGGTGTCAAGCCAGTTGTTTAGACCAGTTTCGGGGATAACGTAGACCGTCTCAGGGAGCGCACTCCGTTGAAGCACTGTTACAAGCCGTACGAAACTGGTCGACACAAAATCAAGAAATGGTTTAGAGCGGAGCGTCAGGATCCGCAATCGTTCGCCACATATGGGCTGTGGGACTGTTGTCGTTGCCCAGACCTTCCTTCGGCTGTTTGAAGTGCCGTCCGATGATATCCGTGAACTTTGCGGGATCCACTATGTGATTCGGGTCGAATGAGTAAAGGTCGTTGATCGTAATCAGCCGTGCCGCAATGTACCACTCATGATTGCGGCAGTACTCGTGCGCGGCTACAATGTGGGGCGGCGGTACGTAGTCGGTTCCGAAGATGAGATTGTACAACTGCGGATATTCGTAGCCGACCGACGGATCCGGGTAAAATCGCAGCGCCTGATGGTATCGGATTGCGAACGCGACCTTCTCGGAAACGTAAGGCTCGAATAGCTGCGCGGCCCACCAGCCATGGTCCGCCTTCATTAAGACTTGGGCAACATCATGCAGCAGACAGGCCAATACGATATCTTCTGGAAGGCCGGCCGAAAGCGCCTTATCCGCGCTCTGCAGAACGTGCGTCGCCGGAGCGAAGCGAAGCTTGAAGAAATCGAGCAGGGTTGGTCTCGCAGGCATCGGCTCTAAGCGGGGCACGTTCACGGGTTCGCTGGGCAAACGATTGCCGAACGGATTGGTTCCGCCGGACGAGAACAGCGTTCCTATGCCCCGGCGCAGCGGACGCTTATCAATCTGCTCGTTAAGCTCGCCTACGGTCATCGGCTTCGATGGCGCGCCGAGCCGCACGAACACGGAATTGTCCAGCTCATTCGACAGGTACGCCTCAAGTGCTTCTGCCTTGGCTTCGGAGTCCATCCCTCCCACGGCGGTTGAGCCGCCTAAGGCTGCAATTACCTTTTCCTGGTCGATCTGCATGGACAAACCTCCTCTGCTTGCAAGGATACACGGGTCCAACCGGCTGTCCGAACGCTGGGGAAGCTCGACTAAGCTTAAATGCATGAGCGGACCGAAAGGCGGAATTGCTATGCGAATATCTGCTGTCAAGTTGATGGCGTGGCTGATTGTTCCGGTACTCGGAGCCCAGTTGGGACCAGATGAGATCGGCACGGCACCGGCGCCTGCGGTTATCCCTTATATTGATACGCACACCCACTTCGACGAGAACCATCCGGAAGCCGCCGTGCAGGCCGTGCTGCGGGCAGCCGAGCGCGAGAATGCCGCGAAGATCTATCTCCAGATTCCGCCGTTTAGCTTCACCGATGCGAATCGGTTCGACGCGGAGGTGATTCTGCCCGCAGCCAAGAAATTCCCCGATAAGATTCGCGTACTGGGCGGAGGCGGCAGCTTGAACGCTATGATCCTGGAGGCGGTAAGCACGGGCAAGGCGGGTCCGGACGTGCGGAAGAAATTCCGGGAGCGCGCGGAAGAGTTGATTCGCGCCGGAGTTTCGGGCTTCGGCGAGATGGCCGCGGAGCACTTCGTGGGCTCGACTGGGTATGAATACGCGCCACCGGACCATCCGCTCTTTTTGCTGCTCGCCGATATAGCAGCGGAGCATGGCCTGCCCATAGACATTCACATGGAAACCGTCCCGCACGCCATGGCCCTTCCGCCGGATTTAAAGTCGCCACCTAACACCGCGCAGCTCCACGAAAATATTGCGGCCTTTGGACGGCTGTTGTCGCACAACCCTCGGGCGAAGATTATCTGGGCCCACTTGGGAACGGACAGCACCGGGTTCAGGACTCCGGAGCTGTGCCGGCAAATGCTCGAAGCACATCCCAACCTGTACATGGAGATCAAGTACGATCCCAAGCTGCCCGGAAAGAATCCGGTCTGGGTGAATGGCGTCGTGAAACCGGAATGGCTGGAACTCTTTCGGAAGTTTCCGGACCGCATCGTTCTCGGCAGTGACCAGCACTACTCAGGCCACGAAGAACCCGGACGTTGGCAATCCGATGTGCTCATTCTCAACCAGCTTCCGCCGGATTTGAGGAAGAAGATTGGGTCGGAAAACGCCCGTCATATTTTCTCGCCGGACCAGAAGCATTAGTAACCTTCGCTATGCTATCCTCCGACCACTGACAATGGCCGAGTTTGCATACGTCTCGAGGCTTGCAATCCTACCTTCGGAGGCTCTCGGTCCGCCCTGCCATTCCGCGCTGGTCCGCATCACTCACTGGGTTTTCACGCTTAGCTTTTTCGGACTGGTGGTCAGCGGATTTGCCATTATCCTGGCCCATCCTCATTTCTATTGGGGCGAAACCGGGGGCATCGGGACTCCGTCGCTTTTCGACCTTCCGCTTCCTACCATGCTGGGCGGACCGTCCGGCTGGGGCCGCTCGTTGCACTTTCTTTCAGCCTGGATCTCCGTGTTCGCGGGCTTGCTCTACGCCGTTTCCGGCATTCTTACGCAACACTTTCGCATTCATCTTGTCCCCGCTTCGGCTGACCTCTCCTGGCGCTCTCTCCGCGCCAGCGTTCTCGATCATGTGCGTTTCAAGCGCCCCGTCGAAGAAAACGCTTACAACGTCCTCCAACGACTCTCCTACTTGACTGTCATATTTATATTCTTTCCGATGACTATCATCACGGGACTTGCCATGTCTCCGGTCATCACTTCCGTGATTCCGCAGGTCGTCACCATTTTCGGCGGCCACCAGACTGCGCGCACTCTTCACTTTTTCCTTGCAGACTTTCTCCTTCTTTTTCTCCTCGTTCATATCGCCATGGTGATTCTCGCCGGATTTTCTAACCGCATGCGCGCCATGGTCACTGGCCACACCGCTACCAGAAAGGAGCCCTCATGAGCGAACCGGTTTCCCGTCGCAAACTCATCACACGTGGATTGGGCGTCGCCGCAGGAGCCTCTGGATTGGCGTACGCCGCACGTCTGGCTTCCCGTTACGGACTCGTGCCACCCGATAGCGGCGGCATTTGGGGCGTTGGCGAAACTCTCACTTACGCTACCCAGCGGGTGCTGATGTCTCAACATTCGATGGCCCGCGAATTCAACCGCAGCCAAATTTCAAGAGTGATTCCGGTCAGTGGCGATCCTCCTAAGACGGAACCCTTCGAGCGCCTGCTGGCGGGCAGTTTCGCGGATTGGCGGCTCACGGTGGATGGCATGGTCGCCCGCCCATCCAGTTTCTCGCTCGATGAAATCCAGCGCTTTCCTTCGCAATCCCAGATCACGCATCAGGCTTGTGAAGAAGGCTGGTCCTTTATAGCTGAATGGACCGGTGTGCCGCTTTCCTATATTTTGAATCTCGTGGGAGTCAGCCCACAGGCCAAGTTCGTGGCCTTCTTTCCTTTCGATGATTCCTGGGACAGCTTGGACTTGCCCGACGCGTTGCATCCACAGACGTTGCTTGCGTACGGCCTGAACGGCAAAGATCTCCCCACGCCTCACGGAGCTCCGCTTCGCCTGCGCGTCGCGCGCCAGCTCGGCTATAAGAGCGTGAAGTATCTCTCGCATATCCGCGTCACAGACACTCTGAAAAATATCGGCACGGGTTTGGGCTCCGCATCGCCTGAGGCCGGCTACTCCTGGTTTGCCGGGATCTGAATCATTCGACGGAACCGTGCCAAAATGACTGCATGCGCGTCGCAGTCCTGACACTCGTTCTCTACTCACTCGGGCTTTATTCACCTACTGGGCTTTTCGCTCAATCCCCGAAATACGACTTGGTCATCACCGGAGGTAAGATCGTCGACGGTTCAGGCGACCCGTGGTTCTACGGTGACATCGGTATCCAAGGAGACACCATCACCGCCATCGGAAAACTTGATCCCGCGTCCGCCACTCGACATCTTGATGCGAAGGGATTGATTGTAGCTCCCGGCTTCATCGACATCCACACCCACGCGCGCCGCGGCATCGTCCTCGATCCCGCCGCTCAGAATTACACGCGGCAAGGCGTTACGACCGTAATGGAAGGTCCGGACGGCAGCGCGCCCCTCCCTATCGCGAAGTTCCTCGCCGACATCGGCGCCCTGCGCCTGGGTCCCAACTTCGGCACATTCGCCGGCCAAGGCACCATTCGCGAACAGGTGATGGGACTGGTCAACCGGCCCGCCACACCCGCCGAGATCGAAAAGATGCGCCAGATCACCAGGCAAGCGATGCTCGATGGAGCCTTCGGCGTCACCACCGGCCTGTTCTACGTCCCCGGCAACTTCAGCTCGACGGAAGAAGTGATCGAGCTCGAGAAAGTGGTTGGCGCGATGGGCGGAATGCACCACTCACATCAGCGTGACGACTCCGCCAAAGTACTGGACAGTGTCCGCGAAACCATCCGCATCGGCGAAGAAGGCGGCCTGCCAACCCAGATCACCCATCACAAGATCATTGGCAAGGACAACTGGGGCCTGAGCAAGGAGACGCTTCGCCTGGTGGAAGAAGCCCGAGCGCGCGGCGTCGACGTGACCATAGACCAATACCCTTACACCGCCTCCAGCACCGGCACCGCCGCCTTGATCCCTCAATGGGCGCAGGAAGGCGGCCAGAAGGCCCTGGTTGAACGCCTGGACGCCCCGGAGCAGCGCGCCAAGATCAAAGCCATGGTGATTGAAAATATCAAATTCGACCGCGGCGGGGGCGACCCCAAGAACGTGGTCTTGGCCAACTGCAATTTCGACAAGACTCTGGCCGGAAAAAATTTGGCTGAGATCACACAGGCCCACGGCCGCGACGTGACTCTCGACAACGCCGCTGAGACGCTCCTTGAACTCCAACATTCCGGCGGCTGCCAGGCCGTTTATCACGCGATCAGCGAGGAGGACGTCGAGCGCATTCTGAAATACCCGTTCACCATGGTCGGCTCCGACGGAGAAGTCCCCCAATTCGGCGTTGGCGCGCCGCATCCCCGCAGCTACGGGACCTTCGCCCGAATCCTGGCCCGCTACGTCCGCGAGCGCCACATTATCACATTAGAGGACGCCGTCCACAAAATGTCCGGCCTTCCCGCGCAACGCTTGAAACTCTACGATCGCGGCCTGATCCGGCCCGGTATGAAAGCAGACATCGCCGTCTTCGATCCCAATACGGTGGCCGATCTCGCGACCTTCGAAAAACCTCATCAATACGCGATCGGCTTCAAACATGTGTTGGTGAACGGCAAACCCCTGATCGCGGACGGTGCGTTGACATCCGAACGTTCTGGCCGGATTTTGTACGGTCCGGCGAAGCAGTAAGACTATTTCAATTCGACGATCACCGCGTGCGGCGATCCTCGTACCGCTTCTTCGGTGTAGGCTCCCGCACTCCGAGGGAAGTACGCCACTTCGCCCGCACTCCTGGTTATATCGTTGGAAACGCCCTGGTCAGAGATAGAACGAATCGTCCCACCGTCGAGAAATACAATCACCGAGTCGAGAGTATCTGTGTGGTGCGTCTTTTGTCCGGGCCTCCAGGTGAAGTCCCAAGCGATCACGCGAGCGTTTTCCATCAGCTTTACCGCTCCTTCACGCGGGGACGCTCCTGCACCGGACGACGACAGGGACGATTTCAACTGAAGCATGATCTTCCGCTGGGGTACGTCGCTCAGGCCCTCCTCCATATGCACCGTCCCGTGGGGAGTCAATACGACCGTCCCGGGTTTGGACTCGTTCACGGCGGGAGTCCCGCCAAGTCTTGTCACTCGAACGGTACCTCCGACCAGCGTCACGGAGAGCTGGTCGACGGGATGGAGGTGCATCGCAGTTGGCTGATCCTTTGGCCACGTCACGTCCCAAACCGCGACGCGGTCATTTTCAAACAGCATGCGCGCGGCCTCGCGCGGAAACGGGGGCGGGTAGCTCTGCGCCCGCAAAGTACTAGCGCAGACGCAGAGGACAAAAAGTCCATAGCGCAGCGAAGAATCGTGCATTTCTGGTCAGTATACTCCTAGCCAAACATATTTGAAATTTTCCGATCAGGCCACCTGAGCGAGCCTGCGGGTGGGATAGCCGAGGATAGTGGTGATGCGTGCGGTTTCCCGGTCGATGAAGACGAAGGCGTCGCCGT
>JBEKBK010000109.1:0-19009 GCA_050015435.1 Bryobacteraceae bacterium
GCGCGATGTCGAATAGGTTCCGCGAGGCGATTCGCGGCGGATTGTGATCGTCATTTTCGGTTCCCGCGGCGGGGATCTTGAGGAACGTTGAGCCATACTGTGACGCGGGGCACAACTCGGACGGACTGATCGGAGTGGTCGGACTGGCATGTACGCTGCCGCAGAACAGACCCGCCTCGAACTGTTGGTCTGGCGTCAGGTTGCTTACGTCCACGATGGAATCGGTCCCGTTCGGCCCGTTGAAGCAATTGCCGCCAGCACACGGCGCTGGACCCGCGACGAGACCGCTGTCAAACCGCCAATTGAAACCGACCCACGGTCCCCTCTTTGGGAACTGATATTGAAAGTGAGTCGTTGAATTGAAATTCTCATCGTGGTCGATGCGGAATACGCTGCTCGTTGCGAAGGTCGTGGGAGTGGCCCCAATTCCACTGACTTGCGGCGTGAAGAAGCGTGCGGCCACGCTGGACATCACCACGAACGCAGTGAAGCCGTTGAAATTCGGCACGCTGGCGCGGATGGCATAACCTGGAATCTTCGAACGGGCCCACTCGATCGGGTAGGTGATCGGCGTGTTGCCCAGCACGCTAAAATCGTACGCTCGGTGCGTATACTTCCAAATGTATTCGCCGCTGATGACCAGGAAGCGCCCGAACGCCTGCTGGAGTCCGGCATGATACTCATTTCTGAATCCCGGCTTTAGGGGCGCCGTCAGGCAAGGATAACCCTGGAGGGTCGACTGAAGGTCATTGATCACCGGATCATTGCATCCCAGGCTCGCCAGCACGAGGTTTTCGTTAAACGGAGTCTCGATCGTACGGGCATAAGAGACTTGCAGCACGGTGCCGGTAGGTTTGATGTTATAAGCAATCCCGGCTCGGGGCTCTACCTGACTGATTTGCGTGATGCCGTTATAGTATTCCCCACGCACCCCCAGGTTGACCACCCAGTTCTTCAACGTGATCGTGTCCTGAATATAGGTAGCCAGCTGCCTGATGTCTGCGTGTCCGTTGAAGGTATACAGGCCGCTGGTTGCGTTCGGGCAGCCATCGGACGCCGGAAGCTTGGCCGTCCTGGTGAGGTCATAGCAGGCCAGCAGCGGATCGAAGCTTGGATTGGCTTGCATCGCCCCGGTGCAAGCCGCCGGATCGGTCAGGCTTGGATTCAGGGTAGGACTTCCGTCCGCATTCAAACACACCGGATTGAAGCTCGGATCGACAATCCCAAAGGTATCTTTTTCAGTAAGAATCGTGTCCTCCCAGGTAATTCCCGCTTTGATGCTGTGCACTCCCTTCACCACCGACACGCTGGCGCGAAGCCCCAGGTTTGTGAGCCGCCGGTTCTGGGCGATCGTATTGGTCTGAAGATTGGGAATGAGATCCGCGAATGGATCGGCGCTTGGGTAGTAATTGTATTGATCCTGCCGGGCGAAGCCGCCGAGCGTGAACACCGTGCTCGTGCCAAATACGTGGGTCCACGACGGCGCAATGTTGAACGTTCTGATTTTTGAAACCTGATCGGTTGAGCCCACCACCTTACCGTTGGGGCCGAGGCCGTTGCATGCGTCCGAATAGCTTAGATAGTTGACGCAGACCGGTCCGGACCATGCCGTCGCATTTTGGGAATCGTACGAATTCGGCGTCTGGAACCAGCTGCGCGTAAAGCCAAAATTCAGGGTGATCGCGTCCGTTGAGGACGGCTTCAGATCCAGCCGATCGAAGATATTCTGCTGATTCCCGTGATCATGGAACACCGTAAGCTCCGGCCCGTCCAAAAAGCGCTGAGTGTTCAGCCCGTTCACTGCAATGAAATTCCCCCATTTCGGGCCACCGTAAGCCAGATTCGCCCCACCCGTGTAGGTCCCAAAACTCCCGAAAGAGGTGGTGATTTCGCCATGCGGTTGGCTCACACCCAGCCCGGACCGGGTGGTCACCACGATCACCAGGCTGGTCTTGTCGCCATATTCAGCGGGAGGCGCGCCCTCAATCACTTCCATGGACTGCACGGCATCGACCGGCAATTGATTCGAGAAAACCTTGCTCTGCTGGTCGGTAATCGGCTGGCCGTCGATCGAGAATGAGTTGGATGCATGATCACCCAGCCCATGAAAGAGGCCATTCGAGTCGGCTGAAACTCCCGGCGAAGCCAGCGTCACCAGCGAACTCAAGGATGACGATTGACTTTCGAGCGGCAGCTTGTCGAACAAGTTGCGGTCGATATCGGTGTGAGTTGTTGGATCCGTCTCGACTAAGTCCTGTGAACTCTCGACTGTTAGCGCCGTGCTCGCGGCACCGATCTGGAGGCTGACTTTCGCGTCCACCGGCACGCCCGAGCGCACATCGACGTCTTGCTGTGCGTTCGAAAATCCAGCAGCCGTCGCCGTCAAATGATAATTGTTGAACGGAACGTTGTCGAACTCGAAAGCACCTTGCGCGTCCGAGTTCACGCTTTGCTGATAATGGGAAACCGGGTTCTGAATGGTGACTGTGACGTTCCTGACTGCCGCTCCGGATGGATCCAAAACCGTGCCCCGAATCGTTCCCGATCCGGACTGCGCATAACTTAAAACACCGCAACTTAAAGCCAACATCAAGCGCGCAAGGGTAGATGAACCAAGCTTGATCATTCTTCGATTATGTGGGGGCCTTGGGAGGAATCCAGAACTATTCGACCAGCGGCCCTGGATTTTTTACAAAAGGACGATTTTTCAAGGTGAGCGGACTTCACCACCCCTATTAGCCGCTAGAACGACCCTGTATTCTGCACTCCCGATCTTGCGAATTGCAGGATCGGACGTCCTCTCGGTCGGCCTCAGAAGGTCAGTCTCAGTTGTACTCGATATGACGGTTGCCCGCACCCGCGTTTGGCCCGGCTCCCTGAAGTGGTCCGAAGGTATTCAGAGTAACTGATTTCCCGAAGAACGGAGAGCTGAGATTGCCGATGGGCGTAGCCGGATTTACATTGTTAAGTGCGTTTCGAAATGACGCGGTCAAGGTCAGGTTGTATCGTTTAGCGGTGGCAACACCTCCAAATACGCCGGCCATACCTGACTGGTTGGCCGTTCCGCTCAAGCCTCCATTTTGGATCGACCCGCCGCCCGCGATCTCGGCGCTGCCGCCGGTATTCCCACCTCTTCCAGCCTCGCCAAAAGACCAACTTCGGCTCAAGCGAACGTTTAACGACAGGATGCCGGGTCCCTCCAGATAATTGCGCGGAACAATCACTGCGCTGGGAAGAGTTGCCGGATCGGTATCGAAGGCGCCAAACGGAGTCTGAATCACGCTGGGCCGGGACAAATTCTGGGCAAACGCCGGGCGGTCATCATTTGGGTTGCCGTCATTATTCGTGTCGACACCCGAGGTCACGTTATACGGGATGCCCGACTGCAGGAAAATGAATGGCGCCATGCGGATTCGGAAAGGCAGCGTGGTCGCGGCACTGATGAACGCCGTTCCGTCTGAATTTGCAGGCGCACGTTCACGGTTTGGATTCGATCAGCCACATCCACGCTCGCGCTGTCGAATTTAGCGAATCCACAGCCCACGATTCGCACGGTATAAGTTGCAGGAGCAAGCCCGTCGACGCGGTAACGCCCCTGCGTGTCGGTGGTGGACGTCTTAACCGCACCGTTTGTTCCAGTCACAGTGACCGCCGCGCCAGACACCGCCGCGCCGCTCGGGTCGGTCACCTGTCCCTCCACCGCGCCGGACGGCGTCTGAGCCAGGGACACTCCACGAAGACCAAGAAGCGCCAAGACCAAAACGGGCTGCCTCATGCGGCTTACGTCAGCTCGTTATTCAACGAATCGGTTACCAGCATCGGGTGGCGATGGATCATGTCAATCAAATCGGCGCTGGCCGCGAGCATACGGGCACATGCGTCAAGACACAATCTTGGCACGCGGCAACTCGCAAATCCAAGCCTTTCTGATGGACGGGCGGATGTTGGTGATGGGCGGCTTAAAACCGCAGTGCGGAGGCAGTGCGCGCTATCGAGTTCCGAACCGGGTCGCTTTGTTCTTGAGGAGAGTTTATCTGATGATCGAGACTAGGCCTTCCGCGACTGCACCTATCCCAGATTTAACCATTCTGTAACGACAGGTTGTTACTCTAGGTTTGACACTTCTCACTTGTCTGACGAATCGGAGCGGCTTGGTTGCCTTGGGCCGTCGCATTGTTCTTCCGGTTGTTGGTGCCCCAGCTTGGAGGAATAAAGATGGTTACATTTCCGAATAGAGTCCTGCTCGTCGGTTTTGGAGCAGTGGCGCGTTGCACGCTGCCGATTTTGATCAAGCACCTCAACATCGATCCCAAGAGGATCACCACCATGGACTTTGAGCCGAACAACGCCGCTCTGAAACCTTGGATCGAGCAGGGCATGACCTTCGTCAAGGATCGGGTGACACCCGAGAACATGGGAAGCCTGCTAGAACAGTACCTCTCCGACGGCGATCTCCTCATTGACCTGGCGTGGAATATTGATTGTTGCGAAATCGTTGAATGGTGCCACGACCGGGGCGTCCTCTATGTGAACACCTCGGTAGAGCTTTGGGATCCCTACGCGGGAGCCGGCAACAAGCACCCCACCGAGCGAACCCTTTACTGGCGCCACATGAAACTGCGGCGGATGATCTCCAAGTGGAGCGAATCCGGGCCGACGGCGGTGCTCGAACACGGAGCGAACCCCGGTCTGATCAGCCATTTCACGAAATACGCCCTGCTGGAGATCGCGCAGCGAGCACTCGCGGAAGGAAGATTCGGTGGAGCTCAGGCGGAAAGCATCGCGCACCAAGCCAAGTCCCAGAACTTTAACCACCTGGCCCACCAACTCGGCGTCAAGGTGATTCACTGCAGCGAGCGCGACACGCAAATCACCAATCAGCCCAAGCAGGTGGACGAGTTCGTCAATACATGGAGCGTCGAAGGCTTCCGCGAAGAGGGGACGACCACGGCCGAGATGGGCTGGGGCACCCATGAAAAGGAGCTGCCCGCCTTTGCCTACGAGCATCCGGACGGCCCCAAGAGCCAGATCTGCCTGGCGCGGATGGGCATCAACACGTTCGTATCGACATGGGTGCCGCCGAATGACACCGTCCTCGGCATGATTGTGCGCCACGGCGAGGCGTTCACCATTACCGAAAATCTCACCGTTTGGGAAGATGGCAAAGCGATCTATCGTCCCACCGTCCACTACGCTTATTGTCCGTCCGACGCCGCCATTGCCTCGCTGCACGAGCTGCGTGGATACGACTACCGGTTGCAATCCCGCATCCGTATCATGACCGACGAAATCATCAGCGGAGCCGATCGTCTGGGTGCTCTGGTGATGGGGCACCCTTACTCAGCGTGGTGGTGCGGAACCGATCTCGATATCGAGGAGTCGCGCCGCCTGGTGCCGCACCAGAACGCTACTACGATGCAGGTCGCCATCTCGGTTGTCGCCGCCTGCATGTGGATGGTCGACAATCCGCGCCGTGGACTGTGCGTGCCTGACGACTTGCCCTATGAGTACGTGCTGGATGTAAGCAAGCCCTACCTCGGCAAGTTCGTCTCCGTGGCCTCGGATTGGAACCCTCTGAAGCACTACTCGAACTTCTTCGTCGGATTTAACAAGCCGCAGGTCGACCAGTCCGATCCGTGGCAGTTCAAGAATTTTCTGATCACGGAAGGCGACGGCATTTGAACTCCATCGCAAACACATAAGCCATGGACCATAAGACACTGCTTCAACTCGCCAAGAAGCACGGCACGCCGATTGTCGTCGTGGACCATAAAGTGCTGCGAGAAAACTACGAGCAATTCCGAAAATACCTGCCGCGCGTGCAGGTCTACTATGCGGTCAAGGCGAACAGCGACCCAGCGATCGTGCAGACGTTCTACGATGCCGGAGCCAGCTTCGACGTTGCCAGCGTAGCCGAGTTTTTGAACGTTCACGAAAAGGTCGAGCATCTTCCGGCCAAACAGCGGCAGGATTTCATCTGGGATCGCATCATTTACGCGAACCCGATCAAGGCGATTGAAACGCTCGAGCGGTTGGATCCATACAAGCCATTGGTCACCTACGATAACCACGAAGAGGTGATCAAGATCGCCCGCTATGCGCCGCACTCGGGCCTGGTGCTGCGTCTGCGCGTCCCCAACACCGGATCGATGGTGGAGCTATCCAGCAAGTTCGGAGCGTTGCCCGGCGAGGCCGTGGACCTGATCGCCTTCGCTCACAACAACAAGCTAGAAGTCGAGGGACTGAGTTTCCACGTTGGCAGCCAGTGCACGAACCCGAAGAACTACAGCCAGGCGCTGCATCTGGCCGCGGGCATCTTCGCAGAGGCCAAGACGCGTGGCTTCGATCTCAAGCTTCTGGATATCGGCGGCGGTTTTCCTGCCCACTACGACGACACGGTTCCTTCCTTCAAGAGACTCGCCAAGATGATCAACGCCGAGTTGGACCGTCTTTTCCCGGAACCGATCGAGATCCTGGCTGAGCCGGGGCGATTCCTGGTCGCCTCCGCCGCCACCGCCGTCGCCCAGATCATCGGCAAGGCCGTCCGCGGCGGCAAACTTTGTTACTACATCAACGACGGCGTCTATCACACCTATAGCGGAATTATTTTTGATCACGCGCAGTACCACCTGAAAAGTTTCAAGAGAGGTCCCGCTCAGATCTGCTCCGTCTTCGGCCCCACGTGCGACGCCCTCGATACCATCAGCCTGGCCGAGCAGCTCCCAGACATGAAGATCGGCAAACTGGTCTACTCCGAAAACATAGGCGCCTATGCCGCCGCCAGCAGCACGTACTTCAACGGCTTCCCGCCGGCCAAGGTCGTGCACGTGCACCAGTGATGAGTTAGTGATGAGTTAAGGAGCAACCTTCAGCTTTTTGACTAGAACTTTCGAGTTCCGTCCGCTTTGGTCGTATTTCTCCCGGCGGAGCGGCGGAAGGTCATTCGGCGTGCCCTCGGCAAAGCCCGCCTTCGACTGGAAGTAAGTAAACGCCTGCGTCGATAGTGCGATCAGTTCGTTCAGGCCAAGTTCGCGAGCTTTATTTTCCACGAATTGAATCAGCTTTCGCGCGATGCCCTGGTTTTCGTGCGACGGATCGACATAGAGACTGGCAAGTTCGCCACGGTGTTGCGCGGGATAAACGTGCAGCGCCACGCACGCGACAGGGTTCTTGTCGATTTCGAAGATGTAGTAATCCGCCAGGTTCTTCTCAATTTCGGAGCGCGACCGCCGGACGAGCTCCTCAGCTTTCACTGCCTTCTTGGTCAACCGATGGATGGCCCGGGCATCTTTCTTCTTGGCCGGCCGGATCTGTTCGTATTCATTGGCGTAAATGAGCGTGCCGATGCCCTCATTCGAGAACACTTCGGCGAGCAGCCCTTCGTCGTCGCGGCCGTTGATAATGTGCACGCGCGGCACGCCCGCGGCGCAAGCGGCAGCCGCGTGGCGAGCTTTGGACAACATTTCCGGCGCAAATCCGTCGCCTGCGGACTGTACCAGTTTCCGCAAGTCCGCTGCCAGCATCTGGCGAATGAGTTGATCGTTATACCGCAACCCATCCTCCCCGGTAATGAAAATGAGCTTTATGGCCTTCAAGGCTTCAGCCACGGCGATCGCGACGCTATCGGAGTTGGCGCGGTACGTCTTACCTTCACCATCGAAGCCGAGCGGCGGCATGACGGGAACAATACCCTGGTTCAGCAACGTTTGCAGTAGTTCAGTGTCGACCCGCTCCACCTTACCGGTAAGCAGGTGGTCGACGCCCTGAATAATCCCCAGCGGATGCGCGACGATGGCGTTCGTGCAGGCGGCGCGCAAGTCCTGGGCCGAAAGGCCTTGCAGGATCTCGTGCGTGAGCCGGTTCGCCGCGGCTATGGCCAGCTGTAATGTCGGGGCGTCAGTCACGCCGGCGCCATCGAAATTGGACGCCTGAACACCTTGCTGCTCGGCGAGAGCCTTAATTTGCTCGGCTGCTCCGTGCACGAGCACAACACGGATGTTCAAGGAACGCAGCACGGCGACGTCCAGGAGGATGTGAGCGAAGGTGTCGTCCGTGACGATGCCTGCATCCACCGCAAGAATGAATGTCTTCTCCCTGAATTGCGGGACGTATTGAAGAATCCCGCGCAGGTCTGTTAGCTTCACAGTGGCTCCTAGTGGGTTGTCTTGTGGCTGCTAAATGTACGGTCGTCTGCCCCATGCGAATATCGACCGCGCCAACGGCGGCAGTCTGAACGGGATACCCCTACGCCAGTTGATTCAGGCGGATCGGAAGACTGCGGACGCGCTTCCCGGTAGCTGCGAAAATTGCGTTGGCGACCGCGGGAGCGATGCCCGGAGTGCTGGCTTCCCCGATGCCCCCAGGGGCGTTTGGGCTGGGCACGATGTGCACTTCGACCACGGGCATCTCTTGAATACGCAGCATCGTATACTTGTCGAAATTTCCTTGGGTGACGCGCCCCCGATCGATGGTGATGTCGCCCTTGAGAGCCGCAGTGAGTCCGAAAACAATGCCGCTTTGGATCTGTTGTTCCACAATCGCCGGATTCACGACATAGCCGCAATCGACGGCGCAAACCACGCGATGAACGCGCACCTTACCCCGGTCGATTGATATTTCGGCCACCTGAGCGTTGAAGCTGCCGATATTATTCGCCACCGCGACGCCCCGGTACCGGCCGTCAGGCAGCGGCTTACCCCAGCCCGCTTTTTCGGCCACCAAGGCAAGCACCGCTTGCAGGCGCGGTGATTTGGCAAGCAGATGGCGGCGGAACTCAACCGGATCTTTTCTCGAGGCGGCCGCAAGCTCGTCGATGAAACTTTCCGCAAAGAAGGTATTTTGCGAATATCCAACCGAGCGCCAGTAATTCACCGGGATTCCGGCTTTGGGCGCGTGGTACTCCACCTGTAGATTCGGCACCGCGTACGCGAGATCGGCGATCCCTTCGACACCCGCAAAATCCACGCCATTGTTCATGAAACCGAAGGCTGGGCAGGCGATGCGGGCGGTGAAGGCCACGGGCCAGCCGTCGCCGTCGAGACCAGCCGCGAAACGGGTGTACGACGCCGGCCGATAGGTGTCATGCTGCAGATCGTCTTCTCGGGACCAGGTCACTTTCACGGGAACACCGATGGCCTTGGCGACCTCGACCGCTTCTCCTACGTAATCCGATCCGCCACGCCGGCCGAATCCTCCGCCCATGAAGAGCGTGTGGATTTGGACCTTATCGGGAGGGAGTCCGGTGATCTTCACGGCGGTATCACGCGCAGCGCTCTGGAACTGCGTGGAGGCCCACACGTCGCAGCCATCCGGGCGTACGTGGGCGGTACAGTTCAAAGGCTCCATGGGCGCATGGGCGAGATACGGCGCTTCATAAACGGCTTCGATTTTTCGGGCGGCCCCGGCGAGCGCCCCTTCGGCATCGCCCTGCTTGCGCGCGACCGCGCCCGGAGTCTCGCAAAGATCGGCGAACATTTTACGGATGCTCGCGTTGGTAGCGTGCGCGTTCGGCCCCTCGTCCCACTGGACCTGAAGCGCACGGCGGCCTTCCATCGCCGACCATGTATTGTCGGCTACAACGGCGACTCCGTTCGAAATCTGAACCACCTGCTTCACGCCGGGGACTGCCTTGGCTTTCGCGGCGTCGAAGGAGGCGACCCTGCCGCCGAATACCGGGCAGCGCGCCACCACTCCGTAGACCATTCCGGGGACACGGACGTCAATGCCGAATTCGGCTTTTCCGTTAACCTTATCCGGAGTGTCGAGACGCTTGGCAGAGGTCCCGATGACGCGGAATTGCGTGGGGTCTTTCAGAGTGACACTGGCGGGCACCGGAACCTTGGAAGCGGCATCGGCGAGGCTGCCGTAGCTCAGGCGAGCGTTGCTGGAAGTATTGACGACGAAACCGTTTTCGGCCCGGCATTGGGATTGGTCAACGCCCCACTTCTGCGCCGCGGCGGCGATCAGCATCTCGCGAGCGGAGGCTCCGGCTTTGCGAAGCGGCTGCCAAGAACTGCGAATGCTCGCGCTGCCGAAGACGCCTTGCATCGGGCCATAGGATGCTGGATCGACGCCGGGAAATTCGGTACGGATTTTCTTCCAGTCGCACTCCAGTTCTTCGGCGAGGAGCATGGACAGCGAAGTGACTGTGCCCTGCCCCATCTCGGCCTTGTGAATGAAAAAAGTGACGGTGTCGTCAGGGGCGATGTGCACGAAGCCATTCAGCTTTGAGGCGGTATCCGCACGGCCCCGTTCTGGAAGACAGAAGCCGAGCAGCAGACCGCCGGTGGCAGCGAGAAAACTACGACGATCGACCTTTTGCGCAATCATTCGGCAGCTCCTGCTTTGTCCGCTCCGGCGGCAACATGGATAGCGCGGCGAATCGCCTGATAGGTTCCGCAGCGGCAGATGTTCCCCTGCATCACTTCATCAATGTCGGCATCGGTGGGATGCGGTGTTCGGGCCAGCAGCGCGACGGCGGTCATGATCTGACCGGATTGGCAATAGCCGCACTGCGGCACCTCCTCATCGATCCAGGCCTGCTGCACTGGATGATGGTTGAGCCCTTCTATGGTCCCGACTTTCTTGCCCGCTACGGCTGAGATGGGAGTAACGCAGGACCGCGTTGCTTTTCCGTCGATGTGAACCGTGCAGGCGCCGCAGAGGGCCATGCCGCATCCGAATTTCGTGCCGGTCAACCCGAGCGTATCGCGCAAAACCCACAGCAGCGGCATTTCCTGAACCACATCCACTGACTGCGGCTTTCCATTGAGAGTAAATTTGATGGCGGCCACGCCGACCTCCAGACTGATCTTCCTACTCTCAAACTATAGCAATCTACTCCTTGGATGCGGCCTGTTTGACGTAATTCGCGACCTGCTCCATGGTCCCGAACCAAACGCCCGGCTTGGACTGTATATAGGCCACCAGCCGGTCGAGTTCCACGATTCGCGACCGGTGCCCGGTCACGTGCGGATGCTCTGTGAGGATAAACAGCGTCCGCTCCTCATAGGCAATATCAAACTCGGACTTGAATATCTGGAATACCGCCTCGGGAGAAGGAAGTGCGCCATTCGCAGTTTCTCCGTAATACGGAAAATCATTGTCAATCTCGCTGATGGGAAGTTCGATGACGCCGCTCGGCTTCCCGTTGGAGACGATTTCGTAGGGCTCATCCGCGGCCAGCAGGCTACTGTCGTATAAAAAGCCAGCCTTCTCAATCAGGTCGAAAGTGTGAGGGCTGAATCCGGATCCAGGCGCGCGGACGCCAACCGGCCGCTTTCCGGCGGCTTTGGTGAGATAGTCGATGGATCGCGTGAGCAGACGCTGCTCCTCGGCGGCGTCCACGATTCCGGGCCAGAACTCATGCACCCATCCGTGAACCCCAATTTCATGACGGCCCCGATCCACAATGGCCTTCGCGATTTCGGGATGAAGCATGATGGTCATCGCCGGAATGAAGAAGGTCGCGGGAACTTGATGACGGTCCAACAGAGCTAAAATCCTGGGCATCGCGGTGGTGGCGCCGTATTCTCCCACCGACAACGGCACCGGTAGGGGATTCGCTCGCTGCAATAATTCGTTGTCCACGTCGAACGTGAGACACACCGCGACTTGCGCGCTATTGGGCCACGCTTTGGGTGTGAGCTTTTTGCCTACACGCGCGGTTCCGACCGCGCGCCGAATCTGATCCTCGGTGGAATCGGGCGTAATGGGAGGTACCGCGCCGGCCGTTCGCTGTGGTGGGGAAGGTTTCGCGCCACAACCTGCGAGAAGCCCGGCCAGGAGGATTGAACCCGCGATCGCAAGAGACCTTTTTCTGAACTCTAAATTCATAGGGTATTGTAGGCGCATTTGTGGGCTGGCCGTGCATGAACGTGTATGAACGTGAATAAATCACTTCTCCTCATTTACGTTCATTCACGTTCATGCACGGCAAGAAATACAATCGGGGAGATGCGGCATGCATGGCTGGTCGCGGTCCTGGCACTTCGTTGTTCGCGATACGAACTGACGGGCCGCATCGAACCGCCGGCCGCGGTTCCGGTTTTCCTGTACGACGCAGCGGCTCCTTTCGGGAGCTCCACCGTAAGCGGCGACGACGGCCGCTTCCGGTTCCGTAAACTCCCGGCCGGCACGTATGCGGTCGCCATCTCGACTGCGGCGCGCGGCGAGGCGGTTTGAAATGGTTCAACGGCCTGTATCTCACCGTGACTCAGGCAGTCGAGAACCGTGTTAACGGCGGGATTCGCCGATCCTCAGTGGCTGGCGCAACTCAATGTCCAGTTTGCGGGCCTTTATTTCAGCGCCGTCCGCCCCGCATTCACGGGTCCTCCGTGCCCAGGCTGCTGGGCGGCTATATTTGCGGTGCGGGACAACATTCAACTTGCCCGAATCCAGTTCGCGCTCGCCGGGATGAACGCGCTATATGACTACACCTCCCTTTAATTCCACGTTGGACGGTCTCATCGATCAGGCCAACCAGAATCTGAGGTTCCGCCTCCCCGAGTGTCATCGGTAAAGCCTTGCTCGTTCCCGTTCCCTCTAATGCTGCCGCGGCCGGATGACTTGTGGGCCGTCACTGATTTGCGCTTTGTAACCACCTTGTCCATCTGCACATCGACGTCATTTCAAACCCGCGAAACCTCCCCCACCACGACAACGTGTGTCATATTTTTGCGAAGCGCATCCAAATTGCAAGGACATTTCTCGGCGGACGCCAGTAAGAATGCGTCGGCGGAAGCAGAGAACACCGAGAAGTCGAGCGGAGCTTTCACGCCCAGGGCAAACGTCATCGAGAGCGCGAAAGCCAAGAGCAATGCCCCGTTCGATAGAGCGATCCATCGCGTGAATAATTCCGGCGACAAGAGCCAAACCAAGTAAAGTCTCTGCCCAGTTGCGTGCCCGTGTAAGACGTAAAGCGCTGAACATCGCCCCGTGCCACATGCCGATGGCCATATGGTCCCCACTATCCCAACCGATCGGATACGGCGGAAAGAAAGGAGATGCCTAAAGCGAGCCGAAGGAAAATCGTGCTGTTAGCGGCCGCCTGATTCCAGGCATTCATTGCCGGCCGCTGAACCGCGCTCACGCGTGATGCTCCAATGCGGCCTGCACGGAAACCCGGGTTTCTGCAAGCCTCGCGGCGGATACGATTTCTCTCGCCTCGATCCACTTCGGCGCAACGTCTCGTTCCTCGGCTGGCCGATTCATTACGAACGCCGCCACCACGTTGCTCTGCCGGAGCCACCAGACGCTGAAGCTGTTGCTCGCCAGATCCCCTCTGGAAATAATTTGCTCGGCTCCGGCGGGATCGCCCCAGAATTCGTACGAAAGATCGAAGACGTCCGAAAAGAAATACGGGACATGCTTGAACGGAGCACGCTCGCCCATGAGCCGCGAGGCGCAGTACTGCCCCTGCGCCACCGCGTTGTCCCAGTGTTCCACGCGTCTGCGTTTGCCAAAAAGAAGATCCGGATAGTTGGCAACGTCGCCGGCGGCGGAGATGCCGGTCGCGTTCGCCTCGAGATACTCATTCACCATCACTCCGTCAGCCGCGTCAATGCCGCTCTTCGCAAGCAGTTCGGCCGCGGGCCTCGCGCCGATCCCGGCAACGACCAACTCACACTCGACGGCGCGCCCGTCCGCGAGCTGAACTGCCGTCACCGCGCCCTCGCCTTTCAGTTTCACGAGCGTCGCTCCTTTGACGAGCTGGACCCCTCGGGCAGTAAAATATCCCTCAAAGAACCGTGACATTTCCGGCGTGAAGAACCGCTTCCAGACGCAATCTTCGGACATAATCATCGTAGTCCCGATTTCTTTCTGCGCCAGCACGGAAGCGACCTCCATCCCTATGAATCCACCGCCGATGATCACAGCTCGCCGCACGCCAGCGGCCCGCTGACGAATCGCTTTTGAGTCATCCAGGGAGCGCAGGTATTGCACGTTGGCGAGTTGCGCGCCCGGGATCGTCAACGTCCGCGGATGCGAGCCCGTCGCGACGATAAGCTTGTCGAATCCGAAATCACCACCCGAGGCGAGGGAGAGATGCTTACGATTGGGGTCAACGGCGGTCACCCGGCAACCAAGTCTGATTTCGATACCGTGCTCGCTATAAAAGCTCTCGGGGTTGATACGGACGTTCTCTTCGGTCTCTTTGCCGGCCAGGAAGCCCTTCGACAACGGAGGCCGCTCGTAGGGGACCGAAGTGTCGGCTGAGAAAATGGTGAGTTCCCCAGGGTTCATGCCAAGTTCGACTAGTTGCTTGGCCGCATAGCCGGCGACCATGCCCCCGCCAACGATTGCAAGTTTCGATTCGTCCATGCGTTCCTGACTTCCTATCCTTTTCCGTGTTCATCAGGATCGGCCCATATCAGGCCACCGGCTCCTGCAGGGGCCATCACAGGTTGCTCATTCCGCCGTCGATCACCAATTCGCTTCCGACCGTGAACGCGGCTTCGTCTGAGGCCAGAAAGACGATCGCCTGCGCGATCTCGGTCGGATTTCGGTCAAATCCGGCCTCGTACCATTTCTCCAGGGGCCGCATGTCGACGATACCCGCATTAACGACCAGAATATCGAGCCCGTCGAATTCGCGGCGTGAGCCGTGATATCGCCAGCGTCAGAAGCGACGATCACGGCCGATTTCCCAAGTTCCTTGCTTGCCGCATCAAGGGTCGTCGGATTCGTGCCGGTAACAACTACGCGAGCGCCCTCGTGCAGAAACAGCCTGGCTGTTTCCAGCCCGATCCCGCTGGTTCCCCCGGTAATGAGTGCGCGTTTCCCCTTTAGCCTGTCCATTTATATTTTTCCGAGTTCCCGCCCTCAGCACCTGCACGCCTAGCACGTCGTCGGCTCTAATTGATGTTTGCCACTGCAACCACCAGTTTTCCACGACCTTGTCTGGGCACCTTGCCCGCGTAAATCTCGGGCGCTTGCAACAACGGAATCACGGCATCCACAACGGTCCGGAGCTGCCCGCTCTCCAGCAACGCCGCGACTTCGACGAGCTGTTTCTGATTCGGTTCCACAATGAAAAAAGCCTGTTTGACTCTGGCGTCGATCGAGTCCGCCTCGGTGGAAACGACCGTGACCATCCGCCCCCCAGGTCTGAGAACGCTCCACGACCGCTCCAGCGTGTCACCGCCAACCGTATCGAAAACAACATCCAAGCCCTGGACACATTCTTCAAATCGCGAAGCCCGGTAATCGATAACTTGTTCAGCGCCTAGACTCGACACGAAGTCGCGATTGTGCGCCGAAGCCGTTGCGATGACGTGCGCTCCATGAAGCCGGGCTAGCTGGACTGCGAACACTCCCACCCCGCCTGCCCCGCCATGAATGAGGACGCGCTCGCCAGGCTGGAGCTTCGCATGATCGAAGAGACCCTGCCACGCGGTCAGCGCTCCGATGGGTACCGAGGCCGCTTCGACGTGCGTCAGGCGACGCGGCTTTGGAGCCAGACCGAAGAACGGCGCGATGCAATATTCGGCCATCGCGCCGTTGGCATACCAGTCGTTCATCCCATAAACTTCATGCCCGATTTCGAGAGAGCCGACATCCTCGCCGACGGCTGCCACCATACCCGAAAATTCGTGCGCCGGCACCGCCCCCACGCGGGGTTCTCCGTTCTTGCGATGAGATGTCGGATACCAGGACAGTTCTGTCAACATGATTCCGGCCGCACAGACTCGGATCAATAGTTCACCTCGCCCGGGTTGGGGCTGACTGGCATCGTCTTGAATAAGTAACGGCGGTTGGGTGGAATCAGCCAAACGCACGATTCTCATATTCACCTAGGATTGCTTGCGCCGCCGGCGGCCGCTCGTGAGATAGATTGTGGCACGCGGCTCGAGCAGAGGATCTTCCGACGGCCCGATGCCATCGACCCGCGGAATGGGATCGAAGATGATGTGGCGCTGCTCCGCGTCGTTATCAGGTATTACGGTTCTCAACTCGATCGTTCCAAATTCGATCTCCGGCCGATCCTTCGGCCAATGCACCGTGGAATCGTCGACCACGTCTTCTTTCGCGGCCAGTTTAACGATGATCCGCATTTTCACCGGCCCTTTCGCGAGCCGTTCCTTGATTTCATCGAAGAGAAAGTTCGGCGCCGCGCTCGCCTCGGCCGACGGAGTGAGGTATTCGGTACCCTGCTCCGGCTCGATGCGATACCGGCCAAACTGGCTCAGGCCCTCTCTATTTGTGAATTCGTAAGCACTTATAGCAAAGAACGCAGCCTTCGCAAAGCTGGCCGGCATGGGCTTGGGAGCCTGGACGAACTCGAGGGCGGCAGGGTGCGCCCCAAGAAACTTCTCGATGGGCGTCGGTTTGGCTACGCCCGGACCGCTCGCATATATGGCGCGAAGAAACTCTACCAACTCCTGCGCGGTTCGCGCGGGGAACGCATCGACGGAGTGGGCAATGATATCGGTGTGGACATGTTCCGCGAGGTGAAACCGCGTGGCCATCCCGCGCAGACTTGCGTTGGGATCGTTGTCGGGAATGGTAGGGATTCCGGAGCCGTCCGAAAAACGGACGGTGACCGGCGTCGAGGCGCGTTGAACATGAGGGGCGCGTGTGATCGATTTCGCGGCCTCCGAGGGCGTGAATGATCCAGCAAGCAGGATCCCTTTCGCATGCGCAGGGCGAAAACCTGGTTGCGGTCCGTTGAGGTCGTCGAAGGCTTTGAGCGCTTGTTCAGCGATAGTAGCAGCGGGGTCTATTTTGGCTGTGCCCATGATTTGACTATGCGGCATCGGTCATCCCGGATCATCCCTAAATTGGGGATGTTTCGGGTACCAACTTAAGTGAGGGAGCGGATACCAACATAGTGGTAGACCGGTCATTGCGGTCGTGGAAGCGCAAGCTTGATGTCCTGGACTCCATTGTCCCGGTAAACCCGCAACAATAACTGGCCTGCAATCAGGGCCCGCCGATCGGCATACGAGAGCGTGAACTCACTATTCAGCACCGGGCCGAAACTATTAAAAAGTGGGTGAAGCGCTGCGCCCGGCCGCTGCCCGTTTTCGCGATGAATCCAGATCGCGGAGATGCGGTCCGTGGTCAGCCGTTCCAGGCCAGATCGATAGCTGAGGGTTGCCGTGGGGAAATCGTAATCAAACTCGCCGAGAGCGGTGGAGATTCGAACGGGGGCAGGAGCCTTCTCTCCTGCTAGAGGCGGCGTACTGAACGGCATGCGCCGGAACTTGGCGGCGGCTTCATACGCAAAACCCATCGACAGGAGTTCAGCGTCACTGAAGTCTGTACCTAACATCTCCATCCCAACGGGAACGCCATCCTCGGTAAATCCCGCAGGCATGCCGAGCGCAGGCAGACCCGAGCTGGCGCTTAACTGGCAATTCGATCCAAGTTGAGGCTCCCCGATGCGAGCGGCCTTTCGGCGCAACGTTGGATACACAATCGCCGATAGCCGGTACTCATCCAGAACCGAAAGAACGGCCTGATGCAGCGCTGTCCGCTTAATCATGGCCCTGCGGTATTCTTCACTATCCCGCTGTTCTACTGTATTGCGGGAGCGTAGCCCGGATTCAAGCGCGGCGTGGTACAAACCACCGTCCAGAATATCGGTCAGCGATTTGACCGGCGCATCCGGGTGTGCAGCCAGGTAATCCGCGAGCGCGAATTTAAATTCCGCATTGATAAGGCTGCTGTTGCGCAGCAACTCGTCAAGCCCCGGAATGCTGACGTCAATCACTTCGGTTCCGGCATTCTTTATTGCTTCTAGGGCGTGATTCACAACCGTGGCAACTTCCTGGTCCTCAGGTGTCGTCCCGAAGTAACTCCGAAGTACTCCGATGCGCTTGCCCCGTAATGCGTCGGCCGATAAAGCGGCACGAAACGCCGCGGGGGCTCGCCCCTCACTAACGTGCGTCGAAGCGTCCATGGGATCGGGACCAACGGTAGCATCCAGCATGATTGCCAAATCGGTAATGGTCCGCGCGAGCGGCCCCCCGATGTCCTGCGTGGTCGAAAGCGGAATAATCCCGGTTCGGCTGGATAGTCCTTGCGTACCGCGTAGTCCGACGAGGTTGTTGTTAGCCGAAGGAATCCGGATCGATCCGCACGTGTCGCTACCCATTCCCGCTGCGGCAAAGTTTGCCGCCACTGCCGCGCCAGTCCCGCCGCTGGAACCTCCGGGGTAACGGTCCAGACCGTAAGGATTCTTCGTCCGTCCGCCGCTCGAACTTATCGTAACGATGCCGGACGCAAGCTCGTGCATATTCGTCTTGCCGAGGATGATGGCGCCTGCCTCTTTCAAACGTCGCACCTGAAACGCATCACTCGCGGGGTGAAAGGTTCGGAGCGCAATCGAGCCTCCGGTAGTCGGCATCTCGATCGTTTCGTAGTTGTCCTTGACCAGAACCGGAATGCCGTGCAAGGGACCCCGAGTTTTGCCCGTTCTGCGCTCCGCGTCCAGCGCATCGGCGGCCGCGAACGCCAGCGGATTCAGCGCCACGAGCGCATTGATCGCCGGCCCTCGCTTGTCATATGCGGCGATTCTGGCAAGGTAGATTTGGACGAGTTGGCGGGAAGTGATCGTGCCCGCTTCCATGGCCGATTGCAATTCCGGGATGCTCTTGTCCATGACATCGAAGGTTGTCCGAGGCGATTGCGCATCCGCTCCTGGCGTTAGATGGATAAGAGCGATCACGATTACGAGCTTTGCGAAGGTGCTGTGCATTGTTCCTCCTAGGATCCGCCCATTACGCGACGCCTGGTTTCCAACCCGGGTCTCCGGCGCGGTAGACATTGTAAGTGCCAACTTTGCACATTGGGCACAAGGATCCTGTGCGGGCCGAGCCTTGCGCCGACAGATCGGCATTTTGCCTGATCGAGCTAAGTTTAGCTGATCAGGAAGCAACGAAGTCTAGCCAAACATATTTGAAATTTTCCGATCAGGCCACCTGAGCGAGCCTGCGGGTGGGATAGCCGAGGATAGTGGTGATGCGTGCGGTTTCCCGGTCGATGAAGACGAAGGCGTCGCCGT
>JBEKBK010000110.1:0-18945 GCA_050015435.1 Bryobacteraceae bacterium
GGCTGCCAAACAGCTTTGTGAACGTCTCCATCGGCTGTCCTCCCTGGATCAAGTCTGGACAACAAGATCATCGGTCAGACGGCCGGTGGAGTCAAAATTTCAAATATTTTTGGCTAGAATTTCTCTGCCGTCCAGCGATAAGGAAGGCGTGAGCAGGTTTGCAGAACACGCGCAGAGCATCCTGGACGCTGCCGAATCGGCATCCGCTCACGGCGAATCCTGCACGGAGATGACGATACTGATCGGCCAAGAAGGCGGCATCCATATGCTGGCCGATTCCGATTGGCCTCTCGATTCGCTTGCCTGGCACCACGGAGCCCAGACTGCTTATCGCGTCAGCCAGCGATTCGGATCGGTACGCGTCGAAGGGCGCGAAGGTTCGCGTACTTGCGTGTTCGAGTCTGTCCCACCAGCGCAGGTCGCCCGCAGGCTACTCAGCGCGCGAAACTAACTAAGTCTGGAACCAACGCACGGACTACGGTGTCTTCCTTCACAGCAATGTCTGGAATAAGACGAGTCGCTTTTGCCGGGATCTTGGCGGGAGCTCAGGCTTATGGACAAGACTGGCGCCCCGCCCAAATGTTGCCGATCCGATATCCGTGTTGGGCGCTGACTGCAAGAGTTCAAGGCCGCGTGAAGCTCCACTTCAAGATTGACGACAGCGGCGCACCACGGGATATAGAACTGATCAGTGGACACCCGCTGCTGGTGAGGGACGCTATTGCACACCTGAAGACGTTGAAAGTGCGTCCCAACGGTAACACGCCAAAATCCACTCGAAGAACTGCCATCTACGTTTTTCGGCTCGATCCGAGCGCGAAATCCGCGACCGACCTTGCGTCCACCAAATTCAGCATGCCGAACGCGATTATTGTGTTAACGGGCTACGTACAACCCAGTTCTCCTTGCGATCCACCGCTAGTTCGATGAGCACGCTCTCTACTTGCGAGCCGTTAGGCTTCGCGAAGGCACGCACCACAGGAACTTGAATCCGGAAAGCTGCACGTCGCCCGCGCCCGCCTCCTGCAGAACCTTCGCATAAGCACCCGTGTAGAACAGGTCGAAGATCAACATCCGGCCGCCAGGCTTGAGGACGCGAAACATTTCGCGAATCGCCTGTTTGCGCCCGTCGCTCTCCGGAATATTATGGATCGCCAAGCTCGAGATGACCGCGTCGTATTGATTATCCGGATAGGGCAGCTTGCGGGCATCGCACGTCTCGACGCGCACGCGATCGGCGACGCCTTCGAGCTTAGCATTCTGCTTGACGGCTTCCGCCGAGTTGCCCGAAAGATCCCGGGGACTCCACGTGTCGATGCCGGTTACCTTCCCGGACTTCAACCGCTTGGCTGCGGCGATCGCCATCAAGCCTCTCCCGCAGCCGACATCCAGAACTTTCGCGTCCGCCTGCAGCGCCAGCGAATCGACCAGTTGGTCGCGCAGTTGGAGTTTCGCCACGCGGCTCGACCAGAACATGAAGCCGCCGACGGCGAAAAAGATCAACGCGAATGCGCCGAGCACCGCTAGTATCCGCGCCGCCACGTCCGGATACTGGCTTCGGTTCACAAAATATACAGCCAGAGCCACGGCGAGGGTCCAGCCACCCCGGCTAAACATGCTCCGGACGACCATCGGAGCGTCAAGGCCGTAATCGGGTTTAGTGGGAAGGCTTTGCTCAGCCTTGACCGCCTCAGCCATCAGACCGCGGCCTCAGCGGGAACCTGAAGCGGCTTCTTGAACTTGCACTCGCCGTTGGGGCATTGGGCCACCGGGCCAGCCTTCAGGAACTTTTCGATCAGATAGCTCGAACCGCACTCGGGGCACTTCTCGGGCAGCGGTTTGCCCCAAGCGACGAAGTCGCAATCCGGATAGCGATTGCACCCGTAGAAGGTCTTGCCGCGCTTCGAGCGCCGCTCCACCACCTCGCCCTCCGAGCAATTGGGGCACTTGACTCCGATCGTTTTCTGCTTCACATGCTTGCATTTCGGATAGTTACTGCAAGCCACGAACTCGCCATAGCGGCCGTATTTCTTTACTAACTGGCTGCCGCATTGCGGGCACTTCTCGTCGAGCGGCACATCCTGCGGCTTTTGCTCCGCGCCGAGCTGCTTGGTGGTTTTGCAATCGGGATAGCCCGAGCAGGCCAGGAACTGGCCGAACCGCCCTTTCTTAAGGACCATCGGACGGCCGCAATTGTCGCAATACTCCGTCGCGTCCTGCTCCGAGATGTCGGCCTTGTCGATGTCGGGCAGATCGACGGTCAGTTCGCGCGTGTTGGTGCAATCCGGATAGCCAGTGCAGGCGATGAAACTCCCATGGCGGCCCCACTTGATGACCATCGGCTTGCCGCATTTGTCGCAGACCAGATCGGTGGGCCGCTCCATGCGCTTGATGTCGGTCATGTTGCGGGCGGCGTGCTCCAGGTCTTTCTCAAAGCGCTCGTAGAAATCGGCCATCGCGGCGCGCCAATCCATCTTGCCTTCTTCGATTTCGTCGAGCTCCAGCTCCATGCGCGCCGTGTAGTTCACGTCGAAGAGGTTGCTGAAGCTCTCGAGCAGGAGATCGGTGACCACCATGCCGAGCTCGGTCGGAATGAACTTTCCACCCTCCTTGCGAACATACTCGCGCTCCTGGATCGTGGAAAGAATCGAAGCATACGTGGAGGGGCGTCCTACCCCGTCAGATTCCAGCTCCTTCACGAGCGTCGCTTCGTTAAAGCGCGGCGGCGGCTCGGTGAAGTGCTGTTCCGGTTCGATGCTCTTGAATCTGAGCGCCTCGCCCTGCGTGACGACGGGGAGCTTTTGCTTCAGCTCGGCGTCCTCTTCGTCCTTTTGATCCTTCCCTTCTTCGTAGACCTTCAGGAATCCGTCGAACTTCGGCACACTACCAGTCGCCCGGAACAAGTAAGACGCTCCGTCTTTTCCCTTGGCCTCAACATCGATCGTGGTTTGGTCGAATACGGCGGGGCTCATCTGGGAAGCCACGAACCGCATCCAGATCAACCGGTACAGCTTCAGTTCATCTTCAGCCACGAACTTCTCGATGCTTTCCGGCGTTCGCAGCGCGGAGGTGGGCCGGATGGCCTCATGGGCGTCCTGCGCGCCCTTCTTGCTCTTATAGGTATTCGGAGTGGCCGGATGATAGGTGGGTCCGTAGCGTTCGGCGATCAGGCCGCGCACTTCGTCCAGCGCATCATTGGAGACGCGCGTCGAGTCCGTACGCATGTAGCTGATCAAACCGACCGGGCCCTCGTCCTGACCGAGCTCGACGCCTTCATAGAGCTTCTGCGCGAGCATCATGGTGCGCTTCACGCTGAAGCGTAGCTTGCGCGACGCTTCCTGTTGCAGCGTGGATGTAATGAACGGCGGTACCGGATTACGCCGTTTCTCGCGATTTGTAACCGATTTGACAACGTACGCTGCACCATCCAGCGTGTCGACGATGGACTTCGAAGATGCCTCATCCGGGATCTCGACGTTTTCGTCGTTCTTCTTGGCCAGGTGGGCGGAAAGCTGGGGCGGCTTCTTGGCCAGCAAGTTGACATCGATGGTCCAGTATTCGCGCTTTTGGAACGCGCGAATTTCGCGCTCGCGGTCGACGATCAGCCGCAACGCCACGGTCTGGACGCGGCCGGCAGAGAGCCCCCGGCGAACCTTATCCCACAGTAGGGGCGAGATCTTATAGCCCACCAGTCGGTCGAGCACGCGGCGCGCCTGCTGTGCGTCCACCAGGTGCAGATTGACGGCGAGGGGTGTCTCAAATGCCTTCTGGATCGCGTTCTTGGTGATCTCGTTGAACATCACCCGGTAGAACTTGGGCCCGTTCTTCCGGTCCTGCAGTTCTTCCTGCAAATGGAAACAGATGGCCTCGCCCTCACGATCCGGGTCAGCCGCGAGGTATACGGAGTCGACGCCCTTGGCCGCTGTCTTCAGCTCCTGGATCAGCTTGCGTTTACCTTCGATGACTTCATAAACCGGGGTGAAGTCATGGTCAACGTCCACCGACAGATCTTTCTTGGGCAGGTCCTTCACGTGGCCGAGCGAAGCCTTGACCACGTATTGTTTGCCCAGATACTTCCCGATCGTTTTCGCCTTCGCCGGCGATTCGACGATGACGAGGTTTTTTGCCATAGGAGTGCGCTAACCTAGCTAAAATTAATGATGTAACGTGAACCGGAACGATTGAACCCTAAACAACCGAAATCTTACCATGTCGCGGCGAGCGGCGTGGTCAATCCATCCAGACCCTCAGAAAGTTCTTGCCGGGAAGTTGCCGCACCAAGCCTCCCAACTCGAGTTCAAAAAGGACGGCAATCACTTCCGACGATGAAACACCCTCGAGCGATTCGATCAACTGGTCCAACCCCACCGGAGCGTCGTGCTTGAGGGCGCCCAAAACCGCTCGGGCAACCCCGGTCATCGGACCGTAACTAACAGATGACCCTGACCCGCCGGAAGTTTCATCAGCAATATCTCCATTAAGATTCAATCGGTTACGGCACTGATCCACCAGCCTACGGCGATCCTCCGGCTTCAGTTCGGTCACAATATCGTTCCATTCCTGGACCAGCTTTGCTCCTTGCTTGATCAACAAATTCGGACCCCAGCTCATCTTGGAAGTGATGTTCCCGGGAACCGCGAAAATCTCCCGGTTCTGGTCCGCCGCAAGCTTGGCCGTGATGGCTGAACCCGAATACTCCCCGCCCTCCACCACCAGGACACCGGCGCTCATCCCGCTAATGATCCGGTTGCGCACTGGAAAATTCTGGGGGTACGCCGGCGTACCCATCGGGAATTCGGAAACCAGGAGGCCGCGTTGCGAAATCTCCTCCGCGAGCGGGCGGTTCTCCGCCGGATAAATCTCGTCCACCCCGCAACCCAGCACCGCGATCGTATCCCCTCCGGCTTCGAGCACCGCGCGCTGGGCGGTGGTATCGATGCCACGCGCCATGCCGCTGACGACGGTCAGTCCCGCAGCCGCCAGGTCCTTCGCCAACCGCTGTGCGGCCGCAGTCCCATAGGCGGTGGGACGGCGGGTGCCGACGATCCCCAGCATCAGGGTCTGAAGCAAGTCCGTTCGCCCGCGCACGAACAATATGGGCGGAGGATCATAAATCTCGTTCAGCCGTGGCGCGTAGGAGCGGCTGGTCACCGGCACCAGCAACGCTCCGGCGGAAGCCAGCTTCGCTTGCTGGTCGAGGGCGTCGTCGAATGCGCAGCCGCTCGAAATGCTCTGAGACACGGCTGCGGACAAGCCCACCGCCTGAAGCTCCGAGCGCGAGGCGCGGAAGATCGCCTGGGGAGTCCTGAAGACCTCGATCAACTGGACTGTCTTCCGGGTGCCGAGCCCCGGCACCATGCGCAGGGCGAGCCAGTGCAACTCGTCCTCTGGCGTCAGGACGGCTTCCGGCCGAACCGCTGGTTGCATCACTCTCTTGTGGGCGGCGGCCGGGCGAATTCTCATATCAGGTGGTAGCCTGGAAAGTTGCGGCGTGAACCCGACTTCTTTGGAGACGACGAATTATCTCTGGTCTATGTGGCCAAGAAGCTGCGCGAGGCCCTGCGTCTCGAGCAGCTCTTGACCGACGCCGGCGTGGATTATCTGGTCGAACCCGACAAATACAGCGGCGGTATCATCTTCCGGTCGGAACGGATCGGAGCGTTCTTCTATGTCGACCCGGTGAGCGAAGACGCCGCCCACGAAGCGATGCGGCGTGAGGGATTCGCGCCGTACCAGGCCAGCCCCTGAGTATGGTCAGATGCGCTAATTAATCGTGTACGTCGCCCTGGCCAGTGAGCTGTTGGTGTCGCCCGCTAATGTTCCGATAGCGGTAATGGTTTGTGAAGTGGACACCGTAACAGTGGTTGTATAGGCGGTGCTGGTGGAGTCGCATGTGCCCGCCGTCGAAGCGGTCGGTGTCCCGCCATCCGTTCGGTAGCAGATGGTCGCGCCGGCGGTGGTGGTAGAGATAGTGACGTTCTGCGCCCCGGTGTAAGTGCCGGCGACGGGTGAAAAGGTCGGCGTTGCAACCGTCGTCGTCGAAGTAGTCGTAGCGGCGGAAGGCGGAATCGGATTGATGACCGGAAGGGTAACGATGTTGCTCGTGTAGATGTTTTGCGAAATCGTAAGCTGCGTGTTCGGGTTCGACGGCGCGCCCGATCCCAGTTGCAAGACCACTTTATAGATACCGATCGCCCCGACCTCGAGCCCGGCCGAGACCACCTGCGCCGTGACGGTGCCCGCCAGGGAAGAAACTGACGAGGTGGGCTCATTCAAGGCCGGTCCCTCGTATGCAGCGCCGTCAATGACGTAGTTCTTGGCCTCCTCCGGCCCAATCAGCCCGAGGCCGGTGGCATACAGATAGATGGTCTCTCCGGCCAGCGCGGGATTATCCTGCGTGATGGGAGCACCAGCCACGTTGGCGCAGCACAGATTGGGAGTCGTCGCCGTAATGGTGACGGCGGAAGGCGTGCCGGTAGTCGCCGAACCGGAGACGCCCGAAGTCCCTCCGATAATAATGCTGTTCCCTTCCGGACCCAGAACCTTGGCCTGCAGAAAAATACGCGTGAACGCCGCCGCGGCAGAAGCGGTCACCACCTCTTCCGGGTTAGCGTTGATCAGGGCGATCAAAGCATCGCGCACCGTCTGCAATGTGTCGGTACTCTGTACGGTGTAGGTGTAATTGTTGGAGCCGATCGTAGCTGTAGCGGTATCCCCTGCCACAATGGATCCATCCACGGAAATGAGGCCCGTGGCATAACTCGATGAGTGGAAGGCAATGGCCGGGGTCGGCTGCTGGCCTGACTGAGCGAAAATTCCGGGATCTTGCAGATCCACCGGGATTCCTACGGCGTCCGTTATCGAGACGGAACCGTCGGCGTGCTGAATGCGGACGTACAAACTGCTGCTGTTGGTGTCGATGATTTCGAACGGCAGCTCAGCGTTGATCTGAGTGGGCGAAACGTAATAGATGGGCGTTGCAATCCCATCTACGTACACTTGAATGCCGCCCAATGTAAAGGGCAAGGCAGTGGCGTTCGGTGGCGCTGATACGGTGGTATCGGCGAGATTGGTGCCCAATATCGCGACAATGGTGCCTGGCGCAACAATTGTGGGCGTGGAGCCGCCCGTCAGCGTCGCGCTCGACGCGGTAGCCGTGATTTCCGCGCTTGCGGATACTAAGACGGTGACATCCACCAGGTCGCCATCCGAGCCACCGGCCTTCGCGACCAGCAAAAGAGTCATCTGTCCCAACTCCGGCTCGGCGGTTACGTTGGGATCCCCGGCGCCGGCGTTGACCAGATTCGCAAGTCCCTGGAGCACGGTGTCGAAGGTGTCGGTCGCCTGGACCGTGTAAACATAATTCGTTACACCCGTGGCCGTCGAACTGCACGTGTTCGGGTATAAAGCTCCGTTTAGCGGCGGACAGATCGTCAGAGTGATCGTGTTGCCCGCTAGGATGGATCCGGCCAGGATGATCGTATCGGTAGCATACAGCTGAATGCTGGCCGCGTTCCGAACGCCAGTGCCCGATACGTCCGGCTCAGCCGGAGTGAAGACCAGCACCCGGAAGTCGGTCGGGTCCGCAACATAGAGATTCGTGCCGTCCCAGGCCAGGGAGGTAGGGCTGGGAATCACGTTCGAGGCCGACTGCGATAAATTCGGCGACAGCGGATTGTTGGAGCTGTTGGTACTGCTGGTCAGGACGTCTGAAAATTCGTCCGGCTGTCCCAGGATCTCATCGGCGAAGGTCGCATTTTGGGTCGGAATGGTGTTGTACACCAGCACGCGGTCATTGCCGCCATCGGCAATATACAGGCGCTGGCCGTCGGAGAGCGCAAAGCGGGGAAAGTTGAGCGTCCCCCCGCACGCATTGGGATAGGT
Organism: Bryobacteraceae bacterium; assembly: GCA_050015435.1. Classification (GTDB taxonomy): domain Bacteria; phylum Acidobacteriota; class Terriglobia; order Bryobacterales; family Bryobacteraceae; genus Palsa-187. The sequence continues at coordinate 7,885 of JBEKBK010000110.1, forward strand.
GGGCTGGTTGAGGGGGTCCGTACCGGTGGGCACGGTGCACATGACCGGGGTTTCTTTATCAATGGTGTCGGTCGAACTGGTGGCGGCGGCCCCGGTGAAGGCGTTGTTAGCCACGGAACTAACCATATCGGGCTGCCCCACTTCGACGTCCGCAGGCTGCTGGTTCTGGGTCGGAATCTTGTTCCAGATCAGCACCCGGCTAAACCCCAAGTCGGTCACGAACAGATGAACGCCATCACTGGTCACCGCCACCGGACTGAGCAGCATGTTCGCCGCAGTAACCAGATTGGGCTGCGTCTGATCAGGTGACGTTACCGTGGTGAAGTTCGGCTGGCCCAACACGAGATCGGCCGGCTGATTATTCATGGTCGGAATCGAGTTCCAAATCATCACGCGATTGTTCTGCGTATCGGCGACGTATAGCTTGCCGTTCTGAACCCAGACCCCCTGGGGAGCGCGGAAACTCGACGAACTGGCTACCACCGGCTCAATCGTATTGAAATCCGGCTGGCCCAGGACAATGTCCGCTGGCTGGCCGTTGGCGGTCGGAATCGTGTTCCAGATGAGCACCCGGTTGTTCAACGTATCCGCCACCACCAGAATCTGTCCGTCGGAAGCCACCGCGGTTGGGGTGCGCATTCCGGTCGCGTTGAGGTTAATGTCCGAACTTGTGAAATTAGGCTGCCCCAGAACGACCGTCGCCTGCCCTACGCAAACCGGACAGCGCCCGCTATTGGGGGCGATCGGCGCCATCGGCTGCGGCATGTTCTCCGTGACGTTGCCGAACAAGAGAACACGGTTGTTCACCGGCGTCAAGCCCAGGCGGTTGCTATCCGCCACAAACAGGGTGTTGGCGGCAAAGGCTATACCGCTCGCGCTGCCAAGAAGAGAAGCGGTAACTCCGGAATTCTGAGAGGTGAAGTTCGTCTGGCCGATGACGATTCGGGCGGCTTGATAGGTGACGTAATCCGAGGCAAGACCCAGCCCGGCACACAGTGAAAAAAAAGCACAGTATTTCAGCATCAGAAATGAATTAGCGGGTTGATACAGTATAGCAATCCTACTGACGCCTGCCGAACCGGGCAAGTTGCGGTCCAAACATCTGGATCGAAACGTCCTTTACTGTTGCTTCTCTTCAAAGGTCACACTGGATTCGGCCGAGAACTTCCGGTAATTGCGGAATTCGATACGGTTGCGCGAACAGGTGCTGGTGCCGCGGACACAGCTCAGCACTTCAGCGTCCACTGGCAGCAGAAACGGTTCGGCGTCGGCCAGGCGCACGAAATCGTAATCCGTGGCGGTCTCGATGGTGTCGAACGGAAACAGGAGCGGCATATTATGGCCCTGCTGTTCTATCCGGAGCACCCGCGAAGTTTGCTTGTCGATCCAAACCGTGCCCCGGTAAGCGGGATAATACAGCTCCGCGGTGGCTTCAATCCGCCAATGTGAGCGTTCGCGCGGCACTTCAAACTTGTAGACCCACGTCGCGCGGTTGTGAATCGTGTCCTCTCCGCTGCGGCGAAAGCTCGCGCCAGTCCCCGGGCTGAGCAGATCCTGCTCGAGCGAGGAGAACTCGCCCGTGGAGCGGGTGCCCTCAATGTCCTCCATTGACTTGTTTACAGGCTTGTTGCCGACTTTAATATTCTTGTAGCTCTCCCGACCTTCTTCGTAGGCCACATCCGCAGTCACGACGTCTAGCGCGTCCCATCCCTGTCTCGGATGTTGTGATTCGTAGCGCGTGGTCATCTGCTGGCAGAAAAAGTTGGGCAGTATGCCGGCGTAGGAAGCGGCCACTTCCCGCGCTTTGGCGATGACGGCGTCGCCGGAGCCGCTGGAACTCAGAATGGAGGGAGGGGCGCTGGGCGGAGCTTGAGGCTTGGGCTGCGTAGGGATGACCGGTGCGCTTGGCGCTGCCGCGCTCGCGACTTGTTGGGGGCGTGGCGCCGGACCGCCGCGCCGCAACGAGGGCGGACCAGGATCGTCTGGATCCCGCGACGGGTCGGGCGGCTTTATCGTGGTCGTAGGGCGCGTGTCCAGAGGCGCCTCCGGCTCGGCAGGCACGGATTGGGTGGAGGCGGTTCCGGTCGTATTGGGAGTCGCTTGAGCAGTCGCCTGAGTATCGGCGGCTTTACTATCGTCGTTCTTGCGTCTCAACACCGGACGCTCATCTCCCGGCTCGCGTTGCGCCGCCGCCGCGGAGGCTGACGTCGTCCGCGATAAATTCCCCAGCTTTGGAAGATCCCAGGTCTGCAATGCAGCGGCTCGATCCGCCGGCGTCCCAGCCTTTTCAAATCGCACCGAAGTCGCCGTGTAGTATCCTTGCTCGTCTTGGGTAGATTCGACCGTCAGGCGATCACCGGGCTGGACGCCGTCGATGTTGACGTCTTTGCCGTCCTTTTGCACCCGGGTGCTCGACCCTAAAATATAAGTTATGATCCGATGGTCGTCCGATTCAAGCACGAACCGGGTTCCGGCCACCATCCGCAACATTCCTGCCGTGGTGACAGTTATAACAGGACTCCGGCTATTGTTATTCCCGTTCTGCCTTCCCCGCCCCGACCCGGAGTTCGGCGTCTGCCCTTGAGGTCCCTGTCCGGGTGGATATTGTCCCGGCGGATAACCCCCTGGAGGATATTGGCCCGGTGGGTACTGACCGGGCATCGGCGGATACGGGCTCCCAAACTGCGCGTCGAGCGAAAAGGCTAGCGTAAACACAAGCAGCGTAAGGCGACCGGTGCTCATGATCCTATGATGACGCTTTTCGACGCCAAACGGGTACAATCGTTTGGGATACTGCAACCATGGCCAACGAAAAAACAGACCGTCAATTTGGATTCAACACTCGCGCGCTGCATCACGGGTATCAGCCCGAAGCGACCACCCACGCCCGCGCGGTTCCGATCTATCAAACCACTTCCTTCGCTTTCGAAGACTCAGCCGACGCGGCGGCTCTCTTCGGGCTTCAGAAATTCGGCAACATCTACACCCGCATCATGAATCCGACCACGGGTGTGCTCGAAGAGCGCGTGGCGTCGCTTGAAAATGGAGTGGCCGGTCTCGCGATGTCCAGCGGACAGGCCGCCCAGTTCATCGCGATCAGCAGTCTCATGGAGTCCGGCGATCACATGGTCTCCGCCAGCACGCTCTACGGCGGGACGTACACCCAATTCGATGTCAGCTTCCGCAAGTTTGGCTACGACGTGACCTTCGTCGAACCGGACGATCCCGAGAACTTCCGCAAGGCGATTCGTCCGAATACCAAGCTGATTTATGGAGAGACGATCAGCAATCCGCGCGGCAATGTACTCGACATCGAAAAAGTGGCCGCCATCGCGCACGCGAACGGCTTGCCGCTGGTGATCGACAACACTTTCGCCACGCCCTACCTCTGCCGGCCGATCGATTTCGGCGCCGATATCGTGGTGCACTCCATGACGAAATTCATCGGCGGGCACGGGACCAGCATCGGCGGCATGATCGTGGATGGCGGAAAATTCGACTGGAGCAACGGCAAGTTCCCCCAGTTGAGCGAGCCTTCGCGCGCCTATCACGGGATGAAGTTCACCGAAACGTTCGGAGCGATCGCGTTCATTATCCGCGCGCGCGTAGAGGGCCTGCGCGATATCGGTACGTGCGTGAGCCCGTTCAATAGCTTTCTGTTCCTGCAAGGCGTGGAGACGCTCGGCATGCGCATGGACCGGCACCTTTCGAATACGCTGGCAGTTGCCAAGCATCTGGAGCAACACAAGCTGGTGACGTGGGTAAAGTACCCTTCCCTGCCCTCCAGTCCGTACTACGCCATGGCTCAGAAATACGTGGCGAAGGGTGCCGGCGCCGTTTTTTCGTTCGGCATTCGAGGCGGCTACGAAGCCGGGAAGAAATTCATCGACAGCTTGAAGATGTTCTCTCACTTGGCCAACGTCGGCGACGCCCGCAGCCTCGTGATCCATCCGGCTTCGACCACGCATCAGCAATTGAGCGAAAGGGAGCAAGCCGCCGCCGGCGTGACGCCGGACCTGGTTCGGCTCTCCATTGGGCTCGAAGACCTCGACGATATTTTGTGGGATCTGGAGCAGGCGCTCTCCGCGTCGCAGGGTGAGATAGCCGCGACGGCTTAAGTGTCAACTATTTAGTTGACACTGTAAACTAAATACCTTACACTGAAAATGATTCGTGGCTTCAGGCATAAAGGGCTTGGAGAGATTTACCTCACCGGCAAGACACGCCGGATCGGCGCCGATCATGTCAGGAAGTGCGCGCGCATCCTGCAATTGCTGGAGGGAGCGGCCCGCCCGGAGGACATGAACCTTGCGGGCTTTCGGTTTCACGGCCTGCAAACCAGCCCGAAGCGCTGGTCAGTGCGCGTGACTGGGAATTGCCGGATTACCTTCGGATGGTCCGGCGAGGACGCCTAGGATGTCGATTTTGAAGATTACCACTAGGGAGGAAGTTATGGAGAGAAGGAATGGACTGCCGCCCATTCATCCGGGCGAGATTATCAAGGAAGATATCCTGCCTTCCGTGGGTCTGTCTGTGACCGCCGCAGCAAAGGCTCTCGGGGTGTCCCGCCAGATGCTTCACGACATCCTGGCGGAGCGCAAGCCCCTGTCCGCCGTCATGTGCCTGAAGGTATCCCGTCTGTTTGGCAGTTCCCCCGAAATGTGGATGCGGTTGCAGGCAGCCTACGACCTGAAGAAGGCGCAGCAAGACAGGAAGGTCATGCAGCGCGTTGCGCGGATCGTGCCCGTAAAACCAGTCGATGAAGTTCGGGCCTGAGCTCTGATTAGGGGGTGGACCGGAGTCGAGATGCTGCAAAAGGAAGCCCGAACGAGTAATTGAGTCTCTGGATGTTGACCGTCTTCCGGGACGGCGGGATCGAGAGGCTCGATGATCCGCACATCGACAGGATTGATGAGAATTGGCGTTCGCCGCAACTTTGGGTTGAGAGAGGACTGACAGCCTTTCGGATTGCACTTCGCTTGCGCGATGGCCACACGCTCCCTGTCCAAGTCGAGTCTGTTTTCCCGCTCCAAGCTGCCGACAAATGCATCGGCATCGAGTTCACAACGCAGGACGAGGTCACAACGAAGCGAGTTGGACGCCCCCTTCACGCTATCTCTTCCGGGCGGGGATAAACCACGCTTTAGAGAACGACAGGGCGATCAAAGAAGGCCACGTGTGCGAGGATGCCGTGGTGCAAGAACTAGATCTGAATTTATTTGGCAAGCCGGAAACAGGGCAACGCTGCTTTTACGCCGAGTTCAGGCGAACAGAGGAGGCAGAATCCCGCCGGAGCGTGTTCCTGCGAGGTTGAACATCCTGCTAATCCGACCGTAGCGCCTGCATGACATCGACTCGCGCGGCTCGGGCTGCGGGCCACACTGACGCGACGACTGCGGCCAACAGCAGCACCGCCGCCGAGGCGATTACTGGCAGGGCTCCCGGAGTTCGCATGTCCGAAAGATAGCTCCCCGCCAGACGCGCCAGGGCGAACCCGAGGACCGCGCCCGCGATCACTCCCACCCCCGCCATCACCACGCCCTCTGCGATCACGCCTGTCAGGAGTTGGCGCGGCTGGGATCCAATCGCCAGCCGGATACCGAACTCGCGGATTCGGCCGCTGACCGAGAACGCCAGCACGCCCGCGACGCCGACCACCGCAATCGCCAGCGCGACCGCCGCGAAGCCGCCGAAAACGAACGCGTTCAGACGGTCCGGCGTCAGCACTTCCGCGCGAATGTCTTCGAGCGTCGCTGCGCGCTCCACCGGCTGATCCGCGGACATGTCCCGGATGATACGCGTGATCGGCGTCACCAGCGCGTAGGGATTGCTGCGGACGTGAACAAACAGACGGCCCCCGCCGAAACCGAACGCCTGACCCAACGGGTGATAGACGGTCAGCAAAGGGCCCGGCACCACGTGTTCGTCGTCAATATCCGCGGTGACTCCGACGATGCGCCGGGGCGCGGAGCTGACGCCGACGAACTTCAGAACGGGATCGGTCCACATCATGTGGCGGTTGACCGCATCCTGGTTGGGGAACATCCGCTGCGCCACGCTCTGGCTCACGATCACGACCGACTCACTGTCCTGGCGATCGGCATCCGTAAAATCACGGCCGGCCAGGATCGGAACTCCGAGCGCCGCGAAAAATCCGGGCGAGATCGAGCGGATCTGCGCGAGTGGATCTTCCTCGCCCGCCGTGCGAACGTGGCCATCGGCCGAGAACTCCAAGCCGGTACCGAAGTTCCCGGCGTCGCGCCATGGAACGGACGTGCCCACAGCAACGTGATCCACGCCCGGCTGTTCCGTGATGCGGCGGATCACTTCTCTGTAGAAGTCGAGCACCTGAGCAGGGGTCCGACCGTAGGACATCACGGGCACGTTTACCGCGAGCACGTGGTGCGTATCGAAGCCGGTCCGCGCCGCTTGCATAGAGAGCAGCGTCTTGACCAGCGCGCCGGCGCCCGCCAGCAGTACGAAGGACGCGGCGATCTGCGTTACGGCGAACAGCCCGCAAACGGCGGTTCGTATTGCCGGTGATCCGCAGACTGCCGCTCGAAAGATTAAATCCCGAGGCCGTTCCCGACGGCAGCCGCGGCACAAACGCCAGAAGCACGGCCGCTACGATTGCGAGCGTCGCACCGACCCATAGCAGAGTGGAATCGACCGTCAGATCGAGCGCACGGACAGAGAAGCGCGACGCATACCGGGCCAGGATCGCTACCATGGGCCGCGCGCTCAGCACGCCGAGCAGCGCGCCGGCGCCGCACAGCAGGAGACTTTCGGCCAGCAGCGTCCGGCGCAGCTTGGCCGTGCTGGCACCCAGCGCAGCGCGAATCGCCAGCTCGCCTTCGCGCCGAACGGTTCGCGCCAGAATCAGGTTGGCAACATTCGAACACGCGATGACGAAGACCAGAATCGACGCCGCAAGTAGGACCCACAGCACAGTCTTCGCTCGCGACGTGATCTGATCTCGCAGACGCACCGCGTCGATTCGGAAATCGGCTTTCGCATAATACGCCTCCGGGTGTTCCTTAACAATGTTGCTGTGGACCGTGCGCAGTTCGGCGCGCGCCTGTTCGAGGTCGGCGCCGGGTGCGAGCCGTCCGAACAATTCCGTCATCCGGTGGACCCGCCCAGTCACCATCGTCGCTGAGAGATGATGAGGGCTAGTGACGATGTTCGCAATGATCTCGGTTTCCGACGGATATGGCACCGACGGTTCGAGCACCCCCACGATGGTGGCCGAACGCGTTCCCAGGCGGACAGTTTTGCCGAGCACGGATGCATCGCTCTTCAGCGCCGTCGTCCAGAAACGATAGGTCAGCACCACCGCACCGACGGCGCTTGGACCGTCGTCTCGCGCATCCAGCAAACGGCCGAGCACGGGATGCAGCCCCATCACCTCGAAATACGACCCGTCAACTACGCCTGCGCGGATCTCGCGCGGCTCGCCCAGGCCGACCATGGTGAAGTCGATGGCCGAGAAATCGCCAAACGAGCTCAACGTTTTGACCCGCTCGCGGAGGTCCTGGATTTCCGGCACGGAGAACCGAGCATTGTCGGCGCCGATGCCGAGCGCGCTCTGGCGGATGTAAATCAGCCGGTCCTCGTCCCGATTCACCAGCGGCCGCAGCAGAACCCCTCGAACCACGCTGGAGATCGCCGCATTGGCCCCGATACCGAGCGCAAGGGTGAGCACTACCGTGATGGTGAGGCCCTTGGTGGTCGCCAGCGAGCGAAGGGCGAATTTCAGATCCTGCAAGAAGGTCATGCTGCCTCCCGGTTGGTGTAGATACACAATACGCCGGGGGCAGAAGTTGTGTCAAGCGCGGCTGATGAAATTAGTGCTGATGCTGCTTGATCACGGTGCAGGAGGTGTCCGCAAGCGCACACCGTGCATGTTCGAACTGAATGGTGGTGTGATGAATCGCGAAGCGCCCGCACAAAACGTCGTTAATGTTGCGCAGGATCGAATCGCTGGAGGAGGGCGGCATATCTTCAATCAAAATATGACAGCTCAGCGCATGCGCGTCCGAGCCGAGGCTCCAGATATGCAAGTCGTGGACGTCAATCACGCCCGCAACCTGGGAGAGCTCCTTGGTGACATCCGCCAGCTTGAGGCCTTTCGGTAACCCTTCGAGCAGGATGTTGAGCGAGTCTTTCACGATACCCCAGGCCGACCACAAAATTCCTACACCGATCAGGATCGACAGAAGCGGATCAATTTGTAGCCAACCCGTATAACGAATCACCAACGCGCCAACAATGATCCCGGCCGAGCTCGCGGCGTCCCCCAACATGTGCAGCCAGGCGGCGTGCAGGTTCATGTCATGACCATGCCCGCCGAGCCCCCAGACGATCGCCGAGTTCAGAACCAGCCCCATGGCGGCAATGGTAACCATGATCATGGCCGCAACCGGCTGCGGGTGCACGAGCCGTTGATAACTCTCATAGAAGAGAAAACCGGCCAGGACCACCAATACCAGTGCGTTGACAAATGCGACCAGCACACCGGCGCGTTGATAGCCGAAAGTCTTAACGTGGTTCCCGGGCCGCGACTGAAGGTAGAATCCGATCCCCGCCAGTAGCAGCGCGAAGGCGTCGGTGAAGTTATGTCCCGCGTCCGAAAGCAGCGCGAGGCTGCCGGCGCGGAAGCCAGCGACGGCTTCGACGACAACGAACCCAGCGGTCAGCAGAAGCGAGGCTATGAGTACTCTGCCCGTGGCCGACGCCGAGTGATGGTGATGATCATGCCCCACTATTCTCATCCTATAACGCTTTGGCCAAGAAGTTGCTGCGGGGATACCGAAGTTACGCGAACGAACCCGGTTTCAGCCGATTCCGCTGGAGCGCAGCGTTATATGGCGCACCACGTGTGTCAATTAACGAAAACGGGTCCGACAGCTCTTTTTAAGAAATCATAACGGGGACGAAAATGAATCGCCAGACCACTCTACACGCACTTCGTGACGATCTCGCTGCGGCGCAACATCGCCGCGATGAAGCCGCTAAGCAACTCGATGAGGCGATGCTGGATGCTTCGAGAGGAATTGACAATCAGGACGCCTTGGAACGTTCCCAAGGCGAGTACCGCCGTGCACGGCAGCAGGTGAATAACGCGTTAATGAGGCTCAGCAATTTCATGATTCATGAGGCCCTCCCGACTTCGCTGGAAAGGCCGAAGGAAACGCCGCAAGAGGAAGCAGCCGGAGCTTGACAATTACACCTTTGAAGACTCGTCAGAGATAACTCAACCACCAGTCCTTGCGGCGATGCTTCAGCTCGACGTACCGGTGGCATGCAGGATACATCAGGGCGATTACCGCAACCCAGACGAGGTACACGACTCACAGGTCGTAACCGTAATCCGGCGGGAACATCTGCCGCGAGCCACCCATCGATGGCCCTGGAATTAAGAGAAAGCTTTGCCATCCATACCGAAGAAAACCCAGAAGAACGCTCAGGGCATGGACCAAGGCCAGGTGACCGAGAAAAAAGAAGAAGGGTGCCCGTCCGAACACGATCAAAGGGTTGGTGGCCGGCCACTCGCGATCGAGCCACGCCATTGCGACTAGAGCTGGCCCGATGATCATCAGCAGGAACAAGAGCGAGGGCGGATGTTTCGTGGTGTTCAAGAAGGAGAGCACCGTGAAGAGCGTCGAGCGCTGAATCGACCAGGGCGCCGGATCTCCATAATGATTCCAGGCACGGATGAGCACAAACGCAATGCTGAGAACAATCCCGAGGCTTAAGAGTAACCGTCGCCGACGGGCAGGGGCCCACAGCAAACCGAGCCAAAGCAGTAGCCGGCGGCCATCACCGCAACCCAGGGGATTAATGGATAAGCGACCAGGACAGTGGCACCATGAAAGCTGAAGACGGCCGGATTGTGAAGAATATCCCAGACCCACGCCGCGTTACCGAACCTTGCCGGGGCGACCGGGTCGAGCAGATTACGAGCCGCAACCATCGCGACGCTCAGGGCGGCCAGTAAGCGGACCGGCAGATACACCAATCCTGCCAATGCAACCATGCAGAGACCCAGCATCCAAAACACCGTAAGAATAATCACACCGGAGTTAAAACGGATTTCCAGGGTAAGAAAGAAGCGAACCGACGTCACTTCGAGAAACATGAGCCACAGACCGCGCGTCAGCAGGAAGCGCGACAGTTGCGTCGTGGTTCTACCGCGCTGCAGCCACAAGAAGGCTCCGATTCCGGCCGTGAACGCGAACACCGGAGCACAAAAATGAGTGATCCAGCGGGTAAAGAAGATGGCTGCGGTGGTGCGCGACAGGTCCGCGGGAGAAAAAGACATGGCAGACGTGTTGACAAAGTCGCGGACGTGATCGAGAGCCATCAGGATCATGACCGCGCCGCGTAGGGCGTCAACCGACTGAATTCTGTTTTTCACGCAGCGCTTCCGGATTTACGACATTGATCGGTTTTCCCGCGGCGTATGCCACGATCTGATCGAAGATATCGGAGAATTGAAGCTCGTATTCATCGCGGGTCACATATCCTATATGCGGCGTGCAAACCACGTTGTCCATGGTAAGCAACGGATGGCTGGTATCGCGTAGCGGCTCTTCTTCGTAGACGTCGACAGCGGCCATTCCCGGACGGCCCGCGCGCAACGCGTTCACCAACGCGTCAGGCTCGATCAACCCCGCACGGCTGGTGTTCACCAGCAGCGCGGTGGGCTTCATTCGGCCAAGATCGCTTGCCGTTACGATCCCGCGGGTGGCGTCGACCAGCCGCATGTGCACGGAGATTACGTCGCATTCCTCGAAAAACGCTCCCTTGCTGGGCGCCGTGGCGTACCTTTCGGCTCTTGCTCGCGCGAGCGCCTCTTCGCGCGCCCACACCAGCACGCGCATGCCGAATGTCTTGCCGTAGCCCGCAACGACGCTCCCAATACGGCCGTATCCGTAAATTCCCAGAGTCTTTCCGCGCAGGCTGTTGCCGACGCCCATCTGCCAATGGCCCGCCTTCATCGCGGCCACCTGCTGCGGAATCTGGCGCATCGTGGCCAGGACCAATGCCCAGGTCAAT
>JBEKBK010000111.1:0-18881 GCA_050015435.1 Bryobacteraceae bacterium
ATCAGTAAAGATCGCGGAACCGGCCTCAACGTGGTCGCGAACATGTTTTTGCAATTCGCGTTTCTTGCGGCTGTCTACGACGAACGCTCTAACGTTTCCGCCGCGCTCCACGATGCCCATCACGGCAGTCTTGTCTTTACCGCCCGTCCCTGTAATAACGCGCTCACGCTTGTCGCGGTGCATATTGCGAGCCTTTTGGCCGATGAAGGTTTCGTCAATTTCAAACTCGCTACCATTGCCGCCCATCTTCTCGAATCCGCCTTCCTTCATAGCCAAGCGAATCCGGTGAAGCATAAACCATGCGGTCTTCTGAGTGACGCCAAGGCCGCGATGAATTTCGTAGGAGCTAATTCCGTTTTTGCAGCCAATCAACATCCAAGCTGCACAGAGCCACTTCTCAAGCGGAATCGGAGAATCCTCAAAGATCGTTCCGGTCTTCAGCGAGAAGGTAGGCCGTGCATGACCGGCGTAGCACTTCCACACGCGGGCCTTGGGCAACCACGTAAGTTTGTCGGCTCCGCACGTCGGGCACTTCACAACGCCGTTCACCCACCGCAATTCGATCATAAACTCGCGGCAATGGTCGAAGTCAGAGAACCACAGGATTGCATCTCGGAGGGTGTCTGGCGTTTCCATGTACCAAGTATGCGGCAAGAATCATGGAATGTCAAGTATATTATTGCCCTATTTAAGCGCCTGCACGGCCGCGAATATCCGGGCCACGGCATCGGACTCGCGTACTGCAAAAGAGTGGTTGAACGCCATGGGGGGAGGATTTGGGTGGCGTCCACCGTGGGTGGAGGATCAACGTTCCATTTCACGCTGCCCGCCTTCGATTGATTCAGAGCAGCGCTAATACGTCTTCTTCGGCCGGCATGAAAGCTCCAGCGAGCGACAGGACTTCGACTTGCATACCCTCGCGCAGATCCTGAAGCCGGATCAGACGTCCATCGTGGAACTGAAACGCATCGCGATAGCTGTTCACGTTGGCGCTGGTCTGCACGAAAACCACGCCTTCGTTTTCTTCCACTCGCCATTGCCGCCGGAGGTCTTCGGGAATATCGCTCAAGACGAGATACGCGCCAGGCGGTATGCATACGGCCGGCACGACGTTCCTGTGGGGCTCGCCCAAGAAGACACGCTTGAACTGAGCCCAGATACTTCGGTCGGAGGCTTGCTCCGGCTGTTTCAGGTCCGTAGGAGAAGCCAGTCCCATCGACCCGGTTGGAAACCTGTAAACGATCAGGTTTTCGCGCTCCAAGGCAAGCCTGTTCGGAATTCCGCATAGAGAGTAATCACACATAACCGCCTCCTTTCAGGACAGGATGCTCGGGAGACTCAATTCATTACAAGAAGCCGTCTATCTTGTGGGTCCTTTTTACTTGAGAACCCTGCATTGAATGCAAAATCTGCACTCGGCTGGGTTATGGCTTGGGCCGGTCTACATTCTTAAGTCGTTGCAACATAAGGCGTTGCGCATTCCTTAATGGAGGGGGGCAATGGTCTTCCAAGTGCAATTTTGAAACGCCCGAGGACTATAATTAAATGGCGATGACTAGAGACGAGTACGGCAAGGCGTACCGTCATGGATTCGACCTGACGGTGAGGTTCCTCATCTCCCGCGGAGTGCCGAGCGAGCCCGCGAGGGATGCCGCGCAGGCGGCCTGGGTTCGGGGCTGGGAGAGGCTCAGCCAGCTCAGGAATGACAGCATGGTGGTTACCTGGGTGAACACGATTGCCATGAACGTGCATCGCAGCGTCCTGCGAAGTGAACGGTCCTGCCAAGCCTTAGCCGATCATGCTCAATCAGCCGAAATGAACCTCGCTGCCATTGATGTGGCCCGCATTCTGAAATATTGCCGTCCGCGCGATCGTGTGCTTTTGGAGCTGCAGATGCAAGGCAACACAATGGAAGAAATCGCACGGAGGGAGGGCGTCACCGAGGCGGCGATTCGAATCCGGCTAGTCCGGGCCCGGCGTGCAGCGCGTGGAAAGGCAGAGCGCCGAGTGGCCAAAGCTCATCGGCTTGACGAAGCCAAATGCACCGCCGCGTGAGTCCTCTCCCAAAAAAGGAGTGATCGAATCATGAAATTCACTGTACTGACGCTAAGTGTGTTATCTGCAGCGCACTTGCTTTTTGCGGACGACGCGGACCAGCCCGCCAAGCGGATTCACGAGTCAGCCGCCGTTTTGAGCGAGATTCTGAATGCCGGGGACCGGTCCATCCCGCGGGATCTGATCGAGAAGGCTCATTGCGTCGGGGTGGTTCCCAACCTCAAACGCGCTGGATTCATTGTCGGCGCTAAGTATGGCAAGGGCGTGATCACGTGCCGTCTGCACGAGACCGGCAAATGGAGTGCTCCCTCCAACATCATCATCGAAGGTGGCAGCATCGGACTCCAAATAGGGCTGGGCGAGACCGATGTCGTTTTTGTCGTGAATAATCAACGCGGTGAAGACGACATCATGAAGGATAAGTTCACCATTGGCGCGGACGCGAGCGCCATGGCCGGCCCCGTAGGCCGCTCTGCGACCGCAGAGACGGATGCCATGATGAATGCCGAAATTCTGAGCTGGTCACGTTCCCGCGGAGTCTTCGCCGGGGGTTTCCCTCGGAGGCGCGACTTTGCGCCCGGACAATGAGGACAACCGTAAAATCTACGGGCGCGACGTGAAGCAGCGGGAAATTCTGCACGGAGTGGTTCCTTCACCGCCCAGCGCGTCAGCGCTGTATGAACTCCTGGACCAATATCCCCGCAAGGGAATTGGCGACTAAACTCGATACCTTTTCCAAGGCGGTGGCTGTCACTCCACGTCGCCGGGACAGCCGCCGCCAAACCGTAATTCAAGAACCTGCGTCCACCGAAAATGAGAGGCCATTTGATGCACGCAAACGATGACGAGCTTACGCTGTATGCAAAGGGAGGGCTCGCTGCTGCACTTATTCCGGAGGTCGAGGCTCATTTCAACGAGTGCTCAATTTGCAGGAAGCGATTACGGGATTCCGAGTCTTTCTGGGCTCAAGTCGCCGATCTCCGCAATTGGCGGCGTCCGGACGAAGGGCAGGAGCGGCGGCGCGGGATTCGACTCATGGTGAATCAGCCGGCCTCGCTGAAGCAACTACTTCCGACGGCATCTGGACGCAGCGAGGTTCGAGTGCTGGACATTTCGAAAGACGGTCTAAAGCTCGAGGTCTCAGAACGGATTGATCCGGGAACGCTCGTTCAGATTCGCCTCGCGGAACTGATTATCACTGGGAAGATTCGGTATTGGGTCAGCGTAAGCGACAAATTTCACCTGGGTGTTCAGATACAGGACGTTTTCCCGACGCGCGTCCGCGGGCATGCGCCGTCGCCCGAAACTTGAAGAACTCGAAGACCGCGCGGGTTCGCGGCACACCCCGCTCCGTTTTATTCGGCCTCATACTTTCGCAATATTTCTGTCCAATGTCCCTGTGCTCGTAAGATTAGCTCGATTACTTCGCGGATTGCTCCCGCGCCTCCAGCCGCTGAGGTAATGCAGTGCACCACTTGCTTCACTTCGGGCCGCGCGTTGGCCGGCGCGAAAGCTAGCCCCACGCGCCGCATGACCACGAGATCCGTCAGATCATCCCCCACGTAGGCGATCTCCGCGGCGGCGAACCCGCTTTTCGCAACAATCTCCTCAAGGATCGGAATCTTCTCAACGCTGCCCATGTACACGTACTTCATGTGGAGCTGCCGTGCTCGTTCTTCTGTCGCCGGCGAGATGCGTCCGCTAATGACACCCGTGTCGATGCCGTACCAGGTCAGCCACTGAAGAGCGATGCCGTCCTGCGAGTCGAAGGCTTTGGACTCGACCATCCGCCCGTCGGGTCCCGGAATAGCGAAGAACCGGCCGTCGGTCAAGACGCCATCCACATCCATCAGCAAAAGGCGCACGCGGGCGGCGCGTTCTTGAAAATCAGGGGTCATGTAGGGCTTCCAAACAGTTTCTCGTAGAGCGTGCGCTGTTCTTGCAACAGCCGGTCGTAAATTACCTCATGCTCGGGCCGGGGATCGACTACGCCGCCCATGGATGCCGGTAGAGCGGCGATGTTTTCGATTACGCCGATCCGCTCCAGAGCCCACAGGGCCGCCCCACGGCTGCTCGCTTCCTGCTCCAGACAAACGGTGACGGGACGTCCGAGCGCGTCGGCCATCATCCGAGTCCAGCCCGGCGAACGCACCAGCGCACCGCCCGACGAAACCACCTCAGCCGGTTGGCGCAGGTGCTTCAGGAAGATTCCGTGGATGTCGCGAAATCTCAGCGCCACCGATTCGAGCGCGGCACGCAAAATGTCGAACGGCTCGCTCGCGAAGCTTAAGCCGGTGATGGCGGCGCGCAGATCGGCACGCCAATATGGGGAACGCTCCCCGGAAAAGAACGGCAAGAGCGTCAAACCGTGCGCTCCGGGAACCGACGTATCCAGACGGGCTTCGATGTCTTTGGGCAGTTGCAGGGTCCGCTTCATCCAGGCGAAAACCTCGCCGCCGTTGGAGAGTGCGCCGCCCATGACGAAGCGTTTCCGATCGACCCGATAACACCACAGGCCCTCCGGAATTTCGACGTGCGAAGACTCGATCACCACCCGCATTGCGCCGGTGGTCCCCACCATCAGGGCCAGGCGATCGGGCGAGATGCAGCCGCTGCCCAGGTTGTCGCAAGCTCCGTCGCCGAGCGCCGGAAACCATTGCGCGTCCGCGAACGAAGGCCAGGCGTCGCGATGTTCCGCCAGTAGACCGTGGGCGGCTTGGTCCATGTCCTCCGGCCGGGCGAGCTGGCAGCGGTCGATGGGCAATGCGGCCAGCGTCTCGGCGTCATAGTCATTCGCATTCTGATCCCACAGTCCCGTGCCCGAAACCATGGAGGTGGAAACGTAGGCGCGGCCGAACAGCTTTTGAAATAGATACTCGGGGAACGAAATCCACCGGCGTGTTGCCGCGAACTGCGCCGCGCGATTGCTGTGGAGCCAGAGCAATCTCGCCGGCCAATAACTCGAATGAGGAACACAACCGGTCCGCGCATGGGCATTAGGCACGCGCTTCACTTCGCCCGCGCTACGCGTGTCCAGCAGATGCAGGATCGGCAAAGTAGGGCGGCCGTCTTCGCCCACACCCAGAAAGCTATGCCAGAAGGCGCTACCGCCTACCGCGGTGACGTGCAGACCCTCGGTGGCCACCTGGCGATGCAGTTCGTCCAGGCAATCGATCACCAGTTGCGCGAGTTCTTCCGGATCGATCTCCACTCCGCCGTCCGGCGTGGTCTGGGCGCGATAGGCCAACTGCGCACCGTAGCCTTCCATGCGATGAGCGCCCGAGTCAAACAGGAGCGCACGCACGGAAGAGCTTCCAACGTCGAGACTTACAATGTAGGGATCGGTCGTGCTCGAGCGAGTGCTCAAAGCCATTTCTCGTTATAACATGCTGCCACCGGGCGTTCGCGTGATCGCGGCGGTGTCGGGCGGCGCGGATTCGGTCTGCCTGCTGATGGTTTTGCGCGAGCTCGCGCCGCAGATCGGAGTCACGTTAAGCGGCGTCGCGCACTTTAATCACAAACTGCGCGGCGAGGAATCGGACGCGGACGAGCAGTTCGTCGCCGGGCTTGCGGCTGAGTTGGAACTTCCGTGCTATCGCACCGCAGCGCGCGTCGCCGCGTTTGCGGGAAATCTCGAACAGGCGGCACGCCGACTGCGGCGGAAGTTTTTGAGCGCGTTGATTCTGGCCGGGAAAGCCGACCGAATTGCTCTTGGCCATACGCGCGACGATCAGGCTGAAACAGTCTTATTCCGCATCCTGAGGGGTTCCGGGCTCGCGGGAATCGCAGGAATCCATCCCGTGACCGCCGAGGGCTTCATCCGTCCGTTGATCGAAGTGACCCGAGCCGACGTGGAGGCCTTCCTGCGCGGCAAGGGCGTTGGATGGCGCGAAGATGTAACCAATGCCGACTCCAGGTTCGCGCGCAACCGAATCCGGCATCAGCTGCTGCCTCAGCTCGCACGCGCATGGAATCCTCAGATCGGGCTCGCGCTGGCGCATTTGGCGGACCTGGCATTCGAGGAAGAACGGTGGTGGCAGGGCGCACTAAACGACCCCGCTCTAGTACCAGCGGGTCCCCCAGTACTGAACTGCGCCGGAGTGGAGATACCGGTCACAACGCTGACTGCGATTCCTCGAGCCGTAGCCCGGCGGGTGGTCCGGCGGGCGATAACGGCCGCGAAGGGCGACTTGCGGCGGATCGAATTTTCCCATATCGAGCGTATTCTGGAACTCGCGGCGCGGCCCGTTGGCGAAGGCCGTCTGGGGCTGCCCGGCATTGACGTAGTACGCTCCTTCGGCTGGATCCGGTTGGCTCCCGTGAACGCCCCAACCTCCGTCGACCCGGTACGGATCAGGATTCCGGGGACATACGCCGCCCCGGATGGAGCGAGTCAAATCAGTCTGGAGTTGGGGGACCAGCCACAGGATTTTCATGAAACGACGGGGGGGCTAGCTTGTGCTAACCTGAGGGTGGAGTTGTCGTGGGGGCGGATTCCCGCGCGTCTGGAGTTGCGTGGGTGGAGACCTGGTGACCACTATCGTCCGGTCGGACAGTCCCGTGATCAAAACGTTAAAGAAATGTTTCAAAAGGCCCGCGTGCCCTCCTGGCGGCGCCGATTCTGGCCGATTCTTTCGAGTGGAGCGAGGATTTTATGGGCTCGGCGATTCGGAGCAGCGGCGGAGTTTGCCGCAGACGGGGCTTCTGAACCGGTTCTCCGCATTTCAGAAACCTAAATTTTTTCGCAATGAAGCGTTTCTTAACGTTTCAACATCCTATCTAGGTAGCATCGTGTGGGAGATTTCATGAATTCAAGTGTAAGAAATGCCGTACTCTGGCTGATCATTTTGTGTCTGGTCGTCCTGGTATGGGCGGTTTTCAAGAGCAGCAAACCGCCGGGTGCGCAGCCCCAGTTTTCGGACCTGGTGAAAGAAGTCAAGGAAGGCCGGGTGGACAGCGTCACGGTGAATAGCAGCACCGGCGACATCCACGGCAAGCTCAAGAACGGCGACGAATTTCGCACCACTGTACCGCCCAACTACAACGACTTTACAACCATGCTCCTGGACAAAGGCGTCGCTCTCAAAGTCGAGAAAGACAATGGCGGCAACTGGGTGTCGATTCTGGTGAACGCCATCCCGTTCGTCCTCCTATTGGGGTTCTGGATTTTCATGATGCGCCAGATGCAGAGCGGCGGCAACAAAGCTCTGAGCTTCGGCAAGAGCCGGGCCCGGCTGCATTCTTCGCAGCAGAAAAAAGTGACGTTCAAGGACGTCGCCGGCGTAGAAGAAGCCAAGGAAGAGTTGCAGGAGATCATCGAGTTCCTCCGCGAGCCGCAGAAGTTCCAGAAGCTGGGCGGGCGTATCCCCAAGGGAGTGTTGCTGATCGGTTCGCCCGGCACGGGTAAGACACTACTGGCGCGGGCGATCGCGGGCGAAGCCAATGTTCCGTTCTTCTCGATTTCGGGCTCCGATTTTGTGGAGATGTTCGTCGGCGTCGGCGCAAGCCGCGTTCGCGATCTGTTCGAGCAAGGCAAGAAGAACGCCCCGTGCATCATCTTCATCGATGAAATCGACGCCGTGGGACGGCATCGCGGCGCGGGCCTCGGCGGCGGACACGATGAACGCGAACAGACTCTCAACCAGTTGCTGGTGGAAATGGATGGCTTCGAGTCGAACGAAGGCGTCATCTTAGTAGCGGCGACCAACCGCCCCGATGTCCTCGATCCGGCATTGCTCCGCCCTGGCCGCTTTGACCGACGGGTCGTGGTCGGGCGTCCGGATGTGAAGGGGCGCGAGGCGATCCTGAAGGTCCATACCAAGAAGGTCCCCCTTTCCGACGACGTCGATCTTAGCGTGGTGGCGCGCGGTACCCCGGGATTTGCTGGCGCGGATCTGGCGAACCTCGTTAATGAGGCAGCGTTAGTTGCTGCCCGTCAGAACCGGAAGGTGGTTACGCAGTTCGACTTCGAGCTGGCGAAAGATAAGGTGATGATGGGCGTGGAGCGCAAGAGCCTGATCATCAGCGACGAAGAGAAAAAGAACACGGCGTTCCATGAGGCTGGACATGCGCTGGTGGCCGCGCTGCTGCCGGGCGCCGATCCGGTCCACAAAGTGACGATTATCCCGCGCGGCATGGCGCTCGGCGTCACCATGCAGCTTCCGGTTGACGACAAGCATTCCTATAACAAGGAATATCTGGAAGCGCAGCTTGCGATCCTGATGGGCGGTCGGATCGCGGAAGAGATTTTCATGCATCACGTGACCACCGGCGCGGGCAACGACATCGAGCGCGCGACCGAGATGGCCCGCAAAATGGTTTGCGAGTGGGGCATGAGCGAGCTCGGCCCCCTCAGCTTCGGCAAACGTGAGGAGCAGATCTTCCTGGGCCGCGAGATCGCGCAACACCGCGATTACAGCGAGGCCACCGCCATTCGCATCGATGAGCAGGTGAAGAAGCTGGTGGAAGACGCCTATAACCGCTCCCGCCGCATCATCGAAGATCGTGGTGACGCGCTGGAACGTATCGCGCTGGCGCTGCTCGAGCGCGAAGTCCTGGACGGAGCCGAAGTGCACCGGCTGATCGATGGCCAGACGCTCGCCGCAGTGGAGCCGCCGCCATCGTCTTCAGGAGACGGCACCCAACAGGTGATCAAGCCCGAGCCCGGCCGGCGAATTCCCGGCATGCTCGAGGGCGGACCGCAACCGGCTTAACTTCAGATCATGTGGGGCGCAAGCCCTCGTCCGTCCCACCAGACCTCAGCTCGCCAGTTCTTCCAGATTGAGACGGCCAGTGTAAATGGCCATCCCGAGGGCGGCGTGAATTCCCAGCGCGGCGAGTTCACGAATCTCTTCGAGGGTCGTAATGCCGCCCGCAGCCGTCAGTTCATGCTGAGTCGCGGCGCGAAGGCGCCGGAACCAGTCCAGGTCGGTCCCCTGCATCATTCCTTCCTTGTCGACGTACGTGCACAGGAACCCTCCGCAGTAGGGTTCCAACGACCCTACGATTTCCTCCGCTGTCAGGTCGGTAGCTTCCTGCCATCCCTTCACGACGACCTTGCCGCCTTTCGAATCGAGCGCCACAATCAATCGTTCCGATCCGACCGCCGCGGCGATTTCGGCCAGCACAGGTGTGAATGCCGCGGTTCCGACGATGACGCGATGCGCGCCTTGCTCCACCAGTTTGCGCGCGCGTTCCGGGGTGCGCACGCCTCCGCCCACGCGGCATGTGGCGTGGGAGGCAAGCAGTTGCACAATGCCGTGATTCTCGCCCTTGCCCATGGCCGCGTCCAAGTCGATCACCTGGATCTCCGGGAACGCGGCAAATTTGCGGAGCATCTCCAGCGGGGCATCACCTTCCAGGGCCTTATCCCTGCCCTGGACAAGCTGCACGACTTTCCCGTCCATCAGATCGATGCAGGGAATGATCATGGCCGCACCGGCGCGCCGCGTTCCGCGAGGTATTTTTTTAAATCACCCACAGTATAGGTTCCATAGTGAAAGATCGACGCTGCGAGCGCGGCATCGGCGCCGGCGGTCTGAAGGACATCGAAGAAGTCTTCCGGCTTCCCTGCCCCGCCCGACGCGATCACGGGGATGTGCGTCGCCTCTCGAACGGCTTCGGTGAGAGGGCAATCGAACCCAGTCTGCACGCCGTCCGTGTCCATGGAGGTGAGCAGGATCTCTCCAGCGCCCAGTTGCTCGCCCTGCGCCGCCCAGGACACTGCGTCGATTCCCTCGTCGTGCCGGCCGCCACGCGTGTATACGTTCCAGCCACCGGCGGCCCGTCTCCTGGCATCGATTGCGAGCACGACCGCCTGAGCGCCGAACTCCTGAGACAATTCCGTTAGCAGCTCCGGCCTTCGAACCGCAGCGGTATTCACGCTGACCTTGTCGGCGCCGGCGTGCAGAATCCGGCGCGCATCGTCCACCGTTCGAATGCCGCCGCCTACCGTCAACGGGATAAAGACCTCGCGCGCGGTGCGTAAGACTACGTCCACCATCGTGTCGCGATCGTCGCTGGACGCAGTGATATCTAGAAACACCAGCTCATCGGCCCCCTGCTCGTTGTATCTGGCCGCGAGTTCCACTGGATCTCCGGCGTCGCGCAAGTTGACGAAGTTCACGCCCTTGACCACGCGGCCTCCGGTGACATCCAGACAAGGAATGATTCGCTTGGCGAGCATCAGTTCTCGATGAAATTCCGGACAATGCGCAATCCGGTAGCTCCGGACTTCTCCGGATGGAATTGCACGCCGCAGATGTTCTTATACTCAAGCACGGCGGTATAGGGAACCGTATAATTGCAGCTCGCGGCGGCTTCCTGGACCAGCGGTACGTAGTAGCTGTGAGCGAAATACACGTAGGGGTTTTCGCCGGTCTCGTTCAACAAAACCGATTCCCTGCACCGATCCAACTGATCCCAGCCCATGTGCGGGATGCGTACGTTGCCGTGGAATCTGCGGACGCAGCCGTCGAATAATCCCAATCCTCGCTCCTCAGGAGCTTCGTCGCTGGCCATGAACAGAGCCTGAAGACCCAGACAAATTCCGAGAAACGGAACTCCGGCCCGGATGCGTTCGAGCAGCGTTTCCCGCACGCCCAACTCATCGAGAGACCGCATCATTTGGCCGAAGTGCCCGACGCCTGGAAGGATAATCTTCGTGGCCTGCCGCAGGCCTTCGGAATTGCGAATTAGTTCGTATTCAGCTCCGATCGCGCCCAGCGTGTTCTGGACGGAGCGAAGATTGCCTGCGCCGTAATCGAAGATGGAGATCACAATAGTCCCTTGGTCGATGGCAATAAATTCTTCAATTGCTTGTCCGTCGAACATGCGTAGCGCATGGCGCGCGCAAAACACTTGAAGATGGCCTCAATCTTGTGATGGTTCGAGCGTCCATGCAGCACCTTGGCGTGGAGATTCGCTCCGGCATGATTGACGAATCCTCCGAAAAAATCCTCCACTAGTTCGGTCTGCAGATCCCCCACCATCTGTACCTTCACCTCGTCTTTGTAAACCAGCGCCGGCCGCCCGCCCAAATCGACGGCCACCACCGCGAGGGTTTCGTCCATCGGCAGCACGAAATAGCCGGCGCGATTAATTCCGCGCCGATCGCCCAAGGCCTGGGCGAACAACTGGCCGAGAACGATTCCCACGTCCTCGACAGTGTGGTGCTGGTCGACATCGAGGTCGCCCTCGGCCTTCAACTTCAAATCAAAGGCGCCATGCTTCGAGAACAGTTCCAGCATGTGATCCAGGAAACGGATTCCGGTGGAAATATCGTAGGAACCTCGGCCCTCAATCTTGAGACTGGCCCGAATATGCGTTTCCTTGGTGTTGCGCTCGATTGCGGCGCGGCGTGCCTTCAAAGTGCCCCCTCAATTTCGTTGATGTTTTCGAGAATTGCCACGGCGCGCTCCTGCTCGAAGAGCCGGATCAGCTCGTCGCGGCGCGAGTGACCGCGAGCCGCAATCCCGATAAACGGCACGCGCGCCGCGCTGGCCGAACGCGCGTCATCCACGGTGTCGCCCACGTACACGAGCTGATGCTTGGGTTTCAGGCTTTGAATCGTCAGTAATCCTTCCGGCGCGGGCTTGCCATGCGTCACGTCATCCGCGCAGATAATCGGATCGAAACTTAGGCCAGCTCCGAAGCGGCGCAGCGAAATATCCGCCTCATAACGCAGCCGTCCGGTGAAAATCGCCAGGCCTCGCTGAGCCATCAGGCGCTCCAAAAGTCCAGGCTGCGGGAACCAGCTTTCCCTTTGGATCAGCCCATCGCCGTTGGTACCCAGGAAGATCTCATTGAAACGATCAACCACCGTTTGGTAGTCGAGCTCTACTCCGAGGTCGGACGCGATCTGTTTGGACAACACCCAATCATTGTTCCAGCCCCCCCGATTCTTGTATTCCTGGATCAAGTCGCGCGTGATGCGCTGTCCAGTGAATTGTTCTACGGTTTGAACAATCGCCTCGCGATACGATTCCGAAACCTCGGTCAGCACGCCGTCCATGTCAAAAACAATTAGCGCGTCCAAAGTTTCTCCAATTCTTCTAGAAAGCGCTCCATCTGCTCCCGTGTACCGATCGTGACCCGAACACATCCTGGAATTTCGTAGCTGCGGTCGCGCACTAACACACCACGGGCGCGCAGCTCGTCGCGAAGCGGGATCGCCCGCTCGCCGGCCTGAAACAGCACAAAGTTCGCCTCGCTCGGAAAATGCTTAATTCCGAGGCGGTCGAATCCGGCGCACACCATTTTTCGGGAGCGCAGTACCTCGACTACCCAGCTTTCGACGTGCTCACGGTCCCGGACCGCCGCGCGCGCAGCCAGTGCAGCGAGCGTGTTCACACTGTAGGGCGATTGCGCCTTGCGGACCCATCCCATATTTTCCGCGGAAGAAAACAGGCAGCCGCAGCGCATGGCGGCCATTCCGTAGACTTTCGAGAAAGTGCGGCTGACAAACAGGTTCGGGAATTCGCGGATCCAACCGAGAGCGGTGACGCCTGAAAACTCAAAGTACGCTTCATCAACTAATACCGCAGCGCCGGGCGCAGCGTTAAGAATCTTGCGAAGTCCGTCGAGGCTGACTCCGGTTCCGGTTGGATTGTTCGGGTTCGCAATCAGCACCGCGCGGGTTTCCGGCCGCAGCGCGGTCACCAGTTCCTCCAGTGGAAACGCGAGATCCGCGGCACGGTAATCCAGCTCGCGAACCGAAGCTCCCGCGAGCTCCGAGTAAAACCGGTACATCGCGTAGGAAGGCCTCAGCAGCAGCACGTCGTCGCCGTCGTCCAGATAAGTATTCACCAGTATCTGGATCGCTTCATCCGTACCGTTGGTGAGCGTGAACTCGTTTTCCGCGACTTGAAAGAACTCCGCGAGCTCGCGCATCGCATCGCCGTACTCGGGATAAATCGAAAGCTGGTTGGCCGAGAGGCGCGACCGCAAAAAATCGATCACCTGCGGCGAGCACCCAACCGTATTCTCGTTAAAATCCAGCCGCAATTTCTCGGCACGGCCACCGGAAGGGGGTGAATAAGGCGCCATGCGACGGACAGCTTCACGCGGGGTCAGCGCATTAATCCCTTGGGTTTTAACCACCACAGCGCACCTCCGCGGAACGGGCATGCGCTTCCAGCCCCTCGGCCCGAGCCAGAGCGGTGATGGCCGGAGTCAGCTTGGCGAGCCCCGCCGGCGTCAACTCCTGCACTGAAATGATCTTGACGAAGTCGGCGGCAGAAAGGCCTCCACGCAGGCGTGCCGCTCCCGACGTGGGCAGCACGTGGTTCGGACCCGACGCGTAATCGCCCGCCGCCTCAGGGCTCCAGGGTCCAAGGAAAATACTGCCTGCGTTCTGGATATTCGGTATCAGACTCGCGTCATGAAGGCTGAGATGTTCGGGCGCGAGCTCGTTCGAAAATTCCACCGCCCGTTGGAGAGAGTCGACAACTACTATGGCTCCGTTCGCATCGATCGAAGGACGAGCGACCGCCGCCGTGGGCAGCGTAACAAGTTGCCGCTCCACCTCCGCCGCTACTGCCTCGGCCAGTGTGCGCGAAGTGGTCAAAAGAATAGCCGATGCATCCACGTCATGCTCGGCCTGCGCCAACAGATCCGCTGCGAGCCAGCGTGGATCGCCCTCCGCGGCGATGATCACGATCTCCGTTGGTCCGGCGACAAAATCGATGCCGGCCTCCCCGGCGATCAGCTTCTTCGCGGCGGCCACATAAATATTTCCTGGACCCACGATCCGGGCGACTTTGGGCACCGTTTCAGTCCCGTATGCGAAAGCCGCGATGGCTTGCGCGCCTCCCATACGGAACAGGTGCGTGATCCCGAGCCAGGCCGCGACGCCGAGAATTTCCGGGGATGGATTAGGACAGGCGGCGCAGGTCAGCGGCACGCCGGCCACCTGCGCGGGAATCACGGTCATCAGGAGCGTTGAGGGCAACGGATAACGGCCGGCCGGGATATAGGCGCCCATTGAATCGAGCGGCCGAACGATGTGCCCCAACTTGCGCCCGTCCGGATATTCAACCGAACCTTCCTGTGGGAGCTGCGTACGTGCATACTCGCGAATATTCTCCGCTGCGAGAGCCACCGCCCGCTCCAACTCCGGGGTTAGGGTTCCGGCCACAGGCATGCGTACACTGTGCCCTTCGAATCCGTCGAACTTGCGGGCATATTCGAGCAATGCCGCGTCGCCGCGCGAACGAATGGCGGAAAGAATCGGCGCTACGATGCGCTCGGCTTCCTCCAGGCGGACAGCCTTGCGGGTGGTCAGCGCCTTGGCTTCTGAGTGATTGAGTATCCGGATCATTACATTATGATTTTGTTCAAAGGATATTCGACGATGCCCTGCGCTCCCGCTTCCTTGAGACGCGGCAGGATGGATCGAACCGTCGACTCCTCGAGAATCGTGTTCACCGCCAGCCAATTCTCATCGCTCAGGTGGGAGATGGTTGGATTCTTAAGCGCGGGCAAAACGGCCAGCACCGCTTGCAGATTGGCCTTCTCCACATTCAGCATCAGGCCAACCCTGCTGAGCGCATTAATCGCGCCCTGCAGCAGCATCCGGATGTCCTCCAGCTTCCGGTGTTTCTCAGGGTCGGCCCAGGAACAAACATTCGCGATCAATTGCGTATTCGACTCGAGCACGGTTTCAATGATGCGGAGTTTGTTGGCCCGGAGCGAAGACCCGGTCTCGGTGACTTCGACGATCGCGTCCGCCAGCTCCGGCGGTTTCACTTCCGTCGCGCCCCAACTGAACTCGACTTTCGCAGTAACTCCGTTCGCAGCCAAGTATCGCTTGGTCGCGGATACCAGTTCTGTAGCGATGATCTTGCCGTCAAGATCTTTCACTGAATGAAATGGCGACGACTCCGGAACCGCCAGCACCCAACGAACTTTCCCGAAGCTCTGTTTGGCGTAAATTAAATCCGCAACGGTCTCCACCTTGGCTTCGTTTTCTTCCACCCAATCGCGGCCGGTGAGCCCCGCATCGAGGACTCCGTCCTCCACGTAGCGGGCCATTTCCTGCGCGCGAATCAGCATGCACTCGATCTCCGGATCGTCAATGGAGGGAAAATACGAGCGGCTGCTGGTGGTGATTTGAAAGCCGGCCCGACGGAACAGCTCGACCGTGGCATTTTCAAGACTGCCTTTGGGAATACCCAGCTTGAGTTTCATGTTTTTGCGTCAGGCTCCGTACACCGCGTTCGGATCATAGGTGCGCGGCTCGCTCTCCACCCACTTCCCTTGATCGAGTTTCCGAAAGAAGCAGCTTTCATACCCCTCGTGACACACGCCGGGGCCGAGCGCTTCCACGGTGATCAGGACCGCGTCGCGATCGCAATCGGTGGAGATATTCTTCACCACCAGCCGATGACCGGATGTCTCGCCCTTGAGCCACAGCTTATTCCGAGACCGGCTGTAGAACGTCGCGTAACCGGTCTCAACCGTGCGCCGAAACGCTTCTTCATTCATGAATCCAACCATCAAAACACGGCCGCTCTTTTCGTCCTGAATGACCGCGGCGACCAAGCCGTCGAGTTTGCTGAAATCTAATTCCATTGTGTAGGCACCAAAAGGAAAGCCCGCCATTCTCCGGCGGGCTCTCGTGTCTTTCTCAAATCTGATTACTGGTTAAGAATGAGCCCGTCGCGACACAACATGCCGATGGTGGTGATGATGGCGATGGTACTGGGCGACAGACATCAACTACAATAGTACCAAAGTTTGTACACACCGCGCATGTTACAAACGTCTTAATTTTGGGGATGTCTGAGCGAGCCGGATGCTACGGGCGTACATCAAGGCCTCACTAATTGCATAGGGTAGGCCTCCATAACGCTCGAGTGTCCGGCTCGCTGAGCCTAGACCATTTCTTGATTTTTCGTCGACCAGTTTCGTACGGCTTGTAACAGTGCTTTTCATCAGTGTGCGCTGGCCTGAGACGGTCTACGTTATCCTCGAAACTGGTCTAATCCCCGAGGGCTTGTTCGAGATCGGCGATGATGTCTTCGTAAGCCTCGATGCCGATCGACATCCGCACCAGGTTATCGCCGATTCCCAGGCGATGCCGCTGCTTCGGCGCCAAGTCGCGATGGGACGCCATGGCGGGATAAAGCATCATGGTGTGAACGTCTCCGAGAGACGTGGCTCGCACCACTAGCCGTAAGCGATCCATGAACTGGAACACTTCGGCTTTGCCCGCATCCTTCAAATCGAAAGACACCATCGCCCCATAGAGGTTCTTCGGAAACAACCGCACAATCGTAGCTGCATCCGGATGCCCCGGGTCGCCCGTGAAATAGACGCGTTCGATACGAGGATTCGTGGCTAGCCAGGAGGCGACTTTACAGGCGTTCGCGCACTGCCGCTCCACGCGCAGACCCATGGTCTTGATCCCGCGCATAGTCAAATAACTTTCGAACGGGCTCATTACCGGACCGATCGTGCGCGACAGCGTTGCGATGATCTTGGAATTCGGCTCATCCGCCACGATGATTCCGCCCAGCACGTCCCCATGTCCCGCCAGGTATTTCGTCGCGCTATGGACCACAATATTCGCGCCGAGTTCGAGCGGGCGCAACAGCAGCGGTGTCGCGAAGGTGTTGTCGACCACCAGCGGAGCGCCGGCCCGTTGTGCGATCCCCGCGATCTTGTCCATCGCACCCACCCGGAGGAGAGGATTCGATATCGTCTCCATCAGGATCGCCCCCGGCTTAGTCTCCATTACCGCTTCCTCAAACGCTTTCAGATCGCAGACATCGGCGAAGGTCGTCTCAATACCGAACGGCGCGAGAATATTCATCAGCAGGCCGGTGGTCGCGCCGTACAGTGCGTTCGCGGCAACGATCCGCTTGGGACGATCGAGCAACGCAGCAATCAGGGCCAGATGAATCGCGCTCATCCCGGAGGCGCAGGCAAGCGCGCCATGTCCGCCTTCCAGGTCACGGACCAGATCCTCCAGCGCATTGGTGGTGGGATTGTCGTAGCGCGCGTACGATGGGCCTCTTTCTTCACGCCCGAAGACGCGGTCAAGCTGGTCCATCGAGTCGTAAGAATAACTCGCCGCAGTATAGATGGGTGTAGTAACCGGAATATAATCGCCGGCTTTCCGCCGGTCCCCGCTGTGGACTACTTTAGTTTCGATTTTCATTGCCGCTTCCAACGCACGCCTTCTTTGGTGTCTTCTAAAATTATCCCTTGCGAGGCGAGCTGCTTGCGGATTTCATCGGCTCCCGCGAAATCGCGCGCCTTCTTGGCGGCCGTGCGCTGCGCTACCAAGCCGTCAATTTCCGCGTCGGAGAGTCCCCCGGCGCTGGTTGACGGGCGTAACACGTCGAACACCGAGTCAAACTTGTTCAGGAACTCGCCCGTGGCCACGGCGTTCCCCGCAAGGAAGTCTCCGGCGTCCATGGCCGTGTTGGTGTCGCGCACGTACTCGAATACCGCAGCTAAGGCTTCCGCGGTGTTGAGATCATCGTCCAGCCCTTCATCGAACGCCTTGGCGGCCAGAGCTGTTCGGTCCTCAATCTTTTCGTTCAGGCCGGGGGCGAGCTTGGCCGATTCCAACCGCAGCTTATAGTTCCTCAGCCGGTCGATTGAAGTAGCCGCCGCTTTGAGACCATCGAACGTGAAGTTCAGCTTCTTGCGATATGGCACGGACGCCAGCAGGTATCGGATCGATTCGGGCGAATAGCCCATCCCCAGCAGGTCGCGCAGCGTGTAGAAGTTTCCGAGTGATTTCGACATCTTCTGCGCCTCGATGCTCAGGTGCTCCGAATGCAGCCAGAATCGCGAAAATGGCTTGTTGGTGAGCGCTTCCGCCTGCGCGATCTCGTTCTCATGGTGCGGGAACGTGAGGTCCACGCCGCCCGCGTGAATGTCCAGAGTGTCGCCCAGGTACTTCATCGCCATCACGGAGCATTCAATGTGCCAGCCAGGACGCCCGGTTCCGAGGCTGTTCCCAGGCCAGCCGGGTTCGCCATCCTTCTGCGCTTTCCACAACACGAAGTCCCGAGCATCGGCCTTGTCATATTCGTCGACATCCACGCGCGCGCCCGCCCGAATCCCGCTGAAGTCGTTGTGCGATAGCTTCCCGTAGGATGGAAAATTGGCGATGCGGTAGTAGACAGACCCCTCGCTGACGTAAGTGAAGCCGCGCTCGCCGAGCTGCTCAATGGTCGCGACCATATCCGCAATGTGATCGGTCGCCTTGACCAGGCGCTCCGGGCGCTCGAGCCGGATGGTCGCGGCATCGTCCAGGAACGCCTGCGTGTAGACGGCGGTGTACTCGGCCAGCGACTTATGTTGCGCCGCTGCGTTGCGGATGATCTTGTCCTCAACGTCCGTGATGTTCATCACATGATCGAGCGTGTAGCCCCGCGCCCGCAGCCAACGCCGCAGAATGTCCTGAAACGTGAACGTTCGCAGGTTTCCGATGTGGACGAAGTTGTACACGGTAGGCCCGCACGTGTACATT
The DNA here is from genome assembly GCA_050015435.1 of Bryobacteraceae bacterium. Taxonomy (GTDB): domain Bacteria; phylum Acidobacteriota; class Terriglobia; order Bryobacterales; family Bryobacteraceae; genus Palsa-187. Next base: position 18,545 of record JBEKBK010000111.1, read on the forward strand.
CGGACCACATTATCGTGAAGGGGATGAAATTCCTCTACCTGTTGCGTAAGAGTGTTATAGAAGCGAAGGGCCATGGGGACGATTTATTTATCGTACCAGCCACTTCGCGCTACTTAGCCGTTTCGGGCAGTGCAAACACTACCAGCGCGGAACCGGAGCGGAACTTGTCGGCTTCGGCGGGTAGGAGCCCGGCGGCCATCGAACCCGCGATCGAACCCCATCCTGTGGGGGTGGCGACGAACTGCCGGCCATTGACCGAGTACGTGACAGACGATCCGCGATGGCCCGCTCCCGTCTGAAAGCTCCACAATTTCTTACCCGTGCGCGCATCGAGCGC
>JBEKBK010000112.1:0-18876 GCA_050015435.1 Bryobacteraceae bacterium
CCTGCAAGATCTGCCGGTCCTGATCGAACTTCACGATCAGATTGTTTCCGGCGTCGACGAACCACATATTGTCCTGCGAATCAAAGCGCACACTATGCGGAGCGTGGAAAATCTCGGACTCCTCACCCCAGGAGCGGATGAATGTACCATCGGGGTTAAATTCGAGCAGCGGATGGTTACCCCGGTTCGCGATGAAGATGTGGCCTTTTGAGTTCAGCGCCACGCCGACCGCCTCGGCGAAGTAGATGTTGTCCGGAACCTTAAAGAAATCCTCGACGAGCTTGAATGGAATTTGAGGCGCTCGCTCCCGGGTCTCCTGCGCGGAAAGAATGGCGGCGCTTAAGGACAGTGCTACCAGCAGATGATGTCGCATGAATTGGCCCCTCATTGCAAGATCAGCTTGTCGAACCGGTAGCTCCATTCCTGCCCGACGTAAACCGTCTTTTCATCCGGGCATGAAATAGCGTGCACCGAATCGAACTGGCCCGGGTCCTTCCCGCCTTTCCCGAACTCTCCCAGGACCTTGCCGCTCAGGTCGAGCTTAAACACCTTATTCACGCTGCCCGCGTAGATGACCTGGTTCGGGCCAGGTGTGATGCACAGCGACCACGGCGGCCCGTTCAAGCGCCATTCGCTCTTGAACTTTCCTTCGGTGTCGAATACCCGTACCCGGTTATTCTGCCGATCGGCGACGTACAGGTTGGCATTCTTATCGATCACGATACTGTGCGGCGTATTGAATTGCCCCTGTCCTGTTCCGCGATCCCCCCACTGCTTCACGAAATTGCCGTCGTGAGTGAATTTCGCGACGCGCGAGTTTCCGTAGCCGTCGGTGATGAAGATACTTCCGTCCGGGCCAATCGCCGTGTCGGTGGGCTGATAGAAATTCTGTGGAGGCGGCAGCGCCCTTTCGATCCCGTGTGTCATCCAGACCCACGGCTCCGGACGACGGCCCAGCACCAGGCGAATCTTGCGATTCTGATCGAACTTGACGATCAGGTCGTTCTCCGCGTCCACATACCACATGTTGTCCTCTGAATCAAAGCGGACGCTGTGGGGAGCTTTGAAGATCGGCGCACCTTCTCCGAATGATCGGATGAAGGTGCCGTCTTCGGCGAACTCAAGCAACGGATGATTACCGCGATTCGCGACAAAGATATGGCCCTTCGAGTTGACGGCCACTCCCACCGCTTCGTTGAAGAGGTAGTTATCGGGAATCTTCAGGAACTTCGGGACGACACGGAAGGGGATTTGCGGTGCCGCCTGACCGGTTGGTTGGGCAGGCAGCTGCACCGCAGTCACCAATAGAGCGAGCAGTAGAAACGGACGCATTTTGCTCTCCCTGACTGCTGAGGCTCTTGAGGCTTGAGGTTTATCGGCCGCCGCCGGCGCCGCCCGTGGCGGGCTTCACCGTTACGTCCACATATCCATTCGTCCAGCAACACTGGAAGCCGCGGCCGCCATCGCCGGACATATCGTTCAGCACCACCCAGAGTCTATAGTTGCCAGGCTCACTGAAAGTCGCCGTCGTCTCCGCCTTGCCGGCGTACGTTGCGATCCCCGGCAGCTTTCCCTCCACTTTTTCCGCCACCGGCTTCTCGTTGGCGAACTTCACATCGGCTGGTCCGCGAAACATGCGCCATGTCACTAGCACGGGCGCGCCACGCAAAGGCCGGTTTCCTGGAGGAACAATGGCGTCGTCCGCTGCCCATACGGTCAACGGAAGCGGAGTTCCTACCATCGCCGTGAGCGATTCCTTCAAGGGCACCGGACCTTGAATCCCCGGACCCTGATCAAAGGGCTTGAAGCTTATATAAGGTGGTGTGTTGTCGGTCGCGTCCTTAAATGGCGCGATCGCCCAGTTCGGATCCAGGCTCATCGGGATCACGGTCGCCTTGCCGTTGGCGACGATAGTCCACTGGAACTTGTTCGTGCCGAAATCCTTGGGTACATTTACGACGAACATCCCCCATTGCCGTCCAGGAAGGAAATGAGTCGGCTGGCCGTGGTCGGGTCCACCCGGCTCGATCTTATTATTCGGTCCAATTGGAACGTCGATGGCTTGTTGCAGGTTCCGGTTGTAGTATCCCAGCAGGATGCTGAAGGTGCCGTCGGGATTCGGGAACCACCCTTCCAGTGCACCCGTGATACTATTCCCCGCATTGTGAAACGGCTCTCCGGGTAACGGCAGTTGCCCCCACGCTGGGAGGCAGCAGGCGAGCGAGGTTACGGCGATAAGTCTTGATAAAAGCTTTTGAAGGTGCATTTAGAGGTTCCCTTACGTAGAGAAGGAGCGGCGATCCACTTTGACCGCCGCTCCTCGTTAGTGCTAGGTTGTACTATTAGCTTAACGGCCGCCGGTCGCGGGGCGAGCCGGGGTCGCCGGCTTATGAGCAGCAGCATAAGCCGCGTAGTCTTCGTCGCTGATGTAGGTGACGTTGACCCAAGCGTGGCCCATCTCGTCAACGGTGCGATCACCGTAGCCGACCCATTGATTCGGGTCCGGGTTGAACTTATTGGCCGTCGTATTGTCGTACCAGGAAGTCACGTGAACGATGGTGCCCTTCGGCAACACGGGAGCTGCATCGTCGGTGTAGATGTAGTTCGTCATCCAGTTGAAGTTGAAATGATCCACGTAGCTGAGAACTTCGGTCTTCCCGTCAGGGTAGATCGCTTCGATCTCCATCGCCTTGCCACGCAGGTGGAAGTGCGGCTGGAAGTTGCCCAAGCGAGCTGGAGCCTTCAGAACCGTGTATCCCTGGAACATGGCCGTCGAGTTCGGAGCAATGTCGATCGGGGTTCCACCGGCGTTTCTCTTCAAAGAGCTAAAGCCAGTCAGATACGTTCTGTACTTCGGCGGCTCGTTCTTCGGATACAGCCAGACACCCAGTTCCACGTGATCGGTGATCTGCTCACCAACCGCATGATAGTGAATGTCCCACCAGATCTTGGCGCCGGGCAGAAGCAGCTTGCCGGTCCCCGGGGTGTAAATGTCGTAGTTCTTGCCGACAGCCCACTCCATCAGAGTGCCACCCTCGTTCGGGCCGCCACCGCCATCGATGTTGTCGCTGTATTTGCGGGCATCCGGGTCATCCTGAATCAGATGCGCGAGCGCATGGTGGGTGATCTTGCGGCCTGCGGGAGTGCCGGGACGCATCTCAACCGCGCGAACCCACAGAGGCTCGGTCACGTGGGGATCGACAACCGGTCTCCACCATTGATCCTGGTTCACGGCTGGCATCGTATAGTCGGTCGACTTGATGATCATGTCCGGCGGACGGCCGAATTCCTTGGCCAAATTCCATTCGGTGTCGCTCGGCCACGTCTTCGCAGCCGGCATGTCTTTCGGGTTGCCCTGAGGCGAGCCCGAATCGACCCAGCGGGCGATCATGCTGACCTGCTCGTCGGAAAGGGACATATCATTCTTGAAATGTTGAATGCCGACCGACTTGTCCAAATGCCATGGCGGCATCTGGCGGGAGACCACACGTTCCTTAATGGATCGGGCCCAGGGGCGAGCTTCCTCATAGGTGAGGAGCGCCATCGGCGCCATCCCACCCTTGCGATGGCAGTCCTGGCACTTCTCCTGAAAGATCGGGGCAATGTCTTTGGCAAACGTCACTGGCTGGCTGGTTGCGTCCGCAGCGAACGCAAGGCCTGAAAGTGAAATGAGTGCAATCGCACCCAAACCGATACTCTTGCTTAGAGTACCCTGGGATTTCCTGCTGGTCATGAAACAGTCTCCTTCCCTAGCGCTAATCGACTAGTATTTTAGTTGCTCTGCTAGATTTTGTCAATAAGCCTTTCGGCAGGGTATCACTTTCAGAAGCGAACCGCTACGGTTTCGCAGGAGAAATTCTCAAAATCGAACGGCAGTTAGCGGTTTTGGAGTTGGATCGCGGTATAACAGGAATAATTCTAGTTTTGAGGGAACTCATATTCGAACCGATGGAAGGTATTGGGGACCACGGCGAGCTCGCGCAGCCTGCTCGAAGGCGAAAGCGTAACGTATGAGCTTTACCTCGGATCGGGGCGACCCAAAAAACGATAAGCCGACCGGCAACCCGAACACCTGACCGGCAGGCACCGTGACGTGCGGGTACCCGGCGATGGCCGCCGGGGTCGAGGACCCAGCGACGGCGTGGTCGCCTCCGATGTAGTCGATGGGCCACGCGGGACCGTCGGTAGGCGCCACAAAGGCGTCGAGTTTCTGCCTGGCCAGAACGGCGTCAACCCCACCCTCCTGGAAGACGGTACGGTTGAGGCGCGCCAACAGATCGCGGTACGGCTTACTGCTCACGGGACCCTTCGTCTCGGCTTTGATAAAAAGGTCCTGCCCGAAATACGGCATTTCGCGGGATGCATTGCGGTTGTTGAAATCGATGACCTCCTTGAGACTCTTCACCTTCGTGCCGCGCGCCTCCAGATAGGCATTCAGGTCGGATTTGAATTCCCAAAGAAGCGCCTCGTTTTCGAGGTCCGCCAACCGGGGATAGACGGGGATGTTTACGGGATCGATTACTTCGGCCCCCAGCCGCTTCAGATCGGCGATGACCGATTCCATCAAGCGGTCGACATGTTCATTGAACCCGAACATCTGGCGGGCGACCCCTAGCCGCGCACCCCTCAATCCGTTAGCTTGGAGCGCCTGACCGTAGCTGGCCCCCACGAGCACGCCCAAGAGCAAGGCAGCATCCGAGACGGTTCGCGCCATCGGACCGGCCGTGTCCTGCCGATGCGAAACCGGGACAATCCCCCTGGCCGGAATCAGCCCTTCGGTGGGCTTGATGCCCACCAATCCGTTTACCGAACACGGCGAGACGATGGATCCATCCGTCTCAGTGCCTACCGCGACTGCGCATAGGCTCGCTGCCACGGCCGCTCCCGATCCGGAACTCGATCCCGAAGGGCTGCGATCGAGCGCATACGGATTGCGGGTCTGGCCGCCGCGCCCGCTCCAACCACTGGTCGAATGGCTGGAACGAAAATTGGCCCATTCGCTCAGATTAGTTTTGCCGAGGATCACTGCACCTGCCGTCCGCAGTCGAGCCACCAGTTCAGCGTCCTCGCGTGCGGGCACGTCCGCGAGCGCCAGCGAACCGGCGGACGTCAGCATCTTGTCCCCGGTTTCGATGTTGTCCTTAATGACCACCGGGATGCCGTGGAGCGGGCCCCGCACGCCTCGCTCTTTTCGCTCGCGATCCAGTTCGGCGGCGATCGATCGGGCTTCGGGGTTCAACTCGATCAACGCGTTGATTCGAGGGCCTCGCCGATCGAGTTGGTCGATGCGAGCGAGGTATGCGTCAACCAGCTGAACCGAGGTCCAGCGCGAGGTGGCGAGACCGTCCTGCAACTGGACGAGGCTCACCTCTTCGATGCTGGGCGGGGACGCTTCCTGCATCGCAAACGCTACGCCTAACTGCAAAAAATCGCGGCGAGAAGACATCCACTGCGCAACGGACCACGCGAGTCTGCGGCTATTGATAAATGATCGACTTCAGGCAGCCGATTCGGTTTTCGACTTGTTTTTCGATCCCGGCGGCCTTCCGCGCCGCTTGGGTGCGTCCTGCTCTTCAATCTGAGACTTATGTAGTGCCAGCCAAGCCGGCGGACGTCCCCGTCGCCTGCCTCTGCCCTGCGCAAGTCTCTCTAGGGTGATGATAGCTTCCTCGATCTGCTCTCGTTCCTGGCGCAGCTCGGCAAGCATTTTTAAAATTTCCATGATTGACAGGATAACAATATTCCAGACTCGTTTTTCATCTCTCGTTGTAAAATGCACGTAGGGTGCGCAGAGGCCAAGTCAAGGCCCGTCCCAGCCGGAACGATGGCGAATTCGTGATGGCGTACAGAGCCTCGGAAAACTCGAGCTCGCGTTCATACAAGAACTGGATTTGCTTGTCCCGACGGGCAAGCAGAGCGCGTATCTCTTCCAAGTCCTCCTCGCGCAATTTGCATCCAGACTGAAGTTGTTCAGGCAACGGCCGCTGGAAATAAATCGTTCCGTGCGACGGCGCGGTGGACTCCGGCGCGCGATGCTTGGTGTAAAAGTACACCGCGATCGACCGGCGCGAGATCTTCTTATCCGGCGGCAATTGAATGCGCTGAAATCCGTGCCAGGAAGATTCCGTCGTCTCAAAGACCACGGCTCTGTTCGCGGCAGGAACGATCGTTTTCCGCCCATCCTCGCTGCGCGCCCACGGATCGCGCAGCAGTTCCAGGCAGCCTCCCCACGTTTTGTCCCATTCGGGATTGAGAAACACGATCAGATTCAGACGGCGGTGAAGACGGCCGCGCGGATGATAGTTGAAATCGACATGCGCGTCGAGGTCCTGCCCATCCAGGTTTTCGTGAGTCCCGCCGCCGACGTACTCGGGGTCGTAAATCAACGGCTGGACTTCAGTGATCTGTCCGATCAAGGACAGAAACTCGCGGTCGCGCATGAGACGATCGAAACGCGCATACGGCGGACCAAGCGAACGTAGATTCGCGAAAACGGCTTTGCGTCCCGCTTCACCGCGCTCATTAATCGAGTGCCCGGCGTGAAACGGCGGAAAGTTCGCGACCAACTCGGCGCAGAATTCAGGATCGAGGAACGGCTCCATCACGACATGCCGGAACGGAAGATTCGATACGAACTCGCGACGCAGATCCTGCGCGCGGTTTCGTACGCTGTCATGAAGCAGGGAAATCACTTTTTCAGTGTAGTGAAGCTACTGTCCGCGCAGGATCGCTACGCCGATCTGTCCATGAATGTTCTGATCGGGGGCCGGAATATCGCCGCCTCCAAACCAGACGCGCAGTTGATCCTGCTCCACCACCACGGTGGGATCGCACAGCACCTGGCTGTTCCATGGCTGATCGCCACCGATCGGCGCGAAGTTGCGCTCCCGCTCCCAGTGCACGCCATCGGACGATTTCGCGAGCCCCAACCGCCGGCGCTCCCCGCGCGCGCGCCCGGCATACAGCATCCAATACGAGCCGGCGGAAGACCAGACCGCAGGTTCGCCTAATCCCATCTCATCGAACGCACCGGGGCTGCCCAATTCGAGAATCGGATTCGAGCGCAGCTTTTCCCAGCGCACTCCGTCAGACGAGCGTGCGACACCCAGGCGCTGGCGCCGCGCCCGGTCCATGCCCAGATAGAAGAGGTAAAATCGCTCGCCCGCGCGAATCACGTTGGGATCGGCGACACCGCGCTCATCCCAGCTTCCACGCGGCCCGGTGGAGAGCACGGGCCCGGAGCTCTTGCGCCAAATCACGCCATCGGTGGAACGGGCGAGCGCGATCTGCAACGGGTCGCCCGCCTCGTACCAGTAGAGAATCTCGCTGCCGTCGACGATCGCCGATCCGTTAGCGGCCATGGCGCTGCCTTCCCAACCGGAGGGGGACAATACGCGGCCCTGCTTTCGCCAGTGGACCCCGTCGCTCGAGTCGGCGATGCCCGTATACCAGGTGCGCCCGTCAAACCCTGAATACAGATTTAGAAAGTGTCCTTTAAAACGGACAACGGATGGGTTTAGGACATCGACGGAATCCCAGTCGCCTGGCGCGCCGCGCACGAGCACGGGCTCGGCGGATGCCCGCCACAAGAAGGGTGGACGTGGGCCGGCGCTTTCAGGCGGAGGCAAGCGGAAGTCAGCATAGCGCCCACAGCTCGTGAGAGCCGCAACCGCGGAGCCAAGGGTCAGAACCTCGCGGCGAGAATGCAATGGTCACACCGGTATCCGGACTTGCAGGCGCGCGCCCTGGCCGGGCCGGGAATCGAGCTGCAACTCCCCTCCCAGCATCCGCACGCGGCGCTTGATGCTCACCGGTCCCAGGCGCAGCAATTCCAACTCGTCCAGATTAAACGAGCCGCTGAAAGGAAAGCCCCCGCCGTTGTCTTCCGCCGAAATCTCGATCTGCCGGTCGAGCATCCCGACGGATATCGCGATCCGCGTGGCGCCGGAATGTTTCTGAATATTGTTCAGAGTCTCGCGGACGATCTGCAGCAGCTCGAGCGAAACTTCGGTCTCGGCGGGATCATGGAAATCTCCGCTCGCGAACGTGGCCGAGATGCCGGTGTCGCGCTGGAATTGGTCCACCATGCGGCTGAGGGAGGCAGGCAGGCTCACACCGTCATCCGCGGGACGCATGCTGCGGACGAAACTCCGCAATTCGCCCACCTGGCTCCGGCACAGATCCTGCAACTGGCGCAGTTCTTCGGTGGCTGCTTCCACATCCCGGCCAAGGAGCTTCTTGACGATCTCGAGTCGCATCTGGAAGCTGATGAAGCTTTGCAGCGGGCCGTCGTGAAAGTCGGCCGCGATGCGTTGCCGCTCCGCTTCTCTCGCGCCCTGCGCCTGCGAACGGATGATCACGTTATGGCGCAAGGTGTTCGCCATGCGACGGTCGAGATAGCGTTTGTGGAACGCCAGGGCCAGGGCCATCGCACCGCATACGCTGGTCACCCACACCAGCGCCCGATCGTTTCGCGGATTCAGCAAAATGCTCAGAAGAACCACCACGGGAGCGAGGACGGCTACGCGCTCCACGTCGTGCATCAAGATCCCCGAAACCAGCACATATCCGGCGAGAGACGCCGCGAGCCATCCCCCCGCGCTCCATCCGGCCAGGACCGACGACGCAGTCCAGGTCCAGAAGCCGAAAAAAACCGTATCCGCCACCAGAGCGATTGCGGAACGCAGGTGCGAATCGAATTTCAACTCGAAGAGCGTTCCGAGCGAATAAACCGTATAGGCCGCCAGTACCGCGAGACCGGACGTGAAGCGCCAGCCTGCAATCCAGCCGTAACTACCAAGACAGGCAAGCGCCAGAACCATGCGCCCGATGCGGAGGGCCAGCCGCCCCCGGTATGGCACCATATCAGCGCCTGTACAAATACAAGCGGTGGCTGCGCCCCTCGCCGTCGTCGTCGATGTCCTGGACCTTCACGGGCGTCCACTTGGAAAACTCGAAATCGTGACAGACCACGCGGGTACCCTTCTTGAGCTGCTTGTCGAGAATCGGGCTCACTTTGTCGTTCGACATCGGGAGCAGGTAAACCGTAAGGAGATCGGCGGAGGAGTAATCTTGCTTCATCAGATCGCCGTGGATGATTCGCGCCGTGGCGGACAGCCCGAGGGTCTTGATGCGGTCCATGCTCTGCTTGTAGAGCGAATCGTCGAATTCGACGCCGGTCGCGTCCGCCTTATACTTGCGGGCGGCCATGATTACGATCCGTCCATCGCCTGATCCAAGATCGAACATCTTTTCGCCCGCCTTCAGGCCGCCCAGTTGGAGCATCTTGTCGACGACGGTCTCCGGGGTCGGGTAGTAAGGCGCGAGCTTTTCAGTCGGTGGATCCTGCGCCCCAACAAGCAGGGCACAAGCGCAAAGACCCAATACAAAGCGCATCAGGTTCAATATACACCGTCCACAGGGCGAACCAAAGAATATTGAGTCCGCTGATGAGCGCCAATGCACGCCGATGAAATTCCTTCTTCTTATTCGCGTTCATCAGCGGCAGGCTGTGTGCTCGCAGGAAGGAATCAGGGCTCGATGTAAACGCGCACCCGGTTGCTGAGCTTGCCGTTCACTTCCAGGTACAATTCGGCGGGCCCGGAATTGACGATCTTAGGAACTTCAATGTCCACTATGTAGAAGCCGATATAGGGCGCGAGCACCGCGCGCGTCACTTGGATCGGTTGGCGATCCAGATACGCCAGGACTGTTCCAGTGACTTGAGGCGGATTTTGCAGCGGCGCCGCAATTCCCGTCGGCCAGTCCGGATTCACGCGTCCGAGTCCGGTGGCGAGCACTTCTACATGCGAACGGGAGCGCGCGGGCGTCATGGCATCCAGCAGGACTCCGCTATCGGCATCCAGCAACATCGGCGAGCCGTCCCTGTCGACGAAAATGGCCGGCGCGGCAGTGTCGAGCGGCACCGAAGGCAAAGTCACGCGGCCACTCGGAGCATCCACCGCCAGCGACAGGGACGTGCCCTTGGCTTCGAAGGGGATCTGAACCTGCGATTCGTTGTCGTTGGCATCGAGAACCGGCAGTTGCAGTTCGCCCGCGCTCGCGCTTTGCACCTTGGCGCCGAGCACCGTGATCAGCGCGCCCGGCGCTGTCGCCCGCGCGATCAAATCCGCGGAACTCACTACTCGCGGATCGCGCAGACGATGCGGCGCAAGAATGGAATACACTCCAAAACCATCCACGGCCGCCCAGAGCTGGTTCCCCTGCGCGTCCAACTTTACGTCCTTGACATCGCTTTGCGGCAAACCACCCAGCATCGTCCAGGATTGCGGCGGAGCCAGACTCGCGAGATCGGCATAGGTCATGAAGACGCCCTGGTCGGTGGCCACATAAATCGCGCCGCTCGCGCGATCCGCCGTAATGCCGGTCGCCGTAGTTCCAGGAAGATCCGCCGTCAAATCGTCCCAGAACCGTCCGCCATTCTGGGTCCGTACCACGCGCGGCGTCCGCGGCGACGTCTCAGACGCCCGTATTCCGAGTACGGCCAAGGCCACGCGCGGATCCGACGGGTCTACCCAGAACCGTTCCACCGGCCCTCCCTGGCTGATTGGAAAACTTACCCAAGTGGTGCCGCCGTCCGCCGAAGCCCTGATCTCGCCGTCGGCCGTTCCCGCATAGATGTAGTCGCTCTCGGGCGAGACTGCGGTCACCTGGACGCCCCGTTGCGCCGAGAGAAACTGCCTCAAACGAAGTTCGTCGGCGATTTCGGTGTTGTCCACCGGATTCCAGGCCACCTTCTGGCCCGGCTCCCACTCGACCACGCTATTGTCCGCCAAGGCAAGCCGGACACCCCGGTCACCCGCCGGGAGGCTGAGGATCCGCATCGCCGGAAGATTTGCCAGACCCTCATTCAGTCCGCTCCACGACCGGCCCCCATCCAGCGACCGGAATACACCGGCGTTTCCAGCTACGGTGATATCGTCTTCGTTGGTGGGCGAAACCTCCAGATCGCGCAGCCCATCACCCACGATCGAGGCCGCGCGGTATCCAGTCAGATTCTCCCAGCTTGCCCCGCCATCCTCCGACCGGTAAGCGAATTTGCCGAAGGCATAAAAGCGACCCGAGGCCTGACCGGTAATCCGAAAGCGTGCCCCCTGCTCGGGCGATCGGACGGGTAGCGCTAACGGGCGGATCGGAAGATCCGGGTCCCCTGCGACGGGCTTCCAATTCTCAAAATCCGAGGTTTCAAAAATCCGGCCTGAAGCCGTGCGAACCAGCAGGCGCGAACCGTCGCTGGTATAGGACACACGGTCCACCGGCCCTGTAGCCAACCCCGCCAAAGACCGATCAACGCTTGTGTTCCCGACGTGCCGCCAAGCCGGAGCGACCTGCGCCAGTACCTGGGCAGCGCCGAGTACTGTGGCAGCGAAGATCCACGCTGTGGACTTATGACACATGAAACAGGTCCATTGTAATCCCAATCATCGGCAGTTCTGAGCGAAAACTGATGATTTTAACGGTCATGCCGGTACTATACTTTGCAGGTCTGTAACTTGCAATGCACTTTTGGTGTTAGACTGTCTGAGATTGGGTCCTGGTACCTAGGGACTTGAGGTAAAGGTTTGTTCATGCTGGGCAACCTCCGCGCATCGACGGCGAAGTTGTCGCTACTCCTGGTAGTACTGTCGGGAGTGTGCCTGGCTCAGATGCCACCGATCGATGCTCCTCAATATGCCGCAAAGGTGTTGACGCTGACCGGTGATGTTTCGGTGCTGAAAGATTCACAACCTTGGGCCCTCCAAGTAGGCGATTCGGTTCAGGTCAAGCAACTGATCCTATCCGGCGAAGATGGCCATGCGGTATTCCGGGTTTCGGACGGATCCACCTTCGAAGTGTTTCCGAATTCCCAAGTTGTATTCCGTAGCGCCGCGCCCAATTGGATGGAGCTGCTGGATGTTTTTTTGGGGCGAGTCCGAGTCCATATCGAGCATCTGGGCAATAAGCCCAACCCCAATCGAGTGGTTACGCCGGCAGCGGTCATCTCGGTGCGCGGCACCACGTTCGATATTTTGGTCGAAGACCAGGATTCGTCCACAATGGTACAGGACGAAGAAGGCCAGGTAGAAGTGCAACACCGGTTGCTGCCCGGCACCCCGAAAGTGTTGAACCCGGGTGATAGCCTGCGCGTGTACAAATCGCAGCCGCTCGCGTCGAGTCTGATCGATCGTGGAACCATATGGCGTCAAGCGTTGCGCATGATTCTGGATGCCGCGACGACGTATGAGACCCGGATGCCTAGGGTTGGGGGCCCCCTCGGAACCAGCACGGGGGATACAGGCAAGACGAACATCCCGCCGCCACCTCCGGCTCCGCCAGCGCCACCCCCGGCGCCGCCGGCCCCTCCGCCGGTCCCCTAAATTAAGGTCGCGCGAAACTTCTATCCCGCGGACGCGGATCCCGATTCCGGTCTGGCCGCCGGGTTGAGCAGCGATTCCACGCGCGCCAGCAAGGCCTGCTGAGTGAACGGACGCCGGATTTGATTGACGCCCATCTCAGCTCCTTCGACGATTCGCAATACAGCGACCCCAGTTAGCGTCAAAGGCGAGTCCGTTTCAATGGCATCGGCCAGTGCCGACTCGGCAATGAATAGCCGTAGGGCGCCATCGTGCATCTCGGCCAGAGCCAACGCCTCCGCAGCGTCGGCGGCTTCGAGCAGGTTGTAGCCATTGGCTTCGAAGAAATTATGCAACTGTAGCCGGATATTCTCCCGACTCTCGATCAGCAGAATGGAGGGAGCTTCGCCCTCCGTCGGCCGCGGAAGGAGAACAGGTGCGCTCCAGCGAGGTAGGAGAACCTCGAACCGGCATCCGCCCCCGGCCGTCGCGTGCGCAGACACATAGCCGGCATGTTCCGTAACGATCGAATGCACCAGGGAGAGAGCCAGGCCGTCGTCTGTGCCGGCGTGCGGTTCGAAGAGCCTATCGAGATCCGTCTCTTGGCCGGTATGCGTGACCGCGAGCATCCCATAGGCGGCTATGCGGCCGCGGACGGGAAGTTCCGCATTGCTGGTCTCGATCAACAGCCGCCCGCCCTCTGGCATGGCGGCGGAGGCGTGCATCACCAGGCTCATGATTACCTGCTCGATTTGGCCGGCGTCCGCTTTGATCTTTCCGGTCACGATTTGGGGACGAATCGTCACCTCCACACTCGGTCCTGCCACCGATTCAATGACCTTGGAAACGCGGCGTAGGATTGAGCCCAGGCTCAGGACTTCCTGGTGGCTGACCTGCCGGGTGCTGAACGACGCCAAGCGCCGGGTGATCTGCTCCGCTTCCGCAGCCGCGCGCTGAATCTCTTCCGTGGCGCGCCGCGCAGGGGAGTAGTCCCCAACCTGCCGCAGAAGCTGCAATGACTGACTGCGGATGATCCCGAGCAGGTTCGCATATTCGTTCGAAACGCCGGCCGCCAAGCGGCCCGTCGCCTCTAGTTTCTGGCACTGGCGAATCTGGCGCTCCTCCCAACCACGCGCGCTGACGTCGCGTAGAGTGATCACGACGCCCACCACGGAGCCGGATGCCTTGGCGGGCGTCGCGGACCCTTCCACCCACACCTCGCGTCCGCTTCGTGTAATCAGCGTGCGATTGGTATCCAATATCACAGGTGCGTCCCGCAAGATGGCCAAAGGGACCAGGTCGTCAGCATCCTGTTCGGAATCCTTGTCCACCAGATGGACCACCTTCGAGATATGCTGCCCGGCCGCTTCGGGCTGAATCCAGCCGGTGAGGCTTTCCGCGGCGCGGTTTAGCATGCGGACCCGGCTATGGATGTCCGTAACGATGACCGCGTCGGCGACCGAGGTGAGTGTGGTGCTGAGCCAGGCTTCGCGCTCTTCGAGTATCCGGTCCATGCGGTGTTTGTAGATCGCGATTTCTATAGAGGTTTGCAAGGATGCCGGACCCAGTGGCTTGACGATATAACCGAACGGCTCGGCAAGCTTCGCGCGCTCGAGGGTCGACCGGTCCGCCTGCCCAGTAAGAAACACCACAGGCACGTGATATTGATCTCGAATCTGAGCCGCGGCCTGAATCCCATCGGCCGGACCGTCCAGGCGGATATCCATCAGAACCAGGTCCGCATCGCGGGCCTTGGCGACGGCTTCTTCTGCCGTGCCGACCATTGCCGTAACGGTGTGACCTAGCGCCTCGAGCCGGCCGGCAATATCGAGCGCGATCAGCCCTTCATCTTCAACGACCAGGACCCGATGGGATTTTGGGGATAGCATCGGTACTGCTCTAAGCCTTCTGTGCGGCGGCTTGCTGCGTCCGTTCAGGAAACGAAATTCGGAAGCTGGTTCCCCTGCCGCGATCGACATCCAGGCTGCCTTTCAATTGATTGGCCAAGGTCCCGACAATTTCGAGGCCCAGGGATTTAGGCCGCTTGCACTCTACGCTATCTGGCAGGCCTACACCGTCGTCGCGAACCTCGACCGTAAGCAGGCCCTCCTCGCACCGGGCTTCGATCCAGATCGAACCCGCGCGTCCTTCTGGAAATGCGTGCTTCAAGGCGTTTGAAATCAACTCATTGAGGATAAGCCCGAGCGGCGCGGCGCGATCCACGCCGAGCGAGATCGCCTCTACCGAGAGGTGGAGAGCGATGCGGGCGCGATCGATTCCGTAGGAGGCGAAGAGATTGTCCGACAGCGCCGAGATTTGCTTCACCAGGTCTACATCCCGAAGGTGGTTGGTGTCATAGAGTTGCTCATGGATCAGAGCCATGGACTCCACTCGATGCTGGCTCTCGGTCAACGCCTGCGCCAGTTCGCCCGCCCCTTTTGCCTGCAACCGCAACAGACTGGCGACGATCTGCAGGTTGTTCTTGACACGGTGGTGCACCTCCTTGAGCAGGATTTCTTTTTCCGCCAAAGAATGAGCCAGACGATCGCGCTCCTCCTTGAGCGTCGAGATCAGCGCGATTTTCTGGGTCGCTTTCTCGATAGCCAAGTGTAGAGCTTCTGCGGATATGAGGTCCCTCACCAGGTAGTCTTGTGTACCGGCCTTAAGGGCATCCACAGCCACCTGTTCGCTGGCCATCGCGGTCAACATGACGACGGCCGTGCCGGGAGCCTCTACCGTGTCGAAAGAGCGAAGGCGAGTCAGGAATTCGATGCCAGTCATATCCGGGAGCTTGTAGTCGAGCAGGATACAATCCGGGAGAACCGTGCGGCACATTTCGAGCCCGCTGCCGCCCGTTTCGGCTTCCCAAAACTCGAGGCGCGGGCCGTAGCTTTCTTCAAGCAGAATCCGGCACAGATGGCGGTCCCCGGCCGAGTCATCGATCATCACTATCTTCATCCACTAAGACCTTTATCGCGGGCGCGGCAGGCCCCCCTAGAATTGGTGGAGCAACTAAGGTGATTTTCTCCACCAATCTCTGCTCATAAGGCGAAAGCATTAGCTTCGATCTGTTAGCATAAGTGGTTGTCAGGCTCCGGGCTTCGTGCAACGGGCGGCTGCAAACCCCGCCAGGTCCGGAAGGAAGCAACGGTAGCGGTTTAACCCGTGTGCCGCGGATCACCCGGGGTCTGGCTTAGGACTTTCCTCTTTTTCCCGCATGTATCAAGTCATCGCACGCAAGTACCGGCCCCAGACGTTTTCGGAGCTGATCGGCCAGGAGCATGTCCGGACTACGCTCGAGCACGCCATCGAGCAGCGCCGGATCGCCCACGGCTACATTTTTTCGGGGCAGCGGGGAACCGGCAAAACTACGGTGGCGCGGATCATGGCCCGCTGCCTCAACTGTGAACAAGGGCCCACCGCTCATCCGTGCGGGAAATGCGCGAGCTGCCTCGAGATTGCTTCCGGCTCGGCGGTGGACGTCATCGAGATCGACGCTGCTTCGAACCGCGGGATTAACGAAATGCGCGAGTTGCGCGAGAGCGTTCGTTATCGTCCGGCGCGCGATCGGTATAAAGTATTCATCGTCGACGAAGCCCACCAGATCACGAGTGAAGCCTTCAATGCCTTGCTCAAGACTCTTGAAGAGCCGCCGGAATGGGTAGTGTTTATTCTGTGCACCACGGAAGCCCACAAGATTCCATCGACGATTACCTCGCGTTGCCAGCAGTTCAGCTTTCGCTCGGTGGACTTCACTGAGATCGTCGAGCGCATGCAGTGGATCATGCAACAAGAAGGCATCGAAGGCGACGCGGAAGTGCTGAGCGTGCTCGCGCAGGCCGGCGAAGGCAGCGTCCGCGATTCGCTCTCGGCGCTCGATCAGGCCATCGCGTGCTGCGGCGCGAAGCTCGAAGCCAAGGAAATTCGCGAGCTGTTGGGCCGCTTCTCAATCGACGCGCTCGAGCAAGTGGCCAAGGCAGTGCTCGACGGAGACTCGCGGCGCATGCTCGACGTGGTCGCCGAGCTGGACGCGAACGGACGAAGCCTGCAGCATTTCGCGCGCGAGCTGGCACGCTATTTCCGCAATTTGCTGGTCGCCCGGATCGCTGGCGCCAACACGCGGTTGATCGCGGCTTCGCCCGCGGAAATGGCTAAGCTCGCGGAGACCGCCGCGCTGATCGGCGAAGAGGACCTGACCCGGTATCTACAGTTGACGCTCGACCTGTTTAAGGATCTTCAGAGTTCTCTCCAACCTCGGCTTCACCTCGAAATTGGATTGATCCGGATGGTGTATGCGTCGAGGCTCCAGCCGATTGAGGAAGCACTAGCGGCGCTTGGCGGTTCCAGTGGCTCGGCTGCGCCGAAAGCTCCGCCCGCCTCGAGTGCGCCTCCGAAAGCTGCGCCGCCCAAGCAAGCAGAGCCAGTACGCGCGGAGCCCGTAAGCGCAGGGCCAATAAGTAATGACACGCGCTCCCGGCTTCACGAGGCTCTTCTCGAAGCCAAGCAGACGCATATCGCCGACGCGCTGGAACAATCCTCACTCAATGAATCCGCCACGGAACTGGTGTTCACCACTCCGAAGATGTACGTGATGTATCTTAAGCAGGCCGACTTTGAAGCTACCGTCCGGCGCGTCCTGGGAAAGCCGTTTAAGATTACGATAAAAGCCGGCGAACCTGCGGCCGAGGAAGTTCCGCTCGCTGCCGGGACGCCAGCTAAAGAAGACGAGGTGACTACTCGGGCGCTGTCGCATCCGGAAGTGCGCCGCTTTCAGGAAATCTTTCCGGATAGTCAGGTGCGGACCGTCCGAAATTTAAAGGAGGGCTAGCCAAATGAAAATGCCCGGCAATATGCAAGCCATGATGCAGCAGGCTCAGAAGATGCAGCAGAAGATGCAGGAGGAGGTCGCGCTCATCCGCGTCGAAGCATCGGCTGGAGGCGGCATGGTCACGGTCAAAATGGACGGCCAGAAGAACGTGATTGGGGTGAAGATCGATCCGGAAGTGGCTGGCGACGTCGAAATGCTTCAGGATCTGGTCATGGCCGCCTGTAATGAGGCCACTAAGAAAGTGGAAGAAGAGACGCAGAAGAAAATGAGCGGGATGCTTGGCGGTCTGGGTCTGCCTCCAGGTCTGCTGTAAAACATGCCCGACTTCGCAGCGCCGCTGCAGCGTCTGATTGACGAATTCCGGAAGCTCCCTGGGATCGGCCAGAAATCGGCGCAGAGGCTGGCGTTTCACGTGCTCCGTCGACCGCGCGAGGACGCATCCCGTCTGGCGACTGCGCTGCTTGACGTCAAGGACAATCTGGGAATCTGCATCGAGTGCAATAACATCAGCGATGCCGAGCTGTGCCCGTATTGCCGCGATCCGCACCGGGACCGTTCGCAAATCTGCGTCATTGAGGAACCGCACAACATCCTCCCGATCGAGACCACCCGCACGTTTACCGGACAATATCACGTGCTGAGCGGGTCCATTTCGCCTTTGCGGGGCATCGGGCCGGAGCAGTTGAAGATCAAAAGCCTGCTCGAACGAATTGCGAAGGGCGAAGCCCAGGAGATCATCCTTGCCACGAGTCCAACGGTCGAAGGCGAGGCTACAGCGGTTTATCTGTCGCGTCTACTCAAGCCGCTTGGCATGAAGGTAACGCGCATCGCGATGGGGATACCGGTAGGCAGCGATCTCGAGTTCTCCGACGAAGTGACGATTTCGAAATCGCTCGAAAACCGGCGGGAAATGTAACTTTAGTGAATGATCGGAAGAGTACCCACCTCAAACAGTCCGCCGGCGGTGATTCCTCCGATGCAGACAGTCTCGATACGGTTCGGAACGCGTGGCCGGGCCAGTGTGACCTTGAGGTAATTCTCGCTCAGCGCTCGCGCACCTTCGTCCAGCGTCACCACCGAAAGCGTACGTCCCACCATCGCGCGGCGGAAGTCGAGATTTTTGCGCGCGGAGAGCTCACGAAGCGCATGGGTCCTCTGTTTACGGACCGCAACGGGGATTTGCGCCGGCTCTTCAGCTGCCGGAGTGCCCGGACGTTCCGAGTACGTGAACACATGCAGATAAGTAAACGGCAAGCTCTCGATAAACGTGCGGGACTCCTCGAACTCCGCGTCGGTTTCGCCGGGGAACCCAGTCATGACGTCCGCGCCGACGGCGCACTCCGGCATCCAGGCTCGCGCCTTCAGGATTCGCTCCGCATAATGCCTGGGACGATACTTGCGATGCATGCGGCGCAGCACTCGATCCGACCCGGATTGCAGCGGCGCATGAACGTGCTTGGCGATACGCGGTGAATCTGCCATCAGCCGCAGCAGGTCGTCGGAAAAATCCATCGGCTCGACCGAGCTGAGCCGCAGGCGTTCCACTGGCGTTTCTTCAAGCAGCCTCCGAACCAAGCCGGCCAAGCGGACTTGCCCGCCTAGATCCCTTCCCCAGCGCCCCAGGTTGATGCCGCTCAGCACGATCTCGCGGTATTTTTCAGCCAGAGTCCGCACCTGTGTGATCACCTGTTCCGG
>JBEKBK010000113.1:0-18774 GCA_050015435.1 Bryobacteraceae bacterium
ATGCGGATCTGCTCTTCAATAAAGTGCGGCTCATTGCGAACTACCGCGTCCAGTGCGGCTTTGACAGCGGGTTCCCGCATCAGAGCCGCAGGGTCCTGCGCGGAAAGCAATGCGGCGAAAACAACTGAAGAGAATAGATGACGGTGGAGCATGAAATCCCTTGGGTCTAATATAACCGGTCATGCGCGACCCGCAGCCGCAGAATCAGTTAGCAGTGCACTGATGCTCGCTAGCGGATAGTTGCCTACTTGAAATCATCTCTCTTGAACGCGCCCTTGAAGGAAAGGCAAAAAAGGCAGGCCCCACCAAGGGCGAGGGGAGCCGATGAGCCCGTCCAGCTGCACAAGACGTTGACGTTGAAAGAGCCATAGATCAGGAACAGCGCTGGAGCAAAACCTCCGGCCGATGCTGCTCGTCCAGCAATTTCTCGCATTGGCATTTCCGCTTTGTTCTTGTGCTCCCAGTAAAGCAGAAGAGCAAATGTCACGACGATGCAGGCAGCCGACAGCGGACCGATGTAGGTGCTCATCGTGCGTGTTCCAGTATCACTCTTAGCAGGCCAAGAAGGGTCAGGATCAGGGCCGTTGTGCGGATCACGACGCCTTCCAGGTGCTCCCATTTATGCATCTCAGGCCCTTTATAATTATCCCGCAGGATTTACGCCGTTATTCTACTCCCCGTTCCTCGGCGTTGAGCAACGCCGCCGCGCTCCCGTGCGAGACTCATCGTGACCGCACCCCGGCCTGGGTTTTCCGCCACACCCGCAAAAGAGTGTACGCCGCACCCTCAACGATCTTAGCCAATACCTCGCTTCGCGGTCTTGAGCAGCCGCCGAGTCGCCTGTAGAGTTGTGATGCTGTCCACCCGACTTGGAACGAGGAATGCAATGCAGATGCAACGAGGTCTCACCTATAGACGCCGCTGGGGCGTGGTCTTAGCTGGAGGAGAAGGACTGCGCCTCCGGTCCCTTACACGATTGCTCTCGGGCGATAACCGGCCAAAACAGTTTTGCCCGCTTTTGGGGGGCCGCACCCTTCTCGCCCAGACCAAGATTCGAATCACACGAAGCGTCGCCCATTCGCGGACCCTGTTCGTGCTGTTGAAAGCTCATGAATGTTTCTACCGCAAGGAACTGCGGGGCGTCCCTCCAGTGCGGATGGTGGTGCAAGCCAGTAACCGCGGAACCTTACCCGCCATCCTGGCTAGCCTGATGCGCATCCTCCGGCAGGACCGGAATGCGCTGGTCGCCTTCTTCCCGTCGGATCACTATTATTTCGATGAGGATAGGTTCCGGGAGGATGTCGAGTCCGCTTTCGAGGCTGCGGAAGATCACCCGGAGAGTGTAATCCTCCTGGCAGCGCAAGCCAAGCACCCCGAAGTCGGTTACGGATGGATTGAAGCAGAACCGCTGCCCTCGGATCCCAGCCGGTGCCTGCTCGGCGTGAAACACTTCTGGGAAAAACCGTCTCAACCCCTGGCGAAGGAACTGCTGGATCGGGGCTGTCTTTGGAACACCTTCGTGATGGCCGGCACGGCACAAGCATTCGCGGATATGATTCGATCCGGCGCCGGCGAAATGTACCGCGCCTTTGAGCCGCTGCTTGCATACCGTAAGCCGGAGGCGGAAGAAGCGGAGTTGCGGGCCATCTACGAAAATCTACCAGCGGCGGACTTTTCCGAGCAAATCTTATCCGCCAACCGGGACAGACTGGCGGTCTTGCGCCTGGGCGATGTTGGATGGAGCGATTTGGGCGACCCTCGAAGGGTGATCACGGTGTTGTCCGAGACCGGCGTAGAGCACGAATGGGTGACGCATTGGCATCGGGATAACGCCGCAGCATCCGCGTCCGCCAGCTAAGTTGAAAGGACTGGGTCCCGCGCGGCATTAAGCAGCGTGAAAGCTATTTTGTGCCTTCCGCTCTTGTGCGCCGCTTACGCGTTAGCCGACGAAATGGCCGACCGCGTTTCCATCGAACACGCTATCACCGCGCTGAACGAATCCGGCGTCCTGCCCTCGATCGATCATTCCAACGTGACGATTTCGCACGAGCCTTGGGGCGAAGCGGCGATCAATCTCATGAGCCCCCGGATTCTAATCGCGGCTATCCGATTTATCACGCCCGATGTCGCGCTGGCCGACGCGACTAGGACCCATAAAGTCGACGACGGCACGACGCAAACGATACCGCTCTTATTCGTGATGAAGCGGGAGGGAGAGAATTGGAAGATCGCATCGGTCTACGTGTTGGCATCACGTGTCAAGCTCTCCAAGGAGTGACACGCGGAATCCACCTCGGGACTCCGGCGCAAAAGGACTTGTACTCATCCCCGAAACTCGCCCGGAGCTTTGGCTCTTCGTACACCAGTACGAACAAGTGCATCAAGAACCAGACCAGCGTGCCGTATTCCAGCAGCGCGATGTTTCCCAGCAGCAAGCCTTGTCCGAGAATCGTGCTCACCACCGCCACGTACATTGGATTTCGGACATAGCGATACAGTCCCGTAACCACCAGATGCCGGGGTGGGAGGACAGGCGCCGGTGTCCCCAACCCCTGAATCGCGAATCGGCCAAACGAATCGAGCAGGCCGATCAACCCCAGCACGATAAGCAAGCCGCCGGCAATCCGGAGAAGTAGCGCTCCGAAAAGTGGAGGTTCGATCCTCCAATGGGAGATCCACCAGGGCACCAATCCCGCGACGAACCCAGGGGCAATCACCAGAAAGATCGCGGAGCCGAGGATCGCGTAAAGCCTGGTCATTGCCGAGCGTATTTCAGTCGATCCAAGGTTTCCGCGGCGAGCTGCCTGGTGAGTTCGCCCGCCGGAAGCCCGCGGCTCAGGCGGGCAGCTTGGCCTGACCACATTTGCGCAAAGTCTTCCGATCCTGCTGCCTCAGAGCTTGCCCGAAGAGTCGCGATGGCACTCGCGGCCAACGGAAATTGCGGTGCAAGGTCCGACATCGGGCCGACCTCTCGGACAATGCGATTGACGATCCCGCGCGCGGGACGACCGCTGAACACATTCGTAAGCGCGGTCTGATTGTCCTTTGCGTTCCTCAGGGCTTGGCGATAAACCGTCCCGATCTTAGCCTCTGGACACAACAGATAGGCCGTCCCTAGCTGAACTGCCGAAGCGCCAAGAGCGAATGCCGCCACGATGCCGCGCGCGTCCGCGATGCCTCCGGCGGCGATCACCGGTACCTTCACCGCATCCACCACCTGCGGCACCAGGGATATGGTTCCGATCTGTGTTGAAATGTCTTCGGTTAAAAACATTCCGCGATGTCCGCCGGCTTCGAACCCCTGCGCGATGATGGCGTCGCAGCCTTCGTTCTCAAGCCATCGAGCCTCATCCACGGTTGTCGCGGACGACAGGATCTTCGCGCCCGCTGCTTTGACGCGGGCCAGGAGTCCTTTGTCCGGAAGGCCAAAGTGGAAGCTGACGACCTCTGGCTTGTACTGCTCGACCAGATCGCACATCGCACTGTCGAACGGCATCCGACTCGAACTCCGAAGCGGCGCTTCCGGATCGAGTCCGAGCTCTTTGTAATAGCCCGCTAACCGCTGCTTCCAGGCACGCTCGCGGTCCAAATTGATCTCGGGCGGGCGATGGCAAAAGAAGTTGACATTGATGGGACGGGATGTTTGTTTCCGGATGGTTTCCAATTCCGTCCGAAATTGATCAGCGCTCAACGTCGCGCAGGGAAGCGACCCAAGCCCCCCGGCTTCCGATACGGCGACCGCCATTTCGGATAAGTGGGCTCCCGCCATGGGAGCCTGGATGATCGGGATTTCAATTCCCAACAGATCTAAAATGCGATGGTCTGGCCAGATCGCAGACACGCCGACATTATCTCACCGCCTCCATCCCAGCCAGAGAAGAATTATGCCTACCGGCAGGAGAAGAAAGCTCGCAACCCGAGGATCGATCGCCAAAAACGACACATGCGGCTTCGGCCTCAATCCCGCAATAACCTGACTAAGCTTGTTGAAATCCACCTCGATCCCATCGCCCTTTGCTTCCGCGGCAGCGTCTGCTGAGGATTTATCCTCGTCATCGTTGTCGTCAACCACGAGTTGCGCAAAATCAGCATCGCTCCCAGCCTCGACCCCGCCAAGCGTCCCGTGCACGATCGATTGTTTGGTCAGGCGATCCAGTGCAATCACATCCTGCACCCAACCGTCCTCGGAACACAGCGGATTCAGTATCTGGCGGGCGAGCTGTCCAAGATTCTCCGCTCCTTTTACGCGAGTCACGATCTGGCAGGGAGCGTTGGGAATCGCAAAGACGTGATCGAGCGACTCGATCTGCGCCGCGTTCAGCGCGCCCACCGGCAACGATCCCAGAGCGTCGCCATAGGCGCGCAGGAGGGCTGGGTCGCGTTCTATGCTGACCCTGGTAGCCAACCTTGATCCGGCCTCCGCGATGCTCTCTTCGCTCAAGTCCTCCTCGATTTCGGTCAGGCTCTGGGCGAGCACGCGAATATCAAGCGGGGTTTTCGCGTCGATCAGCCGCGTCACCACTCTGGATGCGGCGCCGCTAAAGTGCTTCTTGTCGACATACTTGGCAAGTGCGTGCAGACTCGAGACCAAGTCACGAAGCTCGTTAGGGTCCTCTTCCCGTTCAATCCGAGCCACCAGAATTGAAGCGGCCTTTTCGAAATTTTCGCGGCCGGCATTGTCTTTGAGCGCGTGAAGCCCCGTCGCAAGCGCCCGCAGAGCCGTGGCATCCGTCTCATGTTCCATCGACGCCACCAACTTCGTCCCCGCCCTACGAACGGTTGCGGGACTCACGTTGTCCGCAACCGTGCCTAGACTGAAGGCCAAAGTCCGGAGCGCACCCGATCGGCTTTCGTTCTGCATGCGCGCCAGCAAAGGTGCGGCAAGTTCGCCCGCTTTATCGTCATCCGCCTGCTCAGCCACAGCCATAAAGCCGATTGCCAATCCCAACAGCGTGGATGGATCAGACTCCGCGCCCATGCGCGCGCCGAGAATCGAGGCCAGTTCTCCAGCCTTCTGCTTACTCACTCCTTCATCCAAGCCATCCAGCGCCGAACCCAGCGGCCCGATCGCGGAGGGATCTTTTTCCCGCACGATGCGGCTCACCAGAATCGTGGCGGCTTCCTCGGCTTCGCTTTTCGGGAGCTTCGCCCTGAGCATCCCCACGGCGGACGCCAGATCCGCCAAGGCTCCTGGATTCGATTCGGCCCTCATGCGCGCGATCAGTTTCGCGCCTCCAGGTTCAAATGCTGCCGGTCCAATTTTGTCCTTGAGTACCGCGAGCGCGGCCGCCAGACGGTTGAGGCTGTGCGACTCCGTCGAAAGACTGATCCCTTGCGTCAGAACGGACGCAAGTTGCTCTGCCTCTTCGGGAGCTGCCTTCGCCGCAAGCACGCGCCAGCCGGATAGGAGCGCGTCCATATCGGCGGTATTCCACTCCAGGATCATCCGCCGCGCTAGTGGATTCGCCAGTTCACCAGCCTTGGCGGAACTAATTTTTTCCTTCAGGGGGTCCAAAGCGAGCGCCAGAGACTCGAGTGCCGCAGGCTTGAGTTCCATGGCCATGCGCGCCACCACCTTCGACGCAATCTCCTCAGCCGTTGCTCTTCCTGCTTTGTTTTCGACATCTCTCAGTGCCCAGGCCCACACGCGCATTGCGGCGCCGTCCCCCTCCTGGATCACACGATCCGTCATCTTGAGTGACAGTTCCTCAGCCTTCCTGGTTCCAAGCTTTTGTTCCAGGGCGATCAAGCCCGGCAGTCTTGAATAGTTGATGTTGGAGTCGCTTTCCTTGAGGTTCTCCGCCACGAGCTTCGAAACCAGATCGTCCGCCTTCGTGGGCCCAACGCCCGGCGCGACGTTCGCCAAGCCAGACGCGAGCGCATCGATCTGGTCCGTGTCTCGAGTGTGCAGCATGGCCGCGACCAGGGTTGAGGCGAGTCTTTCGTTCTCCGACGCTTTCATCGCGCCGGTGATGCTCCACCTTTCCATGAAGGCGAAGCATTCGCGGAGCACGCTTGGCTCTTTTGACCCGTTGATGGCCGGCAGAATCGCCTGCTGAAACAGCGCGTGCGCCTCCGAACTCTCGATCCGGCTGATGGATACGGCGAGACCCTGTTCGCGGCCTTTCAATCGTTGCGCGTCTAAGCCGCCTCGTAACGCCCCTCGGAGAAACGCGGCGCGGGCATACCTGTCGGCTTGAAAGAGTTGAACCAGAGCCTGACCCTCGATTGCCTCCTGCTGCTCCGTCCGGTCTTCCTGCGGGGAAAAAATGGCAAGCAGGCCTTTCCCTGTTTGCTCTCCCTGCCGCCGCTGCTTGATCGTGAACGTTCCCCAAATCGCCAGGCTCGCGAGCAGGCACGCTGCACCGGCGGTCGTTAGATTGAACAGCTTCACACAGCCAAAGTGTACTGGAAAAAGAACTCCTGTGAACGGAAAAAATGTGGAATGCTTGAATATGCGTCTAAAATCCTCAGTCGCGCTCTTGCCGTTGCTTGTTCTGGCGTGTTCACACGCCTTCGCCGAGCCTCCCATTCAAGGGACTGTCCGCAACGCTAAGGGCGAAGGCATCGAAGGCGTCTCAGTAACTTTGTATCTTCGATCGCAAGGGCCGCGCATATCTTCGACGGATTCAAAGGGCGAGTATAAGTTTGACGGCCTCGCCACCGGGAGTTATGAGCTCATGTTCGAACTCGAGGGGTTCACTACGGTGACTCGCCGGGTGGATCTCACGTATGACGATGATTCGGGCCGGGTCGACGTGACTTTGGTCCCCGCAAGCACTGCGCCCGCACAACCTCCGTGCTTTTCGTTCTAAAATAGGCGGACAGTAGCTATGCATAGTCCACATCCGGTGAGGAAAAAATCGATGCTTTGGATTCTCTTTGCGGTCGGCGCGGCGCTCTCCTGGGGCTTCTATGGACCTATTCTGTTCAAAGGCCAGATCGGCCTGCGCGATCCGCTGAAAGCTCTCTTATGCGTGGGTGGCGCCTACTTTCTGATGGGCGTGCTGGTGCCCATGGGCGCGCTCGGATCTAATGCGGTTTCGGGATACACTCGATCGGGTATAATCTTTTCGACCATCGGGGGCGCGCTTGGTGCGCTCGGGGCAATATGCATCATCTGGGCGTTTAAGAACGGCGGCGTGCCTACATACGTCATGCCGCTGGTGTTCGGAGGCGCGCCCATCATCAACGTCCTGTACTCGATGTGGGTACAACCGCCCAAGGGCGATATCAACCCGCTCCTGTGGGTCGGCATGATTCTGGTGCCGATCGGCGCGGCGCTGGTGCTGTACTACAAGCCGGCGTAGAACGTGCGGCTAGGTTTCTGCTTTCCGAGCCGCGACCGTGCGAGGAAGTGGTTCCTGCACAGCTATAATCGGAGTGTGAAAAAGCTGGCGCTAATTACAGCCGCGCTTCTGCTAGCGGCTTGTTCGCGCGACATCCAAAATACGGATGCCGTTAAGCAGAGTGTGATGGACTATTTGAGAACGCGGCAATCTCAAACCGGCCTCAATATCGACATGATGCAGGTGGACGTGACGTCGGTCTCGTTCCAAAAGGATGAAGCGCAAGCGACTCTTTACTTTCGCCCCAAGACCGGCGAAGGCGGCATGCAAATGAACTACACACTGGAGCGCAAGGGCGGCAAGTGGGTTGTTCGCGGGCGTACCGAGAACGGAGCGAATCCACATGGCGCTGGCGGCCTGCCCCAAATGCCTTTGACCCAGCCACCGGGCGCGGCTCCGCCCGGCCAACTCCCGCCAGGACA
Organism: Bryobacteraceae bacterium; assembly: GCA_050015435.1. Classification (GTDB taxonomy): domain Bacteria; phylum Acidobacteriota; class Terriglobia; order Bryobacterales; family Bryobacteraceae; genus Palsa-187. The sequence goes on from JBEKBK010000113.1 coordinate 7,772, forward strand.
TCCCTCAGTGAGTTCGAAACAATGAGAACAGTGGCCGTGCTAGGCGGCGGCCCCGCGGGAGCGTTCGCTGCCGAGCGGTTGGCGCGATCCGGACTCAAGACCATTCTGTTCGACGAGAAGCTGGCGTGGGAGAAACCCTGCGGCGGCGGCCTGACTTATAAGGCCTATCACGAATATCCGTTTCTGATCGAAAATGACACGCCGAAACGGCTGGTGTGCGAGACGACGCTCGCCGCACCTCACGCCGGAGAAGTGCGGATGAAGCTTACGCATCCTCTCGTGATTTATTCGCGGATGGATTTGAATCGTATGTTGCTCGATCGCGCGGAACGTGCCGGCGTCAGCATCGAGAAGACTCGCGTATTGGAACTCGAACGGCGGGAGGGCCGCTGGCGGCTGCGCACGCGATCCGGCACGGCGGAAGCCGACTTCTGTATCATCGCGACCGGTGCCCGCAATCCCCTGCGAGACGTAGGCACACAGTGGATGCCGTCGGATACGATGAGTGCGCTGGGATATTATGTACCCGCGTCACAGGAACACATCGATATACAATTCCTGGCGCAGCTGGAGGGGTACATCTGGGTGTTTCCGCGGTGCGGCCATCTCTCCGTCGGGATCTGTGGAAAGGGCGAACCGGCCCAATCTTTGCGCGCACGTTTGGAAACATTCATGGATGAACGCGGCATCGCCTGGCGAGGTTCGGCATTTTACAGTCACATGCTGCCCTCGCTCGAATCGCCCGGGTGGAAAAAGAATCGTATCGCGGGTGACGGATGGCTCGCGGTAGGGGACGCCGGAGGCTTGGTGGATCCGATCACCGGAGAAGGACTGTATTACGCGATGCGTTCCGGGGATCTGGCAAGCCGCGTGGTTATTGACGATGCCCACGGGTTGGCGGAAAAGGCATGCGCCTACCGCGCTCTACTGGCGCGTGAATTCGGACTGGATCTGGAGTTTGCGGCCACTCTCGCCAAGCGCGTGTTTCTCGGGAATTTTCTGTTCGGTTCGGTTCCGGCGAGAATGATCGATTTCGTGCGCCGTAGCCAGCGTTTCCGGGACTTGATGCAGGATCTGTTCGCCGGCACGCAGCCCTATCTGGGCCTGAAGCAGCGTCTGTTGCGCAACCTGAACGGGACCCTGCAGGAAGTGCTGATGCACTTTTTCCTGGACCGCGTGATTCCCGGCGATTCCCGCATCAGTTTATGAAGACCTCGCAATCCGAAGCCTGGTTCGCGCGGGCGCAAGCCTGCATTCCCGGCGGTGTGAATTCGCCCGTACGAGCGTTCCGCGGCGTGGGCGGCGTGCCGCTGTTCATCGCCAGAGGGCAGGGCTCGCGGATTTTCGACGTGGACGGCAACTCGTATATCGACTACGTCGGGTCATGGGGACCGATGTTGCTGGGGCATCGCCCGGCCCCGGTGATCCAGGCCTTACGCGAAGTTTTGGAAGAAGGCACCAGCTTCGGCGCACCCACTGCGCGTGAAGTGGAACTCGCGGAGTTGGTCACCCGCATTGTTCCTTCTATTGAAATGCTGCGGCTGGTGAACTCAGGGACCGAGGCTACCATGAGTGCCTTGCGAGTCGCGCGCGGTTTTACGGGCCGCGACTTGTCCGTGAAGTTTGAAGGCTGCTACCACGGCCACGTCGATTCGCTTTTGGTGAAGGCCGGATCAGGAATGGCGACCCTAGGGATCGCGGACACCGCAGGCGTGCCTGCCGGATTTGCAGGTACCACGATCGCGCTTCCGTTCAACTCGATTGAAGCTGTCGAGCGCGCATTCGCCGATCGTGGCGCCGAGATCGCGGCGGTGATTGTCGAGCCGGTGGTGGGCAATATGGGCTGCGTTCCACCGGCGCCAGGGTTTCTGGAAGCCTTGCGCGAGGTGTGCACGCGGCATGGCTCGGTCCTGATTTTCGATGAAGTCATGACCGGATTCCGGCTGGCTTTGGGCGGCGCCCAGCAGCGCTTCGGAATCAAACCGGACTTGACCACGCTGGGAAAAATCATCGGCGGAGGATTGCCGATGGCGGCCTACGGAGGACGACGGGACATTATGGAGAAGGTCGCGCCCCTAGGCCCGGTGTATCAGGCCGGAACTTTGTCCGGAAATCCACTGGCTGTCTCGGCTGGCTTGGCGACTCTTCGCTATCTGGTGGCGAATCCGCAGGTGTACGACATTGTGGAGGCGCGCGCCGCGCAACTCACGGAGTGGACTCCGCCAGGCGTAACGGTGAACCGCGTCGGCTCGATGTTTACGTTTTTCTCCAACCAAGGGCCGGTAACGGACTGGGAGTCCGCCAAACGCAGCGACACAAAATGTTTCGGCAAGTTCTTCCACTTCATGCTGGATCGGGGCGTCTATCTGGCCCCCTCGCAATTCGAAGCCGGATTCGTTTCCGCGGTGCACAGCCCGGACGATATCGGCCAGACCGTGGAAGCTGCCCGTGAGTTCTTCTCCGCCTGATTTTGACCGGATCGGTTTATGCGCGACCTGCACCTACTGCCGCGTCATGCGTTCAGACAAAGGTTCGACGTTCTATTTGTGTGAGCGATCTTTCACTGACCCGAGCTATTTGAAGTACCCGCGTCTGCCGGTCCTTGCGTGCCCTGGATATCAGCCGAAGTAAACTTCCAGCTCCACTGGAGCGCCCGCGCCGCAGCCCAGAATCTTAGCCGCCGAGGCCTGGTTCGCGGCCACTTCTATATAGCCCGAGCTGCCGACGATGGCGAAGACCTCCCCGATTTCAGTTTCGGCGTACGTAAGGGCGAGCCGATGAATCCGCTCGAGGCCGACACGGAGCTCGATGGGTTGCGTTTGCACATCCGGAAAATCGGTGATATGAAAATTGGTGATCAGGTTGCCGAAGCGGTCTACTTTCAAGATTGTTCCGCGCCATTGATTCTTCGCGAACTCAGTGGACTTGGCAACCGACAATCGAATGTAGTCCGATACCGGTTTGCCGAATTTCGTCAGAGCCACTCCCAGAGACAAATGAGCGGCGGCGGGCGCGAAGACATCGCGTCCATGGAACGTGCGGCTTACTTCTTTGCGAACATACTTTGGATTGGAGATCTCTCGAACCTTGATCCGGGCGCTATCGTAAATCATCGAAAAGACGCCATTATCAGGCCCGACAAAGTAGTGCCCGCCGGCTTCGACGAGAATTGGTCTGCGGGCGCTTCCGACGCCCGGATCGACCACCACCATGTGGATGGTCCGCTTGGGAAAATACCGCCACGCCTGCGCGATCACAAAGGCCGCTTCGTTCAATTCATACGGCGCGATCTCATGCGTGATATCGACGATTTGCGTCTGGGGCGCGATTCCGAGAATCACGCCTTTCATGGCGCCGACAAAATGATCCGCGGCGCCGAAATCGGTGGTGAGAGTAATCACTGATAAAATTGTAATGAAACTACATGGAGCGCTATTACTTCGATCATAACGCGACGACGCCAGTGTCCCCGGAAGTGCTGAGCGCCATGCTTCCGCTGATGACGGAAGTGTACGGCAACGCATCCAGTATCCACTTCTTCGGGCAGATGGCCAAGACGAAGCTGGACGAAGCTCGCCGCCAAGTGGCCGCGCTGCTGGGAGCGACGCCTGAGGAGATCGTTTTTACCAGCGGCGGCACGGAGGCGGACAACCTTGCGGTGCTGGGCGCCGCGGACGGCGGCCAGGTGATTACGACCACCATTGAACACTCGGCGGTGCTGGCGACAAGTGCGCACGCGGCCTCCGTGAGATTCGTCTCAGTGGATGGACGCGGGGTCGTCGATCCCGACGCGATCCGTCGGGCGTTGCAGCCGGATACGAAGGTGATCAGCGTGATGCACGCCAACAATGAGCTGGGCGTGATCCAGCCAATCGCGGAGATTGCGAAGATCGCGAAGGAGGCGGGAGTGATTTTTCACTCCGATGGTGTTCAGGCGGCGGGGAAAATTCCTGTGAACGTGAATGCCTTGGGCGTGGATCTTTACTCCATCAGCGGCCACAAGATTTATGGCCCGAAGGGCGTCGGCGCGCTGTACGTCCGTAAGGGGACCAGGATCGCTTCCCGAATGTTTGGCGGGCATCACGAACGCGACCTGCGGGCCGGCACGGAAAACGTTGCTGGAGCCGTCGGACTAGGGCAAGCGGCGCAACAGATCTTGGGCGACCTAGAAGGGGCGCACCTGGCTGAGTTGCGAGACCGCCTGGAGCAGGGTATTCTCGACCGGGTACCAAGCGCGCACATTAACGGAGCCGGAGCTCCCCGCACGCCCAACACATCCAATGTGCGGTTCGACGGTGTCGACTCGGAGTCTCTGTTGATTGCGCTGGACCTCGACGGATTCGCGGTCTCGAGCGGGTCGGCGTGTTCGAGCGGTGCGACCGAACCATCCCATGTGCTGACGGCGATCGGCCTCAGCAAGCTGCAGGCGCGCTCCAGCGTGCGATTTTCTCTCGGCCGATCCAATACCGTGCAACAGGTGGATGCCCTGATTGCCGCGGTAGCCAAGAGTGTCGAGCGATTAAGGAAGCTGGCGCCCGCCTATGCTTGACGCGATCGCGGTTGCCATGTCCGGCGGCGTGGATAGCTCCGTCGTTGCGGGAATGCTTCAGCGTCAAGGGGAGCGCGTGATCGGGCTGACGATGCAGCTCTGGAATCAGCGCCGCCTTCCCGAGATTTCGACCGGGGCGTCAACCGGCCGCTGCTGCTCGCTCGACGACGTGTACGATGCCCGTCACGTCGCGCAGCACCTCGGCATTCCTTATTACGTGGTGAATTTCGAGCAGCGCTTCGAGGAGCAGGTGGTGAAGCCGTTCATCGGCGAATACCTTGCGGGTCGCACTCCAGTTCCATGCACGCTGTGCAACAACTTCATCAAGTTCGATCAGTTTCTGGAAATGGCCGAGGGCGTGGGCGCCGAGCGCATCGCCACTGGCCATTACGCGCGGATCGATTGGAATCCCGATGCGGGGCGGTGGGAGATGCGGCGCAGCGCGGACCGGGCGAAGGATCAGACCTATTTTCTGTTTGGCTTGAAGCAGGAACAACTCGCGCGGACCATGTTTCCGTTGGGCGGATTCGAAAAGCCTGCGGTACGCGAACTGGCCCGCGAACTCGGCATCCCGACTGCCGCGAAACCGGACAGCCAGGAAATTTGTTTCGTACCGAATGGCGACTACGCGGGTTTTATCGACGCGTATTTCCGCGAACAGGGAATCGCGCCGGAGGATCAGCGCGGGGAACTGGTCACGTCGGACGGGCGGGTGGTCGGCGAGCACGCGGGAGTTCACCATTTCACCGTTGGCCAGCGGCGAGGTTTGGGAATCGCGGCGCCGGAACCGCTGTACGTGATCTCGACCGAGCCTCAGACCCGGCGCGTGGTGATCGGCCGCGATAGGGAGACGCTGCGCTCCAGCATGCGCGTGAAGGATGTGAACTGGATCTCGATCGCTCCGCCCTTTGAGCCGCTGCGCGCGGAAATTAAGATCCGCAACAAGCACGCCGCGGCGGCCGCGACCATCACCCCGGGCTCGGATCCGGAACAGGTCGAGGTGCTCTTCGATGAGCCCCAACGCGCCATTACTCCGGGTCAAGGAGCTGTGTTTTATTCCAGTGACGTGGTGCTTGGTGGGGGTTGGATCCAGTGAGCCGGATCGAGTGAGCCTTCTCGGATACTGGGCCGCCCGAGTCGTCATGGCGACCCTCGTCCGGTTCCCTGGGTTAGCAGAGTTCTACGTAAAGCTGCTTGATCTTGCCGTTCCCAGGCTGCGTGCCACCGCTCGGCGAAACCTTGAAATCGCGAACCTCCCCGACGACGGAATCGTAGACGGAGTCTTTCGCTCTATCGCCCGGATCATCGCCTCCTTCGCCCAATTCCCGAGGATCACGCGCGCCAATGTTCACGAGTGGATTCGCTATGACGGATTAGAGAACTTCCAGGAGGCGCTCAAATGCGGGCGCGGCGTGCTGGTCGCGACCGCGCATTTGGGTAACTGGGAGCTGAGCGCGTTCACGCATGCTCTGATGACCGGTCCGATGCGTATTGTCGTTCGGCCGCTCGATAATCCGAAGATCGATGAAATGGTAGAGCGGTACCGCGCGCTGTCCGGTAATCAGATCATCCAGAAGCGGGACGCCGCGCGCGACATTTTGCGTGCGCTCAAATCAGGCGAGGCCGTTGGGATCCTGATCGATCAGAACACTACGCCGGATCAGGGCGTGTTCATCGATTTCTTCGGAGTCAAAGCGTGCGCGGGCAGCGCGTTTGTCAAGCTTGCGCATCATAGCGGCGCGCCGGTAGTGCCGGGCTTCGCGCTGTGGTCCCGTCAGGAGGAGCGTTACGTACTTCGCTTTTGTCCGCCGGTGGAAATGACCGGCGACGTGCTCGAAGACACGCAGAGAATTCACGCGCAGTTGGAATCCGTGATTCGAGAATATCCGGACCAGTGGCTGTGGATTCACCGGCGCTGGAAGACGCGCCCGCCCGGCGAACCGCCTATCTATTGACGACCCGTCCGGCGACGGGGACGCGGCGCCGGCTCGGCCAGCGAAAATTGAAGTTTCTTCTCGACTGCGTCCACGCGATCCAGCCGCACCGTCACCTTGTCGCCGATCGAGAACTGGCGGCGATTGCGTTCCCCAACGATCTTGCGAGTGTTTTCGTGAAAATTAAAACGATCGCCGGGGAGTGTGTCCAAGGGCACCAGCCCTTCGATGAATAAATCCGTCAGTTCGACGAAGAAGCCGAAGCGGGTAGTGGATATGATGAGCGCGGCAAACTCCTCGCCCACACGGTCAATCATGAACTTGACTTTTTTCCACTCGACTAGCTCGCGCTCCGCTTCGGCGGCGCGGCGCTCCGTATCGGAGGACGCATCGGCGATGGTGTGAAGGTCCGCGACATAGCGCGTCTCATCCAGGTACGCGGATAAAATGCGGTGAACAATCAGATCCGGGTAGCGCCGGATCGGCGAAGTGAAATGCGTGTAGCTGGGCGCGGCGAGGGCGAAATGGCCTTGGTTCTGATCGCTGTACCGCGCCTGCTTGAGCGAACGGAGCATGAGGTAGCTCAGAATCCGCTCCTCCGGTTTGCCCTCGAGCTTCGCAACCAACTTCTGATAATGACGGGAAGTGAGGACGGGGTTATCGAGGGCGACGGTGGTTTCGCGAAATTTCTTGACCCTCGCCGCGCCCGCGCCGAATGAATAACCGAATTGCGTGGCAATCTCTTCGAACTCGAGCACACGCTTTGGATCGGGCCGCTCGTGGATGCGGAAGATCATCGGGACTTCAGCGGATTCGAGATGGGAAGCAACCGCTTCGTTCGCGGCGAGCATGAACTCCTCGATCAAACGATGGGCGATATTCCGCGGCGCGCGCGTGACTCCGGTCATTTCACCGAATTCGTCAAACTCGAGCAACGCCTCCGGCAAATCGAAGTCGATCGATCCGCGGCGCACCCGCTTCCGGTTGAGGATCAGCGCCAGGTCCCGCATCAGCTCGAATTTCGAAGCAAGATTGGCGTATCGTTCCCGCAACTCGGCATGACCTTCCAGAACGCCATGAACGGCGGTATAAGTCATTCGCTCCGCGCTGCGGATTACGCCACGAGTGAACTCTTGCGAAACAACGTCGCCGCGCCCGTCGATTTCGAGCAGGACCGATAACACTAGTCGATCAAGATTCGGGCGGAGCGAGCATTGGTCCGTGGAGAGTTCGATCGGAAGCATCGGCACCGCGCGATCCGGGAAATAAACGCTGGTCCCGCGCAAGAGCGCTTCGCGATCGATCGGCGAATCGGGACGAACATAGTGGCTGACATCCGCGATATGGACTTGCAAGGCATAGTGGCCGTTTTCAAGGCGATCCACCCACACGGCGTCGTCAAAATCGCGAGCCGTTTCGCCATCGATTGTGACGATGTCTAAGTTTCGAAAATCACGGCGGCGTTCGAGTTCAGCAGAGGGGATCGGGCCGGGAATCGATCGAGCCTGTTCGAGAACGTCGTCGGGAAATTGGTGCGGGATATGGTGCGCCCGGATCAGAATCTCGACGTCCATGCCAAAGTCGTTCGGACGGCCGAGGACCTCTGTAATGCGACCGATCGGGTGCTCGCCATCTTCACCGAAGTCCAGAATTTCGGCGGTGACCACCATGCCGTCCAGATCCTCAATGGAGTCCACCTTTATGGTCCGTGCGCCCACGCGATCCGCGGATTCGCGGCGGCCCGGCAAGGCGAATTCATCCGGGATCTCGATCCATTGGCGAATGCGGTCATCGTGCGGAACGACGAAGTTTCCCGTACGGCGGATGCTGAACTCGCCCACCACTGAGGGGTGGGCTCGCCGCAGTACGCGCACGATTTCGCCTTCGGCCCGGCCATCCCGTTCAATACGGCCGATATGCACCAGAACTCGATCCCCGTGCATGGCGCGAGTGGCGGCTTCCTTGGATACATAAACGTCGCCTTTAAGACCAGGCACCGGAGAATCGGGAATGACGAACGCATATCCGTCGCGATGGGCGTTGAGCCGGCCGGCGGCGAACTCGCGCGTGGAACCTAGCGCGGCGTACTGGCCCGGACGCGTCTCGACCAGATCGCCCCGCCGTATCAGGCGTTCCAGTTCTTTCTCGATTTCGGCGCGCGTCTTGCCGCGGCTTCCAAGCTCGCGCATCAGTTGCTTGAGATTCGCCCGCCCGTGTGGCAGCTTGCGGATGTGTTCGAGCAACAACCTTCAGTATAGTGAGAGCCATGGAGCTGAAAGCGAGAGAGCGATGGAGCTGAAAGCGATTCGACTAGAGATTCCCGAGAACAGTAACGTCATCCTGGGCCAAAGCCATTTCATCAAGACGGTGGAGGATCTGTATGAGGCGATTGTGAACACAGTGCCGCAGATGAAATTCGGCGTCGCGTTTAACGAGGCTTCCGGGGCATGCCTGACGAGAGTCGACGGGAATGACCCGGATCTACAGGCGAATGCCACGCGCAATGCGCAAGCGCTGGCGGCCGGTCATGTGTTCGTGATCACCATGCGCGATGGTTATCCGATTAACGTGCTGGGACGAATCCGCGATATTCCGGAAGTGTGCACCATCTTCTGCGCCACGGCGAACCCGGTGGAGGTGATCGTGGCGGAAACAGAACAGGGCCGGGGTGTTCTGGGCGTTATCGACGGAAGCTCGCCCAAGGGAGTCGAGTCCGGAGCCGACGCCGCATGGCGTCACGAATTCTTGCGCAAGGTCGGTTATAAACGGTAGTCGAGACCGCCTCCTGACAGTCGCGGCTCGGAAAGCGCTAATGAGCCGCGACAGCGAGGGAGCGGTCTAGTTGTTGAGTAACGCCGCAATCCGGTCAGGATCGTTGGGAACCACCACGGATTGATTACCGAACGTCGAGCGAATCTTGACTCCGCCGGGCGCTTCTAGTTTTCCGGTGTGATAGCGGTAAATGTAGTCGGGATCCTTGAGCAGGTGGCCCGTCAGAACCGCGACAACGTCCGCTCCACGATCGATCACGCCCTTAGCCGTTAACTTGCGAATGCCCGCGAGAGTGGCCGCCGACGCGGGCTCGCAACCGATTCCGCAACGCCCGATCTGGGCTTTGGCGTCGGCGATTTCCTGCTCAGAAACTTTCTCCACAACCCCGCACGATGATCGCACTTCATGCAATGCCTTCGGCCACGAGACCGGATCGCCGATACGAATCGCGGTTGCCAGGGTCTCCGGCTTCTCAACGGCGTGGAACTCGCCGCCACATTTTACAAAATCGTGGAACGGAGCCGCGCCTTCGGCTTGAATCACGGCCAGACGCGGCATTTTCCCGATCAGGCCGATTTCACGAGCCTCGCGCAGCGCCTTGCCGAAAGCCGAGGTGTTACCGAGATTGCCGCCCGGCAGCACGATCCAGTCCGGCGGATTCCAATCGCGCTGATCGAGCATCTCAAAGACGATGCTCTTCTGCCCTTCGATCCGAAACGGATTGACGGAGTTAAGCAGGTAGATGCCCAGCTTCTCCGCCAGTACGCGCACAAGCGCAAGAATCTGGTCGAAGTTCGCCTCCACTTCGAGCGTCTTCGCGCCGTATTCAAGCGCCTGCGCCAGCTTGCCAAATGAGATATTCCCGTGCGGAAGGAAAATCAAGGCTTCGATGCCGGCTGCCGCTGCGTAGGCCGCCATGGACGCGGACGTATTGCCGGTCGACACGCAGGCCACGCGGCGCATACCCAGCCGCACCGCCTGCGCCGTGCCGCAAGTCATTCCGTTGTCTTTGAACGAGCCGGTCGGATTGAATCCTTGATGCTTGAACCAAAGCCGATCGAGGCCTCCGTACAGCGCAGCGAGCCGCCCGTCGAGCAAAGGAGTATTGCCCTCGCGCAGCGTCACCACGCTCGAATAGTCATCGAGGAACGGCGACAGCTCGCGATAGCGCCAGACGCCGCTCGCCTCTAGCGGAGCGTTGCTCATCCGGCGTTCCCGGAACGTGCGGCGCAATTCATCCGCGTCCATTCGATCGCCGGAATAGCGGACCTCGATCAGCCCGCCGCACCGCGGGCAGTTGTACAGGACTTCGGTGATGCCATAAGTGGCGCGGCACGCCGGGTTGAAACAGACCAGCTCAGCCAGCATTCGGGTTGCTCATTTCCGCGAATCCGATCGCATTCCCGCCGGGTTCACGCACGGTGTATTCGGTGGCGCCGTAAAAAGTCGTACGCTTGGGAGTCAGAACCTCGAACCCGTCCAGTTTCCCGATGATTTCATCGATATTCGTCACATGAATGTACAACACGCTCGAAGATGGAAAGTCCGCCATAATGGGCACGTCTTTGGCCACGCTCGCCCGGCTTTGATCCATGACTTCGACCGGACCGTTTTTCAAGATCACGAAGCCGAGCCGGTCGCCTTCGGGGACCTCGACCGTAACCTCAAACCCGAGACTTTTCCAGAAGCCGAGACACGGTTCAATTTCGTTCACGATTAAGATAGGCGTGAGCGATTGCATCACGAAA
>JBEKBK010000114.1:0-18598 GCA_050015435.1 Bryobacteraceae bacterium
TATGGACTGCCGCGGACCCGGTCGCCTTGGCCGAAGGCGTCGGCGACGGCGGCGGAGGCTCGACTTTGGGGGGGATCGAGACTGGACGCGACGGGACTGCCACCGCGACCGACTTTGCCGGAACGCTCGGAGTTGAGAGAGTCGCTGGGGCCGGTTGCGGAGTTGGCGGCGTGGCCGCGGCGGCCTTCGCCACTTCGATCTGAGCGAGCGCCGCCTGAGTCTTGGTCAGGACAGTTTGCGCCTCCTCGTAATTGGGCTGGAGACGCAACGCCTGATCTAAGTCATCTCGGGCCTTGTCGTACTGGCCGAGCAGGAAGTAGGCGCTGCCGCGTGCACACCAGGCTTCCGCCATGTCCGGCCTGAGACGAATCGCTTCGGTACGATCCGCGAGTCCCTGTTCGTGCATGCCGAGTGCGTGATACGATCCTCCGCGCGCAAGGAATCCTTCGGCGAAATCCGGCTTGAGGCGCACCGCGTTGTCCCGATCGGTTAACGCCTTTTGATGTTCGCCGATCGCCGCGTACACGCTCGAACGTGCCATGTAGAGCGAAACGTCGTTAGGGGCCAGCTTCAGCGCAGCGGTGAAATCGTCAATCGCCTTGGGGTACTCATGCAGCCTGGCAAACGCCGCCCCACGGTAACTAATCGCACGCAGATTATTCGGGTCGAGGCGCAAGACGCGGTTGTGGTCCTCAATCGCCAGCGCGAATTGGCCGAGCTGGCCGTAGGCAACACCGCGCTCCAGATACCCCGCCACGGAATCGGGTTGGAGACGGGTCGCCTGATCAAAATCGTCAATCGCATCGTGATAGCGGCCTTGCGCGGAGAGCAGCAAGCCGCGGCTCTTCCACAACTCGGGATCATCCAGCCGCAGACGGATCGCTTTCGAATAGTCCTCGATGGCGGCGGAATGGTCGCCCAGGGCCTCCTCGGATACCGCGCGGGCCGCATAGATGGCTGAGGTCCCGCCACCCAAGTCGATGACGTGCCCGAAATCGTTCACGGCGTTGCGATGCTGGCTCATCTTCGCGTACGTCTCCGCCCGCAGGCGAAACGCCTCCACGTCTTTCGGATCCAGGCGAATTGCGTCGGCTAGATCGTCGAGCGCCTTTTCCATTACCTTCAGGGAAAGTTTCGCCTTGGCGCGATGGACATAGGCAGCCGCGGAGGGCTCAGCCGTTATCGACCGTGAGAATGAGTCCCAGGCGCGTTCCGGCTGGCCGGCCCGTTCGTATCGCAAGCCTTCTTCGTACTCGTGCTGCGCGTTGCGCTGGTGCGGCTCGGCCCCGAGGCCCAGGCCGGCCGCGCACAACAGCCACCAAGCGACTTGGAATGCAATCTTCACCGGCGTGTCCCTTAGACAAGATCGGACAAATCCCTTAGATGCTTTAGCCCGTCACGCTAAACCATTTTAGTCCCAGGAATCCGCCTTCGGATCGGCCCCGTAAAGGCGCGGATCGCCATATCCAGATCGCTCACACCCACGACCCGGCAGGTAAAGTAGAACACAGCCAATCCAAGCGGGATGGAAACGGCCAGATCCGCTAGCCGCGCAAGTTGGGAGACGCCCAGCCAATTCTCCATTCCGTGGCTCGACGATAGGACCGCGCCGCCCATGACCGCCGCCGCGAGCATGACCTTGCCGACGCTGCGCGCCAGCTCATTTCCGTAAATCCCGCCGATGCGCTTCCGTAGAATGGCGAACAACGCGAAAAAGCTGAACAGCGCCACGGCTGAAGTTGACATTGCGAGACCGGCATGTCCGAGCCGGGCGACACGAATCATGGTTACGGCAGTTACATAGTTGATCACGACCGAGGTCAGACTCACCAGCATGGGCGTACGCGCGTCTCCCAACGCGTAAAACGCCGGGTTTAAAACCTTGAGGGCCGCATATCCAGCCAATCCAATCGCGTAACAAGAAAGCGCCAAGGCGGTCTGCTGCGTGTCGTACAACTCGAACTTGCCGCCCTGGTAAATGGCGCCGATGATGGATTTGCCGAGCACGATCAATCCCACGGACGACGGAACCGTCAGCAGAAATACCACGCCGAGCGATTTGGATAGCGTCCGCCGGAACTCTTCCATATTTCCGGCAGCGGCGCTGCGAGAGATAGAGGGTAGAGTGGCCGACGCCATGGCGACGCCGAACAATCCGAGTGGGAGCTGCATGAAGCGGAACGCGCAACTGAGCCAGCTTACGGGGCCATTGAGTCCCCGCACCGGGTCTGATACGCCGGAGGCAAGATTGGTGGTCACCATCACATTGATGAGCACTGCGGCATTGCCGAGGATGGCCGGAAGCATCAACCGCAGAATCCTTACCAACCCTGGATCCGACCAGTCAAACGTAGGACGAAAATGGAATCCGAGCCGGTGTAGCGCGGGCAATTGCCAGCACAATTGCAGCGCCCCGCCGAGTACGACTCCATAGGCCATCCCCTCGATGTGCGAAATGTGGAGACTGGGCCCCAGCCAGTAGCCGAGCATCACGCCAAACCCGACGGAACCGATGTTGAAAAAGGTCGACGCCATGGCCGGGACGCCGAACACGTTGGATGCATTCAGCACGCCCATCGCTTGGGCCGCCAGCGCCACGAGCAACAGAAACGGGAACATGATCCGCGTCATGGTGATGGCCAGTTCCATCTTCCCGGGCACGTCCGCAAAGTGCGGCACCAGCCAGTGCACCAGGCCTGGGGCAAACAGCATTCCCGCCGCGCATAACCCGCCCACGACGAGGATCAGGGCTGTGCCCACCAGATTGGCCAGGCGCGCGGCTTCCGCCTTGCTTCGCGTGGCCAGATACTCGGAGAACGTAGGAACGAAGGCGCTCGAAAGCGCTCCTTCGGCGAACAGGTCCCGGGTCAGATTGGGGATCCGGAAGCCGAGCATGAACGCGTCATACGTCAGTCCGGCCCCGAAGAGGCGAGCCATGACGCTTTCACGGACCAGGCCCGTGATGCGGCTCATGAACACCGCGATCGAAACGATGCCAGCCGAGCGAACCACGCTCTCGGACTGACCCGAGCGCGTGGCTACGTCACTGGCCGTATTGTTCAAAGAAATGGGCAATCGTCATGATCCCGGCGTAGTAGTTTGACAACTTGTATTTCTCGTTGGGCGAATGAAGACCATCGTCCGGAAGCCCGAACCCCATCAGAATGGTCGGGATCCCGAGGTGCGTGGCGAAATCGCCCACGATCGGAATGGACCCGCCACTCCGAATGAACACCGTTTCCTGGCCTAGGATGTCGCGGAATGCTTGAGCCGCGACTTTGATCGCTGGATGGTCCGGGTTCACCATGACGGCCGGACTGGCGCTGAGAACCCGAACCTCGGCGTGGATGCCCAGAGGCTTATTGTCCCGCACAAAGTCTTTATAAGCGTCGATAATCCTGTCGGGATCTTGTTTCGGGACCAACCGGATGCTCACTTTCGCCGTGGCTGTCGCGGGGATCACGGTTTTGGCTCCGGCTGCGGTGAATCCGCCAGCGATGCCGTGAACTTCCAGCGTGGGCCGTGCCCATACGCGCTCGAGCACGGTAAATCCGGGTTCGCCCGTCAGGCTCGTGGAACCGACCTCCCGCTTCAAGAATTCTTGCTCATCGAAGGGCAGGGTGGTCCAGCTCTGTTTCTCCTCCGGCGCAGGAGGCTCAACATCGTCGTACATTCCAGGAATCTGGATGACGCCATCGGCATTTTTCATCTTCGCGAGCAGCTCTATCAAGCCGAACACGGCGTTAGGGGCAGCGCCGCCGTACAGGCCTGAGTGCAAATCGCGGGACGGACCGCGTGCCTCGATTTCGGTATAGATCAGCCCGCGCAGCCCGATGCACAACGTCGGCATCCCCTCCGCGTAGAGTGCTGTATCGGATACGAGAGCCACGTCGGCCCTCAGCTTATCCGGGTTCGCGGCCACGTATTTCGCGACCGATTCGCCACCGATTTCCTCTTCGCCCTCGATCAGAAATTTCAAATTCAGGGGCAAGGTTCCATTCACCGCCCACAAGGCCTCGACGGCTTTGATGTGCATGTACATCTGGCCTTTGTCATCCGAAGATCCGCGGGCGTAGAGATTGCCCTCCCTCAAAGTGGGCTCAAAGGGGGGACTGGTCCACAGTTCTAGCGGATCGGGCGGCTGAACGTCGTAATGCCCGTAACACAGGACCGTTGGCTTTCCCGGCGCATGCAGCCAATCGGCGTAGACCAACGGATGCTTCGCCGTGGGGATGATCTCCACATTCTCGAGCCGGATGGCTCCTAAACTGTCGGCTACGAAGCGGGCGGCCCGTTGCACATCGCCGGAATGTTCCGGCAGCGTGCTCACGCTGGGAATGCGCAGGAAGGTCTTGAGCTCCTCCAGGAGCCGGTCTTTATTCTGCTCGACGAACGCGGTGGTGGCTTGAGACACACACCATTATAAGGCGCGCGCTCACTTCTTCAGCAGCACGAAGTCGGCTTGTTGAACCTTCCCTGGTTTCGGCTCGGTCTGGATTTTCACTGCGAGGAGGTTGAATGCCGAACCCGGGGTCAGTTCCATTGTCCCCTTCGTGCCGTCCGTGGTGATCAGATTGAAAACCTGTTGGAGGGTGTTCTTGAAGTCCCCGGAAAAACCGAATCGCAACTCCCGGTCGCCCTGGCCGCCCGCCGGCAGTTTGAAGCGGGCCACCAGCGTACCCGTGGCGTGACCGTTCTCTTCACTCACACTCAGTTCCGCGAGCTCGGGTTCGAGGCCGTGAAACTCGCCGTTGACCGGCGGATAAAGCCACGCACCCGTGTAGCGGATCAACGGCACCGGAGTAATCGCGGACGGGGGCTGGAGCATGGCGGGCGCCGTCGACGCGTTTCCCTGCGGCGCGGGCGGTGCTAGGGTGGCCAGGGTTCGATAATACTGCGCCCAGGCGTCGGCGTCATGGCTCGTATCGTCCAGCGTCTGCCGGATACCTGCCACTAGAATTCGATCCTCGACAGTTGCCTGCAGGATCATTTGTTCCGTCGCGTCCGCTTCATCGCGGAAGGCTAAGGCGGTCTTGCGCTCTTCCTCCACGGCGGTGGTGAGATCAGCAAGCGCCTTACTTTCGCGATCCAAAGCCTGCCGAAGCGGCTGGAGCCCCCGGTCGTTATCCTTGGCGAAGGTGTCCATGCTGTGGTGGACTGCGGTATCCCCGGCGCTGAGGTAGTCGTCGAGGCCTTTCGGCGGAGCCATGGACGGCTCGACGGCTCGCGCATCTTCGAGCCACAAGAGTGTCGCTCCGCTGCCCGCGATCAGCCCCTCGAGAAAGTACCCGCGGGCTGCGGCGTATTTCGCCTGGGCTTCCGCCAGACGAGCGGCCCGTAGCGAGAGCTGAGATCCCTGCGTTGCCGCGTCGTGCTCCAGGCTAGGATCAGCTTCTCGCCAGGCGCGATAAGCGCTGCGATAGGCGTCCCGCGCCGCCTGAGCAGGGTCTGGAGCAAGGGCTTGAGAGAATGCGCAAAGCGCGGTCAGGATCATCATTCCAGAGGTTTTGATCATCACTTTTTCCCCGGTGCCGGACGACCGCCGTTGATGACCGAACACTCGGTTTGGGCACGCGCCAGGCGAGCCGCGTAATATTCGTGCCAACGCGCGGTCATTGCGGTTACGGCGCGTATTTCGGCCTCGAGGTCCGTTCGCCTTGCTTCAAAGCCCTTGTTGAAACTGCGGAACAGATCGGTCAGGGCGCCGCTTTTTCGGGATTGCTCCTCAGTCCGCGTGGCGCGCTGGCTCGAGTCTGCGGCGATGCCATCTAGGATTTTCTGCGATCCGGCGAGGCTCGCGGATTGTTTCGCGCTCTCTCCCAGGTCGGCCAGCTCGGCTTCGATCGCCGCACGTTGCTGCGCCGCTTCGGCGCGCTCCGTATTCATCTCGCCCGTCAGACCTTCCTGCCTGGCAACAATCCCGTTGATCGCTTGTCCATCGATGTTTGTCTTGGTCAGTTTGGCTTCCAAGTACTGGCTGAGCGCGGCGAGCCGGGCCTCCGACGCCCGACTCGCTTCTTCGATCGCGCTTTGCACCCGCGGATCGCAGGGCAGCAGATGCGCGACCCGGCTTTCGAGGTCCGCGGCCAGCATTTCCCAGGCGGCCGACTTCTCTTGGGCTTCGTCCTGCAGTGCGGCCAAAATGTCCGCGGGCTTTTGCTGCGCGCTCAAGACTGCCGCACCGAGAATCGTAAGGCAGATGAACCGAATTGTCATGATCAATCGCAAGCTTAAGTAAGGAGACCGGTGAATGTCAAACACCCCCCACGCTACAATTGAATGCATGCCAGCACAAGCGCGACGCCGATCGGCCGCCGTCAGCGTCGGAATAGTGAAGGTCGGCGGGACCAACCCGATTGTCGTTCAGTCCATGACGAATACAGACACGGCTGACGTGATGTCCACCGTGAATCAAGTAATGGCGCTGGCCAATGCCGGCTCTGAGCTGGTGCGTGTTACCGTAAACACCGACGATGCGGCGCGCGCGGTGCCCAAGATCGTGGATACGCTAGACAAGTTCGGCGTCCGTGTACCGGTGATCGGCGATTTCCACTACAACGGCCACCTGCTGCTCAAGAAATATCCCGATATGGCGCGGGCGCTGGCCAAGTATCGCATCAATCCCGGAAACGTGAACATCGGCAAGAAGCACGATGGCAACTTCCGGGTCATGATCGAGGCGGCAATTGAATACGATCGTCCGGTGCGTATCGGCGTCAACTGGGGCTCGCTCGACCAGGCGCTGCTTACCCGGATGATGGACGACAACAATCGCCTGCCGGAGCCGCTGGACGCGAGGACGGTCACTCTGCGGGCGATCGTGGTGAGTGCAATTGAATCGGCGAAGGCGGCCGAGCATTATGGCCTGGCTCACGACCGCATTATTCTCAGCGCGAAAGTCAGCGGCGTCCAGGATCTGATTCAGGTTTACCGCATGCTCGCCGCCGAATGCGACTACGCTCTGCACCTCGGATTGACGGAAGCCGGGCTCGGGTCGAAGGGCATCGTGGCTTCCACCGCGGCGATCGGTGTGCTGCTCCAGGAAGGCATCGGCGACACGATCCGGACTTCGTTGACGCCTCTGCCGAATGGGGATCGGACCGAAGAGGTGATCGTTTCCCAGCAGATCCTGCAATCGCTGGAGCTGCGGAGCTTCACGCCGCAAGTGACCGCTTGCCCCGGTTGCGGACGCACCACGAGCACGTTCTTCCAGGATATGGCGGATCAGATCCAGACCTATTTGCGCGAACAGATGCCGGTATGGAAGTCGCGTTACACGGGTGTCGAGGAGATGAAGGTGGCGGTCATGGGCTGCGTGGTGAACGGCCCGGGCGAATCCAAGCATTCGAATATTGGAATTTCACTACCCGGGACTTTCGAAGAACCGGTCGCGCCTGTGTACGTGGACGGCAAGTTGAAATGCACCCTTCGAGGGGACCACATCGTGCGGGAGTTCATCGGGATTCTAGAGGATTACGTTGATCGCAGTTACGCGGCGAAGACGCTTGAACCAGTGGATGCCTGATGTGGTGTCAAGCTTTCTGAAAGTCGTGTTGTTCGCGTCGATTGTGGTTCCAGGATCCGCGGGCGGGCCGAAATCCTCTGCTGTAGGAACATTAATTGCGATCCGCGATGGATCCATTTCAATTAAGAACGATAACGGAACATTCGTTTTCCACGTGAATAGCGACACTAGAATCTGGCGTGGCGGTAGCGCGAGTTTGCACCAATTGCGCTTGGGCGACGATGTCGCGGTCAGGTATCGCGCCGCGGCGGAAGGCGGCGAAGCGATCGCAACCGACATAGAGGCCAATGTCGACAAGTGGGAGGGGACGATCACAAAAGTCCGTCCGCACAGCGTTCAAGTTGACGTAGATAACGGTCACGACAGCCCGGTCTGGCGGGCTACGATTTTCATTGACGGTCAAACGATATTCGACGCCGGTACGCCCAAAGATCTCCAGGCGGGGCGATTTTTAGAGGTGATTGGCTTGGATATGAAACATCGCCGCATGCGTGCGACCAGAATCTTGAGCTTAGATACATCACCAACACAATAACTGGAGCCGGCCACACTCGGCGGCAGGCTCCAGTTCTCCCTCGTTCAATCGTCCCCAAAAGAGTCGAAGAGAGCTTACTGACTGGCGGGTACTCGGAACTTCTTGAGATTCTGGACGTTCTCGAAGAAGTAAACCTTTCCAGTCTTATCCGCGCCGATCACCGCCGTCGCCTTATCGACCTCTTTCCCGCTCACCGGATCGATGTCCATCCGGCTCTTAGGATCGTTTTGCAGAGTTTGCGTGCAGTCAGCACAGCATCCGAAGTAAGTCTTTCCGTCAACCACTACCGGCACTTGCGGTTTCTCGGAATGCTGTTTGGTGATGAAGCAAACATTTGCAGCCGCAACCTGTTTCACGCGTTCGCCTTCGCCGACTTTGGGAGCGGCGGAAAGAGGAACCGTCAGCGAAAGTACGGCCAAGGCGGCCGGTAATCCGACCAGTCGATTCAAAAGAGCCATGGTGAGTCTCCTATAAAAGATCAAATGAACTACGCATGCTCTGACTGCACGCCATGGTCCAAAAGACCGGAGCGGAACCGCTTGAGATTTCACGGAGACAAGGCCTACGCGGTCGGAATGTTGCGCGAAACCACCCAAAGCTCAGCGCGAAGTCGCGATCGGACGGCGCATGCGCGAATCAGAGCGCTCGGCGGGACGCGATCTCTGCCTGCACGGCGTCTAGGTCACCGACGATTGCAGGAATAGTTCGTTGATTGCCGTCGTTAAATGTCACGCAAATGCGCCCTGGAGTCCTTTCGAGTCGTGATATATCCGCGATCTGCTTCTTCAGGACTCCACGGAGTGATCGAATCTCAATTGTTGAAGGGCCGAGTCGAATGCGCCAGACGAGAACTTGAATCGCCCAAACTAGTAGGATAGGCACAACCACTGTGCCGATGATCATTGGGTACCACGCCTTCCGCTCCCAAATCGTAACGTACATAGACGGATGTCCAAGAAACAACCACAGCCAAAAAACGGCAACACCCTTCAGCACTAGGTTCGGCGACAAGGTCTTATCGGCCATGTACCTGGGATCATAGCGTTCTTCCGCCTAGCGGTTCAGCCAGAAACTGTTTGGTCTCCCTCAAAAAGATCTCGAGCTGATCGTGATGGACCCAATGCCCGGCCTGGTCGACCTTTACTAGTTTGTGATTGCGAATGACCGATGCACGCCCGTCGATTTCGGGATCCTGCGCCCAGCTCTCCCGCCCCCAGAACAACAAGGTAGGGCACTTAATCTGGGTCAACACTTCCTTGGTGTCGTCCATGTTCATGCCATACGGCGCGAAGATGCGCGCGTAGTTGTCGAATTTCCAGATGATCGATCCGTCGGCGTTCCAATTAGTCCCGTGGACGGTGAGATGCAGAGCAACCTCATCCGAAAGAAACGGATTCGCTTCCTTCATCCGCGCCACCGCCGCCGCGATGTTCGGATAACTGTGCGGCAACCGATGTTCCATCTTACGAACCGACTCGATCCACTCGCGCAGGCGCTCGGACGCGGGTCGATGCACGCGGTGACTGGGCGGCGGCCCGAGCCCCTCGATGGCGACGATCTTCCGAACCCTCTCCGGATAAATTCCCGAATACAGAAGCGTAATAATCCCGCCCAGCGAATGTCCGATGATCGTCACGGGAAATCCGTTCACGATGTCGGCAAGCGCCGAGAGGTCCGACACATGTTCCGCAAGGCTGTACATCGCGCCAGGCGCCCAGGCGCTATTGCCGTGTCCGCGCAGGTCGAGAGCGTAGACGTGATAATCGTCGCGCAAGGCGCGCGCTACCCAGTCCCAACTTCGGGCGTGATCCAGGCCGCCGTGAACCAGAATCAGGGCGGGCTTCCCATTGGTCCCCCAATCCCAAAACTGCAGTTTCAATCGATCTGAATAAAAGAAATGCGAGGCCGGTTCCACTCATCAGCTCCTTTACGTTTCTCCTTGGATGCCGCTCAAGCTCGGTTCGATCCCGGCTAATCGATAAGCCTCGATCAGCGCTCCGGCCGGCGGTCCATAGCGTGGCGGCACCACGCGAGTGCCGTCCTCCAATTCCACGATTATTCGAAACCGCTCGAGAACCAGTGCACTCTTGAAGACACCTCCCGCATAGGAAATCTGGACGGGTTCTTCTTCTTGGAACAACTGGGCGCGGACGGCCGCTGTGAAAATGGCCAGCGACTGCGCCGCTGCGGTCAAAATGTCTCGCGCGACTTGATCGCCGGCCTGCGCGACGTCGTCCACTAGTTTGGCAAAGGACGCAAAACGTTCCCGCGAAAATTCTGTTGTGTAGGAATCGTGCATCAGATCGTGGGCGCTCCTCGCCCCGGTTGCGTCCAACAACGCCGCGCGGAGGGCGGTCGGCGGACCCCATCCTTCCTCACTCCGAAGCACGGCCCGCAGCGCCTGCCGGACGATGTCAAAGCCTCCGCCTTCGTCTCCGAACAGATATCCCCAACCGCCCGTGCGAGCGGTTCGTCCTTCGGGGTTCCTTCCAAATGCGATGGATCCGGTGCCTGCGATCGTGATGATGCCGGGTTCCCCGGCGGTAGCTCCGGTGAGGGCGATCTGCGCATCGTGCGTGAACAGATAGCGTTCGGCGATCACCAGTTCTCGCGCGAGCGCCTCCTGATCGGCAGGGCCGCCGCTGAGGCCGAAACAGGCGGCTTCGAAGCGCGCCCCAAGCGCGCCCGCTTGCTGCAGGGCCGATTGAATCGAGGCAGCATCTTTGCACGACCCGCTGTGGCCGCGGCCCAGCACACGCCCGGTTTCATCGCCGATCAGGGCCGCCGTGCTCGACTGCCCGCCATCCACTCCGAGGAATAATTTCACGGAACCACCTTGTACAACGTTGCGCCGTCGACCTTCGCGACCACCTGCAGCCTCCATGCTTCCGGGTCATCCCGATAATCGTCGGCGCCGATATCGCTATCCGCGACGATCAAATAGTCGATGCCCCGCTGATGCAGCTCATACGTGGCAGCGCGGCGCAGCGACCCTTGCGCGCGCATTTCTCGTTCTTCGAAGGTATCTGTGAGCTTGACCCACCGCCCGCGCTCGTCCATCATTTCCACTTGAAGGTGAATAGGCCAAGTGTCGTCGCGGGAAGTCTCCATGCGAACTTCATCCACCGGCTGCATCCGTCCAAAGTCGACGTCGATATACATTCCGGGAAAGGCCGTTTCCCAGCTCCGCCAGCGCGTGACGTCCGAGTTATCGAAGGCGAGCTGTACGTCCCACGGGTTCGGAAAAGCTCGCAATCTCCATTCCGGTCTGCGCGCGATCTCGGAGTCGTGGCGAAGGAACCGCAGCTCGTGCACACTCCATTGTTTGCCGCCGCCGGCTTTTGCCGTTTCGAGCAGCCGGATTCGCCGGACGCCGCGGTCGGGAAATCGAAAAACCAGCATGCGTGTGGGTTGGTACTGCTCGATCCGCGCGACGTTCAGGAAATCGCTCAGCAACTCGTTGAAGGCGGCCGCATAGTTCATCAGAATCTCCCGCGAAGTATAGGCGTCCGCCACGGAACTTAAATTCAGCACGGCCTGACCTCTGGGGACGTTGTCCTCAACGGCTCTCGCCTGCCCGTACGTATCGAGTCGCTGTCGAAGAAACTGATCCTCTGGAATTTTGCGAAGAGCCGCATCATACGGAAGATGTTCGATGCGCCATACGTATCGATTGGCATACAGCGGCACCACCCAAGGCCAGGAGGTCACTGCGTGAAACGCTACCAGCAGAACCAGAAGGATGGGTACGTTTTGAAGTGCCAGTGCCATGGCCAGCGAAAAGAACGGCAGGCAGGGAATCAGGAAGCGCGTGCCCACGTTTCCGAAATACGTGGCGAGCAGCAGGAACCCTGGCACGAGAAGCCTTCGCCCGGCCGGAAACCGCAACGCCAAAAGCGCCAGGGGCGCAGCCAGGAACGCCGGTCCGATAATCCCCTGGGTTATTCCACCGTCTAAAGTCACCTGCATAGGTAGCGTCCATTTGTTGGTTAAGCCATAGCTTCGAAGGTACTCGGTCCAACCCTGAACTGTCAGGACGTGAACGTACGGATTCCGGAAAATATCGCTGGCGAACGGTGCAACGGGGTTTTGTACGAAAATCCAATCCTTGACGATCCAGGGCGCGATCATGAGCGCGGCGCACGTCCCCACCACCAGCAATGGACGTATTTTCCTAGCGCGCCACGCCACGAATCCTAGCGCGTAGAGCAGCATGACCGCGGCCGTGTATTTCGCGGCGTACGTGTATCCGGCTAACAATCCCACGGGAATCAACAGGAGCGGATCCCGGCTCGCATCCCAAATCTCGAGCCAATAGAAAACCGCGAAAGCAACGGCTGCGGTAGCCACATCGATGTAGGCACTGCTGCCATCCTTCATCACCACGGGACTCAAATATGTGAGCAGGGCCGCCGCGCCTCCCACCCAGGCATTACTCACGCGCCGCCCATATGCGAAGACCGCCAACGCCAGCGCCACCGAAAACGAGAAATGCACCAGCGCGGCTGCGGAGTGGCGCCCGAAGGCGAATGCCGGTACAAAGATCATCTCCACGCCTTCGCTGAGGCTCGCGTACATGCTGGTGGTGATCCGCACCATCCCGTGCGATCGCACGTATCGGCTGACGACGCCGAGATGGTATCCGGACCCGTCCGGGCTGGCCTCGGGAGCCCACGCGTTCACGAAGCAGACCACGGTGAAGGCCGCGAAGATCAGTCCGAATAGGATTCTCGCGGTCCAAGGGACGCCAAACCAATATCCGGTTGCGAAGCGTGTTCGGTGGGTCTGGCTCATATTGCGCCACACCGCCGCCGTAATCACGCCAGCGAGCAGGGCAAACATTACAGGCTTGTAGGCGATCTGGAACATCAGCACCAGGAACACCGCCAAATGCAGGCAGGCAGCGCCTAAAAGAAACGTTAGCGGCAGTCTTTCCGCTGGCTTCAGTCTTTCCGGCTTCAATGACACGCGGACCAGCGCGAGTAACAGCGCTCCCATGGCATAGCAGGCGCTCACAGTGAACGCCGCTCCAAAGAGTGCCGCCAACGCCGCCAGCATTATTGCGTGATTCCCATTCGGGTAACGATGAAGCCCAGCGTCGCACCATCGTCCTTCGCCACCCACACCTTGTCGATTTCCGCGGCCGCCGTGGCTTCCTGGCCCGGGGTCACCCAACTGGCTGGAATAGGTTGCTCGAAATGCTTAACCCCGGAGGTCGTGTAGCGCTCTTCACCAAGCTCCCGATCATTCACAAAAAACGACACAGTCACCGGGCCGGTGTCTTTGAAGGTCACCTCCGGCAGAGTGAAATCGATCACAAACTTCAGATTCTCGTTAGATCTCAGCCGGAGCTTTATCGTGGGGCGTTTCCCGGTCCAGCGCCAGCTTCCACTCGACCCTGCGGCGATATCCTGAACGAAGCTAAGATGCGCATCGGGGTCCGCCATGTTGACGACCCGCACGACGCGGGGGTGGAAATCATTGAAAGGCTTCCTTTGGACCGGGGGAGCGTATGGCTCCGGCATGTTTTGGCATGCAACCATTCCTAAAGCAATGGCGAGCAGCGCGGCGCGAATCCTCACTCCTCCGCTACTATAGCGAACCCGAACCCATGTTAAGTTTAATAAAAGATTGCCCGCGTCGAAGGACCCAAGAATGAAAATCTGCGTTCTGATCGCTGTTGCCGCCACGCTTGGTGCACAAGCTCCCGTTTCCTCGGAACTGCCGCCCGATACCGTGGTCATGAAAATCGGGTCGAAGAATGTCACCGCTGGTGAGATTCGGCAAATCCTGGACTCCGCAGAGCCGGCGCTCCGCCAAGCCTTTCAAACCAACCCGACGGACGCGATCCAGAGTCTTTACATCCTCGATTTCCTGTCTGCCGAGGGTGACAAGTTGAAGCTGGCCGAAGAGAGCCCCTGGAAAGAACAGATCGAAGCGGCCCGCATGAAGATCGTTGCCAATGCGATGGTCAATCACGAGCGCGACGGGTATCTGGTGACTCCTGAGGAAACCGAGGCATTCTATAAAGCGAATCAGTCCCGTTATGAGCAAGCGAAGATCAAAGTCATTTATATCGCCTACAAGGCCGCGATGCCCGTAGGGACCTCGCCCGAAGACGTTAAACAAGCCGCCCTGGCTGCCCTCGCGGCGGCACACGATCCGAAACAACGGTCCGAATCGGATGCGAAGGCACTCGCTACCGACATCGTGATAAAGCTGCGGGGTGGGGCTGATTTCGGCCAGATGGTCGCTCAATATTCGGAGGATGCCACTTCCAAAGCCGTGGGCGGGGACTTCGGAACCATCAAAGGCACGAGTACATCTTACCCGGACGCAATCAAGAAAGCGGTGCTCGCATTGAAGCCAGGTGAGGTGAGCGATCCAGTGCAACTGCCGGGCGCGTATTACATCATTCGGGTCGATGACAAGACGCTCCAGTCGATCAATGATGTGAGGGAGTCAATCATTCAGGAGATCCGCCAGCAGCACCTCGGAGACTATATCACCGGATTGCGCCAGCGCTTCGCGCCGCAAATCCTAAAACCGGAGTTTTTCCTGCAATCGAGTCCACCGAAGAAGTAAGTGCTCGCGTTGGTTGGCCGTCCGATTCGCATCGAGGTTCGCCGTTCGCTGGGAGGCCAGTGGGCGGCCACCTCGATTCCGCGCCGCTTGATCCTACTCGATTCGGAGGTCCTGCGGACTCGGGGCGAGTTCGAACGGATCCTCGTTCATGAAATCTTCCATTTCGTCTGGCGGCGCTTGTCCAACGCGAGCCGGCGGAGTTGGGAGGCCGTGATGAAGGCCGAGTACGAAGGCAACGTCGGAGGCGAACTAGGTTGGAGCGCGGAATTACGCAAGCGGCAGTTAACCGGCGCGGATCTTGCACGACGCACGCCGGCTTGGCGCCGCTACGCCTGCGAAAGCTTCTGCGATTCGGCCGCCTGGCTGTACTCCCGGGTGGTCCGACACGAGGAGTTCACTCTCCCCGCCTGGGCCCGTCGCCGCCGCCGGAGGTGGTTTGCCGACAAGTTTCCCGCATCCTTCGAGATCCCGATATAATCATATAATTGAAGATAGGTGTCTACATTGATCCTTCGCTCCATCACCGTCACGATGTTAGCGGCCGCGTTATTCACGGGCTGCTCCTACTCACCCACCTCGGTGAAGGCCGCGGTCAAGCCGGAAAAAGAGCGCAAGCTCGCGCCGAATTTTGCGCTTAAGAACGCCACTGGCCAGACCGTCAAGCTTTCGGACTATCGTGGCAAAGTGGTCGTGCTGAATTTCTGGGCCACCTGGTGCGGACCGTGCAAAGTCGAGATTCCCTGGTTCGTCGACTTCCAGCAGACTTATAAAGACAAGAACTTTACCGTGCTGGGCGTGTCGATGGACGATGACGGTTGGAAGGCGGTAACCCCCTACCTCGCCGAGCACAAACTCAATTACCCGGTCGTCATCGGGAGCGAAGAGGTATCCCAGCAGTATGGCGGCATTGAAGCTCTACCAACGACGTTTGTGATCGACCAGGAGGGCCGGATCGCTTCCATCCACCAGGGCCTGATTAGCAAGAGCGAATATGAAAACGAGATCCGCAATCTTCTTGACAAAGACCCTTCTAAGGGAAACCTACGTGCGTCCCTCAATGAATAGAATCGCTGGCGCGTTAGTGGTGGTTGCGTTCGCCGGGCTGTCTTTCGGGCAGGCGAATGTCCTCACGCTTACTGGCCCCGAGAGGCTAACAGCCAAGGTCGGGAAGATGACGGAGGTCAAGCTGTCGGCTCAGCTCAAGGATGGCTATCACGCCAACAGCAATACTCCGTCGGACGAATACCTGATTCCTATGCGGCTGACCTGGAGCAAGAGCCCGCTCGATGTGGCGGACGTCCTGTATCCCACGCCGCAAATGGAGAAGTACAGTTTCTCGGACAAGCCCCTTTCGGTCTATACGGGCAGTTTTGAAATCGTCACCAAACTCAAAGTCGACAACGACGCGCTGCCCGGACCCACGGTGATTACCGCGAAGCTCCGCTATCAGGCCTGCACGGACCGGATGTGCCTTCCGCCCAAGACTGTGGACGTTTCAGTTCCGGTCGATATCACGAAGTAGAAGACCTAAGGAGACTGATTGCGCCGTCTCCTGATCCGCCCGGGCGCGATCGGCGATTGCATTCTATCCCTGCCTGCACTCGAGGCGGCGCGTGAACACTATACCGAGGTTTGGGCTCCGCGGCCGGTCCTGCCGTTGATGCGCTTTGCCGATCGCACTCGCGCGATCGTCGACACGGGACTCGAACTGGTGGGCGTGCTGGATGACGCGTTTGTGCCCGAACTCGAGTCGTTCGATTCCATTTATTCATGGTACGGAACGAATTTTCCGGAGTTCCGGCAGGCGGTGAGGCACCTGCCATTCACGTTTTTTCCTGCCTTGCCCATCTCCCCGGAGGGCGTGCCTAGGATCTCGGTTCCGGAGGCGGCCCGCGGCGATTTCGCGGTGATTCACCCTTTTTCGGGAAGTCCCAGAAAGAACTGGCCTCTGGAGAGATATCGCGAGCTCGCCGGACGGCTTTCCGAAACGATGCCCGTTCGCTGGTGTGCCGGCCCCGAGGAGAATCTCGAAGGCGCGGTTCGCATCGGGGATTTGTACGCGCTGGGGTGCTGGCTTTCGACGGCCCGGGTTTACATTGGCAACGATTCCGGCATCAGCCATCTGGCCGCTGCCGTGGGCGTGCCCGTGGTAGCGATTTTCATGACGACCGACCCTGGGATCTGGGCTCCGCGCGGGACCCAGGTGGCAGTCCTCGAGAATCCCTCAGTCGAGGACGTCATCCGGGCTGTCGGGCGCGTGAGCCGGGACCAATAAAGCCCGTTCCGTTTCCTTGAGCACCTTGATTCGGAGCTCCGCTGGGTCGGCCAACTCAAAGGCTCTAGCTGCGGTCGCGAGAGTTTTAGCGAAGCGTTTCTCGGCGCCCGCAGTTCGAATGGTTCCCCAGTCGATCAGCGTGTTGATCAGCGCCGCTTCGCAGGCCAGCAAAGAGATCAACCTTCTCGGCTTTTTCTGAACAGCGAGCAGAATGTCCTGGTGCCAGACCGGAGCGTACCGGCGCACGAGCGGCGGAGGTGCGACGCCGTCGATTTGCTGAACAACCCGAGCCAGTTCGATCCGTAGGGCTCGTCCGATGGTTCGCCAGGCTGCGGGCAGAGTCGAGGGATCCGCCACGTCGTAGGTAAAATCGGCCGGCCGCCGGCCATAACACGGCCGGCAAGCGGCATACAAAACAGTGGGATACCCGGAATCGCGATCCTCGGTTCTGGCGATATCGCGAAAGTACCGTTCAGAGACCCAGGGCCGGATCTCTTTTTGCAAGTGCACCGACAGCCTCTGCCATGTCCGGAAATATTGCTGATCGGTCTCGGCGGGGGTAGCAGCCCATCCGAAATCGGTTGAGGGGGAAGTTTGTCTGCTCACGATGGGTACCCGATCGTAGAATGAGGGGCCAAGATTTCCCGAGGAAATTGGAAGTAAGTCGCATATAATCAGTGACGAGAATTCCGCAGGGAGTGGTGATCGAAGGCGGTAGGTTGTGATTTTGCCTGCCCTCTTGCGCCGCCAGGAGCCGGTCTGGTAAGATGGCAGAGCCGTCAGAGATGTGCGGGTACTGAAAGGTACTGAAATAAATCTGACGAAACCCCTTGCTAACCGGACGGGAGTTTGTTAAATTAGCAGATGGCAGTACTAAGCGTACGGCATTTGCAGTACGCAGGGTGGGCAGGCAGCAAGACGCGGTAGTGGTGGGCAGTTCCTACTGAAGTCCCGATAGCCGCCAGAAGCAGTTCTTTTCAGTTTTCCCAAGTTTCCTGGATGCAGCTTGATGTGATCCTGGAATGTGGGTGCTCGGATTTTTAACGGGCAAACATCCAGGGCGCATAGGAAGTTGCGCCCAAACGACCTTCGAGGCCGGCATTCGGTCAACTTTCCTTCGGGATCGTGGATACGAGATGCGCAGATCTTTGACAATCTGGTTGGACGCGAAATAGAAAGTCCTGACCCTTTGGCGAAAGTCACGGGGTTAAGGAAGCAATTCGTCAGTAACTTGAGTTTAAAACCGGAGCGATCAAACACATCGCAGGACGGGATAACCTGTTCTGCAAAAGGTTCAAACGAGAGTTTGATCCCGGCTCAGAATCAACGCTGGCGGCGCGCTTAACACATGCAAGTCGCACGAGAAAGAGGAGCAATCCTTAAGTAAAGTGGCGCACGGGTGAGTAACACGTGGATCATCTACCTTTTAGTGGGGAATACCCCTGGGAAACCGGGGATAATACCGCATAAGCTCGCGAGAGGAAAGCCGAAAGGCGCTGAAAGAGGAGTCCGCGGCTGATTAGCTAGTTGGCGGGGTAACGGCCCACCAAGGCGAAGATCGGTAGCCGGCCTGAGAGGGCACACGGCCACACTGGCACTGAAACACGGGCCAGACTCCTACGGGAGGCAGCAGTGGGGAATCTTGCACAATGGAGGAAACTCTGATGCAGCGACGCCG